>CACHTK010000001.1 GCA_902582765.1 uncultured Pelagibacteraceae bacterium
CGTCTGCTGTGTTTCCAGCAATAATATTTCCAGGAATATTTATTAATGATTACGGAACTTTTATAGAAATGAATGATCCTAAAATCTTTGGAGCAATAGTTGCTATATTAGTTGGTTATTTTTCAAGAAATGTAATAGCCACAATAATATCTGGATTATTTTCTTATTGGATTATTATATTTTTATTATAAAATTTATTCATGAGCATCACTAGATCTGAAAGTAATTTCTATAAAAAAAACGGCTACTTATTAAAAGATGAACTTATTTCAAAGAAAGATATCAATATGTTAAATTCACTTATTAATAAGATTGTAACAAAGGAAAAGAACAGTAAAAAAAAAGTTAAAGATCAAGGTGGAACCCAAAGTTACAATAATTATCACTTTGTATTCAATAGCAACTCTTCAAAAAATAAAGAAATACTTCGATTAAACAACCCTCAAAATAACAATAAATTATTTTACGATTTATCAAGAAACAAAAAAATAATTGATATAGTAAAAACGCTTATTGGCGGGACAGTAAGATTTCATCTTGGAAAATTAAATTTTAAATTACCAAATAAGAAAAAAGGAAGTTTAGTTGAATGGCATCAGGACTTTGCTTTTTATCCTCATACAAATGATGATTTAATTACAGTAGGTATTTATCTTGAAGATTGTGATGAAAAAAATGGTCCATTAAAGGTTATAAAAGGTTCCCATAAAAAAGAATTATTTAGTCATCATAGCAATGATAATTACTTTGTAGGTAAAATTAATACTAAAAAAAATAAGATTAATTTTAAAAAATCAGTTTCGTTAACTGGTAAAGCAGGCTCTGTTGCATTCTTTCATTGTCGAACAATTCATGGTTCAGGTTTAAATCACAGTAATGGCTCAAGACCTCTAATACTATTTGGTTATAGAGCGTGTGATGCATGGCCTATTATAAATGATGGTAATCCTCATCCAGAAACAAATTTTGAAAATTATGATAAAAATATTATTTATGGAAAAAAATCAATTGTTCCAAGGTGCACTGATGTACCTATAATTATTCCATTACCTAAAAAGAAACATTATGTGTCCATTTATCAATTACAAAAAAGTAAATAAATTATTTTTATTAATTTCATTTTTTTTAGTTCTTTTTGGAGTAGCCAATTCTACAGAAAGGTCAAAAAAGGAAATCAAGATTGGAGTGTTCATGGAAGATTTTCAAAAATTTGGAAAGTTTGAAAAAATAAATGATACACCACCTGGTATGTTTCCTAATACTGAAAATTCTTTTCATCAAAAACAGGTAATTGCACAGAAAAAGTTCATTGATACATTTATTACCAAAAAAGGGCAGATGGAAAAAAATACTGATCAAGTTATCCTTGGAATGGCATACTTTGAGTTTTTTTATATGCAACAATTAAAAGATAATAAAAAGTCTTTAGAAACATTTGAGAAAAAATATCCTAAAATTAATGCCGCTACTAAGAAAAATATTCAAAAAATTTATGGATTGAATAAAGCTAGAAAATCAATGAGAGAAGCTCTAGGCTTATCTTTAGAAAACACTCCTGAGGAGGCTATAGAAAGATATTACGTTCTATATAAACTATTAAATCAAGCTGAAATAAAAACAATCAACTTAACGAAAGAAGAAAAAAATAATTCAAAATTACATACCAAGATTTCCAAAAATATATCTCAGTTAAAAAATATAACAGACGATAAATTAAGTAATAGGTTGACAGAAAAAAAATTTAATAGTGAATATAAAAAAAATTTTAAAAAACTTTCTAAAAATTTAGCAAAATCGATAGCAATCAAAGATTATGAACTCTTAACATCTTTTATTATTGAAATAGATAAATATAAAAATACTAATAATTCAGGATTATTGAGTGGGTATAAAATTGCAGAATATATTCTTCAAAAGATTAAGAATGATAAAATTATAAAAAAGTATGAGCAAGATCTTTCAAATGCCAAATTTGAAATATTCTCTCAAAATGAATTATCAATTTTAGGCGATATTACAAAATCAATGAAACTTACTAAAAATGATAAGTCTAATGATATTCAGTTACAAATAATGAATCTTGAAAATGGAGGCATACCCGTAAATAGATTTCTAGAGGTTTATCAAGATGAATTAAATGTGAGACTTGATGATATAAATCTTCAAGTTGCATCAGCATCAAAAATGAAAGACTGGACATTAAGTGATTGGGCAAACGCATGGAAAAATCCAATCCCTGAAATTATAGTTGATGATGCAGGTATTGAAGTTTCTCTTTCACCTGAAGAAATTGAATCAATCAAAGCTCAATTAGCAATGAAAAATTTTAAAGAATTATTAGATCTAGATTCGTTTAGCAATTTGATACAAAATGAAGCTAATAACTTTAATGATATTGCAAAAAATTTAAATGTTAATTCTGATACTTTCAATTTTTCATTTACTCTAGATGATTTTGCCAGATCATTTGGTGATTCTTATGGTCTTGATATAAATAATTATGCTGATTTAACTGATCTAGCAAATGCTCAACACAATGCTAATTGGTCTGTAGAGGAATATGCGGCCGCATACCAAGATAACGTTGATATGATAAATGCACTCCAGTCAGGATCTTTAAGTTCATTTGATGCTGGAAGAATAGCTGCTGCAGCAAATAGTGGTTTACAAGAAGTTGCAGATACGATTAGAGCTGCAACAAGTGCTGGGGTTTCAGTTGATTTAGAGGCAACAGCACAAGGACTTGGCTATGGTAGTTTTGCCGATGCGGTAGCTGCGTATAATCAACAACATGGAACTAGCTATTCAGTTGAGGAAGCAAAACAGTCTCTAGGACAATAAAATTAACTAAAAAATAATTCCTAAAAGACTTAGTATTAATAATGCTTCCATTCCAACAAACATAATTAGTTTTTACGAGTTATATTGGTTAGGTTTTGATTATGTTTTTCAATTGTCCATCCATCATTTGCACGAGCATGAGGATGGACAATTAAGAGGATCACGAAAGCAACTAAATGAAGAAAAAAGAATAATGATAATCTCATGATTCTATTTCTATGATATCGATTTGTTATAATTAGGTTCTAATTTCGTTACGATTATGAAAAAATATCACATTTTAAACACAGATTATTTTAGGTATAAGTCTAATATATGAAATATATTTTATTAGGTGCTGCGATTGCCTTTGCAATGTATCTTGGCGATAAATATATCCTTTAAAAAGTTTAAAAAATGAGTGCTGAAGCAATAAATTTTAATTGGAAATGTAAACATACTTGGAGAAGAAGTGCTAAGAATACTGCTTGGTGCTTGTTGGGTTGTGCCATTGGTGATTTTGGAACTATACTATTTTTTCAATTAACTAAAATTCCATTCCCAGTTTTAAGTATTATGATTTTAGCTATTATTAATGGTTTGATTACAAGTGTAATATTAGAGACATTTATTTTAATTAAACAAAATTTTACTTTTCAAAAAGCATTAAAGACTGCATTAGGCATGAGCTTTATTTCTATGATTAGTATGGAAGTTGCTATGAATATTACAGATTATGTTTTAACAGGTGGCGCAATGCTTACTTGGTGGGTAGTTCCTATAATGTTAGCAGTTGGATTTGTTACTCCTTGGCCTTACAATTATTGGAGGCTTAAAAAACATAATCAGGCTTGTCATTAAATTAAATTAATTAACCAAAGGACCAAAATGAGAATATTAAAAGAATTAGAAGATGTAAAATTAGTAATTGTTGATCTGGAAGTTAGATTAGGAGAAGAGGTTAGAAGTGCACCAACTTTATGTGCTAAATATAAAGGTAAAATTATACCTCTTAATACTGCACATGATGGTAGACCAATATTAATGAAAGAAGAAAATTCAATAGAAAACTAAATTATGATTGAACAGATTAGTATTTATTTAACATCAATGATTTTAGGAATAATGTTATTTTTTTCATTCGTTATTGCTCCAGTAGTTTTCACGACCTTAGACGAAGAGAATGCACGAAAGTTTATAAGAAGAATATTCCCTTTTTATTACAATGTTAACCTAGGCTTAAGTCTAATTATTTTATTAACTTTTTTATTCTTAAGTAAATTAGGAATTGATTTCTACTTAATTCTAGCAATCACACTTTTATTTGCTACATCAAATTACTTATTAATGCCTTTGATTAACAAATATAGAGATGAAAAACAGGATAAAAAATTTAAATATTCACACTTTATATCTGTTGTGATTAATTTTGTTCAGATGTTATTTTTAGTAGTTATGTTAATTTAATGAATAAATTATCTTCAAAAGAATTAGATTTTTATTCAAATCAAATTCTTGAAGATTATGATGCAAAAAAACCCAGCCAAATATTTAAAAATAAAGTAAAGGTAAGCAATGAGGATGCTTTACTTATACAGGATAAGGTAGCTGAATTAAGAGTATCAAGAGGTGAGGAGGTAATAGGTTACAAAATAGGCTGTATTTCAAAAGATACTCAAAAAAAAATGGACCTTTCCCATCCAGCAAAAGGTACGCTTTGGAAGCATGAATTACATCAAAGCGGCGTTGAACTAAATAAAAAGGATTATTTCAATCCTGCAATGGAAGCAGAATTTGGAGTTATACTTAATAGAGATATTAATCCAGACCTAGTATCATTTGATTATATACTGGAGTCTGTTCAATCAATTTATTCCTTAATAGAAATACATAATTTAGTTTTTAATGGAGATGCTCCAAATGGTGCAGAACTTTTAGCCAATAATGCAATTCATGCTGGAGTTATTTTAGGACCAGAGAACAAAGTTCCAAACAGTAATGAAATCACTGATTTAAAATTAATCTATGACAATGAAGTAGTTGATAAATGGATAGATAAAAAATGGCCTTTTGATATGCTTAGTGAAATAGAGTGGTTAGTGAGAGATAAAGCAAAAAAAAACAATATTTTAAAAAAAAATGATTTAATTTTAACAGGAGCATATGGATTTCCTGTTCCTATTAATGAAAAGAAGTTGATTGAGGTTACCTCATCAGCTTTTGGAGATGTATCTTCAACATTTATTTAAATTACGAAAGGAGAGATCATGAGCGATACCATAACAATAGGGGTGATTGGCTTAGGAAATGCTGGTACACCAATTTTAAATAATTTATACAAATCAAAGAAGTATAACCTTGTAGCCTTTGATATTGATAAAAATAAACTCAATGATGTTCCTAAGGATATTATTAAAGCAAATTCCATCAAAGATCTTGCTCAGAAATGTAAAGCAGTTTTAACATGTTTACCTAAGCCAGAACATGTTTTGCAAGCTGTTGATGGTGTTGATGGTTTATTACAAAATTCATCCAATGGTATGGTTTGGATAGATACGTCCACAACTGATTTTAAACAAACACAAAAATTATCAGAAAAAGCAAAAACATATGGTATTTCAATGTTAGAGGCCACTCTAACCGGAGGTGTTCATGCTTTACAAAATAATAATATGGTTTGTTTAGCTGGTGGAGATAAAAAAATTTTTAATAATTGGAAAGAAGTTTTACAGGACGCGATAGGTGAAGTAGTTGTCTTATGTGGAGATATAGGGGCAGGAGCTATTGCAAAAGTTGTATCAAATATGCTCGCATTTACTAATATGGTTGCAGCATCTGAGTGTATGATGATTGCTAAAAGAGCAGGATTAGACTTAGAGAGTTTTTTTGATGCTATTAGAGTTTCAGCCGGAAACTCCTTTGCGTGGGAAACAGTTGTGCCTCACATTTTTAATCAAAAATATGAAGCTGGATTTACAATGGATTTAGCATGTAAAGATATGAATTTAAGTTACTTACTTGGGCAACATTTAAATGTTCCACTAGACTTACACATGGAAGTAAAAAAAAAAATGGAAGAAGCGAGAGCTCAATATGGAGATAGTGAAGGCTGTTACGTTTACCCACGAACACTCGAGGACAAACTTGGTGAACCATTATCATTAAAAGGTTGGGATAATTGGGGTTATGATATTAAAGTTGTTGATGGATCAATCGTTGTAAATCATAAAAACAGACCTCAATCAAAACATACTCAGTATAATTCAAAGAGTTAGATAAAATTTTAAGAATTAATTATTTTTATTTACCTTTAACCGAAACTAATTCTGGATACTTATCAAATAAAATTTCAGCGGGTCGCTCTCCAGACCTTAATGGATCAATCAGCATTACTTGGCTGGGCATAATATTAGTTAAATTGCAGTCTGTACCAAAGAGTTCAAAATAATTAAGTATGTCTGAATACCACCTTACTTCAGCTTCCTTTGGTGAAGTAACTTCGAATGCAACTTTATTTTTACCAAAGTGTTCGAGCACTCCAGCTAGTACATCTGATTTACTATCATGAAGTTCAATTTCTTCATGATCAATAAGCATTGAAAATGCT
The DNA here is from genome assembly GCA_902582765.1 of uncultured Pelagibacteraceae bacterium. Classification (GTDB taxonomy): domain Bacteria; phylum Pseudomonadota; class Alphaproteobacteria; order Pelagibacterales; family Pelagibacteraceae; genus Pelagibacter. The sequence goes on from CACHTK010000001.1 coordinate 6,428, forward strand.
CCATATTCAAAAAATGGTTCAGCACTTTCAACAATTTGTTTTAATGTTGCAGGAGTATTTTTTTTTGTTTTATCCCACCCACTTTCTGGATGATGTTCATAAATTATATTCATTCCATTTTTAATCGCATGATTGCACCAAGCTTTAATTTGATTTTCAGGGATGTCTCCAAATGTATTCATGAATTCCATTGCAGAAAATCCTAAATCTGCCGCAACATCAATTGCTTCATTTACTTTTCCCTTTTTAAAAGCTTTTATAAAATAACCATGATCCAAGTAAGGCTCTATCGAGTGTTTTTTGTAAAGATCATTTTTACGTTCCAACCATTCCTTTGGATGTCCAAGAACTTGCATTGTTGCAATTTTAACATGGTCAATCCTGTTACCAGCAACCTCTAGAAAGTCTTCTAATTCACGAAGCCCCATTCTTTCGTGGTACCAAGGGCCTTCATCAAACCCCACATCTTTCAACCATAGTTGTGATTTAGTTCTGGGCTTAGGTTCTATATCATTTAAATCAAATACTTTTGATATAGAATTTTTTGTTTTAGACATGTTTTTTGCTTTTATATTAGTCAAATAGATAAATTTCTAACTAAATACGTCATTTTCAAAGTTCTTGAGGATGTAAAAAAATATAATTAGTTGAAAGACCCATAATGAACACGTTATACTATCTCTAACAATATTCTCAAGGGGGGAAATTATGCGTAAAATTCTAATATTAATATTAATGTCGTTATTCTCATTTGTATCCATTGGAAATGCAGATGTGAATTTCGCAGGCAAAACAGTTACATGGGTTGTGCCATTTAAAGAAGGTGGTGGTACTAGTAGATTTGCAAGATTTATTCAACCTTTCTTAAAAAAATATTTACCTGGAAATCCTGATGTCCAAATCATGCACATACCAGGAGGTGGAGCTATTAAAGGTTCAAATTATTTTGAAAAAAATGCAAAAGCAGATGGAACTTTTATTTTTGGATGCTCAACTTCAGTAATAGTTAATGTTGCGACTGGAAATCCACTTGTTAAATATAATCTTAGTGAATACCGACCAGTAGTTTTGCTACCGCAAAATACTCATTGGTTCACACGTTCAGATTTAGCTGAGCCTCACGATCTATCAAAAATTAAAGAAAGAAAATTGGTTCTCTACGCATTGAAAACTCCTGCATCTGCAGATTTATTTCACATATGGATTTATGAGAAACTTGGTATCAAAGGAGCTAAACCTATACCTGGTCTTTCATCTTCAGGAGGTTATCAAGCATTTCTAAGAGGTGAAATTCATCTAAGTTCACATGGTGCAGCGAATTATGTAAAAAAAGTTAAGCCAGAAATAGAAAAAGGAAAAGTTGTAGATTTAATGACATTAGGAATTATTGGAGCTGACGGTTCAGTTTCTAGAAATCCTTTGGCACCAAATGCACCTACATTTCCTGAAATGTATGAGAAGGTAAATGGTAAAAAACTTGAGGGTGATGACTTAGAAGCATACTATGCAATAGGTGCTGCATGGTCTCAAGCATCTAAAGCAATGATGCTTCCAGCAGATGCATCCGATGAAATAGTAAAAGCATACAGAGATGCAGCTATTAAAATGACAAATGACCCAGAGTTTAAGGCTAAAGCTGTAAAAGCTCTTGGACCATTTCCATTAATCATAGGAGAAGAAGCTGGTGAAATTATTAAAAAGGCTGCAGTATTCTCTGATACTACTAAAAAGCAATTAAATGCAGCTCTAAAGAAACATAAATTCACATATAGAGTTCAATAGAACAAATAAAAAAAGTGCTGCTAGCTATTAGCTGGCAGCTTTTTTTATGGAACAATTATTAGCTGCACTTTTTCAACTTTTTGAGCCTACTCATTTAGCATTTCTATTTGCAGGGACATTACTTGGTTTAATTGTTGGTATCCTTCCAGGTATGGGTGGAACTTCAGGTTTAGCCCTTGTTTTACCTTTTGTTTTTACAATGGAACCTTCACATGCTCTTGCAATGATGATTGGAGTTTTGGCACCTACGACAACTTCAGATACTTTTCCTGCGGTTCTTATGGGAGTACCTGGTACTGCAGGATCTCAAGCAACAGTGATGGATGGTTTTCCACTTTCTAAAAAAGGTATGGCAGCAAGAGCTTTGAGCGCTGCCTTTAGTGCTTCATTGCTTGGGGGTATCTTTGGGGCGTTTATATTATCAATATCTATTTATTATGCCATTCCAATAATAATGGCTTTTGGTTTTGGAGAACAGTTCCTATTAGTTGTGCTTGCTTTATTAATGGTTGGAGCTCTTACAGGTGACAATTTATTTAAAGGTATTGCCTCTTGTTTTCTGGGATTAATTATTGGATCAATTGGAACTGCTCCAATTACAGGAGATCCAAGATATACTTTTGATACATTATATCTTTTAGAGGGTGTACCCCTTGTTGTTGTTGGACTTGGATTATTCGCTATTCCAGAAATAGTTGGGTTACTTGATGCCAAAGGTTCAATCGCAAAATCACTTAATACTAAAAAAGGGTGGTTTACAGGTTTAAAGGACGTAGTAAAAAATTGGTTTTTAGTATTACGATGTTCTACTCTTGGTTGTCTAGTTGGAGCTTTACCAGGTTTAGGAGGAACTGTTGTTGATTGGATTGCATATAGTCACTTAAAACAAACAACAAAAGATACTTCACAATTTGGTAAAGGCGATATCCGAGGAGTTATAGCACCTGAGTCTGCTAATAATGCAAAAGAAGGTGGAGCATTAATTCCAACATTAATTTTTGGAATACCTGGTTCTGGTAATAAGGTTTTATTACTTGGAGGTTTTGTTCTAATTGGAATTGAACCTGGTTTAGATATGGTAACGACAAACCTAGATCTTACATATCTAATGATTTGGTCATTAGCTATTGCAAATATTTTGGGCGCTGGGATTTGTATGGGTTTTTCATCTCAAATTTCGAAATTCACTTTAGTTCCATATTATATACTTGCACCTGTCATGGTTTGTTTAATATTTTTTGCAACATTTAATATTAATAGGGACTGGTATGATTTTATTGGATTATTATCATTCGGTATAATTGGTATTACATTTAAAAACTTTGGTTGGTCAAGACCTGCACTATTAATAGGGTTCTTTTTATCAAGCAAAGTTGAACTTCTAAGCTATCAAACTCAAGCAGTGTATGGTTTAAGTTTTTTATCTCGTCCAGTTTCAATAATTCTTATAATATTGTGTCTTGCTACCATCGTTCTATTGACAAAACAAAAGTTTGACAACAACTATAGATCTGATCTTATTAAAGGTAAGCTTACTCAAATTTATTATATACTTATCTTACTCTGTCTTCCGTTATCAATGATTTGGTTTACTAGTAGTTTAGATTATCGTGCTAATTTGTTTCCAATAAGTCTAAGTGTAATAGCTTTATCACTCTTGGTTTTTATACTTATTGTAAAAATTGCAGACTTAAAAAATTTACCATTTTTAAATAATACATTGATGAAGTTTGCTCGGTCAAATATTTTTGAAATTAGTGGGAACTTTAATAATCAACTTTTTTATTATTTAAGTTTTATTGGTTTCTTGTTAATGAATTTTATATTTGGTTTTCCAATTGCTGCAGCACTTTTTATTAATATATTTATTTTATTTCATAATAGGAAAGCTTATTTGTCATCAATTTGCATTTCTGCTGCATTGATGGTAATACTCTGGTCGCTATCGTCCTTGCTAACCTTACAGTTTCCAAATGGATTGATAGGATTATTTGTCGATTTACCCTGGTGGCTAGGTGGACAACTAAATTAAAAAAAATTTATAATGACTGATGTTACATTTCCAAATTTACCTTTCATAAAAAGAAAGGAAAAACCTCGGGAGACAGGTATAAATTATGTTAGAGCACCTGTAATGGTGGGAAATTGTATTGATGATTACTTAGAAGCATATGCTGACCTAGTTGATATCTTTAAGATTTCTGGAAAACAAGGCGCAATGATGAGTAAAAAATCTCTTTTAAGGTTTATTGAAACTTGCAAAAAACATAGTGTTCAAGTTGCGCTAGGAAATCCAATTATGGACGTTGCATTATCTGGTGGTAAAGAAGTGGTAGATGATTATCTAGACACCGTTGTTAGTTTGGGCATTGATATTATTGAAATCTCTAGAATAGCTCGTTCATTAGATGATGACGAAATGTGTAGATTAATTGAAAACGCCTCAAGCAAGGGGATAAAAGTTATTAATGAGGTTGGTGTTGCGTTTGCACATTCCAAGGTTATTGAGGAAGAAATATTTATTGAAAGAATTAAAATGCAATCTAAAAGATTTCTTGAGGCAGGTTCATGGAAAATTTTACTAGAGTCAGAGGGTTTGACAGAAAATCTTGATACGAAAAATTATAGATGGAATACAATTGATAAAATTATTAGTCCACTTGAGCTGAATCAATTTATGGTTGAGGCTGATGACCAGGATGTATTGTCAAAATACATAGAGATATATGGTCCAGGCATAAATATGATGGTTGATCATAGTAGAGTTCTCAAAATGGAAGATGCTCGAATAGGGTATGGACCATCACAATCTCTATGGGGTAAGGTTGTAAAATATTAAGCTAAATTAAATTTGAGTTGTAATTTTTTTAATATTTCATCATCAACATCATCCCATTGATTGAACTTCTTTTGTTTAATCATTTGTAAGGAAGGATAAGGGTTTATTTTATCAAACTCACCCCACCTCCAATCTGGATATATATTAAAAATACCCCAAGTTTCTTTATTAAGGGAACATGAAAGATGAAGTACAGATGTATCTGCTGATATAACTAAATCCAAATTTTCTATTATAGAAGCAATTTCTACTAGATTATATTTTCCAAAATCTAATATGTTAGAATTTTCAAAATAATGCTTATCTCTTTCCCATATTTCATTTTGTAATCCATAAAAGTTTATATCTAAAGATAAAATCTTGTCTAAACTTTTTAAAGGTACTGATCTAAAAGGCTGATTTGGACCATGAAAAGAACCTGACCAAACTAATCCAACTTTAGGTTTAGAGTTATCAATCTTTTTACTCCAATTTTCTATTTGCACTTCATCTTTTTTAATCAAGATATCTTTGAAATCATATTTTTCTTTATAAAAAAATTTAATTAATGAACCTAATGAAATTTTATAATCAAATTTCTTATCTTCCAGGGTTTCTATTGTTTCAATTTTTAAATTTTCAATACCATTATTAAATAAATTAAAAATATTTTTACTTACAACAAAACTTACATTCTTAGATATTTTACAAAGTGAAATTATATATTTAGAAAATTGTATTGAATCACCTAAACCTTGTTCACTAAAAACAACTATGCTTTTTTTCTCTAAATTTTCACCGTTCCATTCTTTAGTTGAACTTAGAATATTCGTTAATTTTGAACCCCTATATTCATAGTATTTCCATCCGTCTTCAAAGTTACCTTCATACAGAGATCTGATCCCAATATAATTATAAAAATTTCTATTATTCTTAAATTCGTCTCTGGAGCTATCAAGAAGATTTTTTGCATCTTTTTCATTACCCATATTAAAATAAAGACCAATAAGAGATAATTTAAATTTAAGTATATTTTTATTTGTAGATAGAATTTTTATTGCTTCGTCATATTCTTCATTAAGAATTTTATATTCTGCTTTATTATATAAAAATTCTATATATTTCTCATCTATGGTTTCTGCTAGTTTAAAAAATTCGTCTGATTTTTTGATATCTTTTAAATTAATATAATTTAGCAATAAATTATTAATAATAATTTTGTCATTTTTATTATAATTGTAAGCTTCTAAAAAAAATCTTAATGAAGTTTTAGGTTTATTATTTTTAAGGTATATACTACCTGCATTATTAAGAGCTTTTATTTTATTGGCACCATTACAATCAATACATTTTATATAAAACTCTAAAGCTAATTTATTATTGTTATTTAATTCATGAGCATAAGCTAATTGATAATTATATAGATCAATTTCATTATTTATTTCATAAAGTTTTTTTGCAAATTCTAAGAGTTTTTTTGGATTATTTTTTTTTAAATAAATTAAATATAAATTTTTTATTGGATCTTCAAAATTACTATTTAACAAATGTGAACTTAAAAAACTTTTTTCTGCAAGATCTAGGTTTCCTTCAAGAAAATTAATAACACCCTTAAAGTTGTTAATTAAATGTTTATTCTTACTTTCTTCTTTTTCATATTCATTACAAAGATTAAGTGCTTTTACTAAATCTTTTGAGTTAATACTTTCTAATATTAACTTTAATTTATTCATATATAATCAATTTAACTTTAAATTTTTATGCAATAATTTAAATAACAGTTCATGTTAAATATATTAAATAAAAACATAAATTTAATTTCTTTTTTATTTTATTTTTTAATTTTTACCTATGTTTATATCTTTTCTTTAAATAATATTATTAATCTTTGGACATTTAACGAACTTCATATCAATTATTCTGCAGGTTTTCTACCCAGAGGATTGATTGGTACAATTATGCTTAAACTAGATAGTTTAGGTTTAGAAAAGAGAATTTTCTTTTCAAGTTTATTTTATATTTTTACAATTTTAAATTTTTTATTATTCCTCAACATCCTTAAAATTAAATTTAAAAATGCTTTGATCTTTATTTTTTTTGTATTAAATCCAAGCTTTATACTCTTTAATTTTTATGATCTTGGAGGTTATGCAAGGTTAGAAATATTTGGTATTTTTTCATTATTATTACACACTTATCTTGCAATAATTGCTGATAGACAAAACGAAAAAATAATTTTTTATAATAAATATTATTTCTTTTTAATATTTCCAATATTGATAGTGAATGTGCTTATTCATGAGGTAAATTTTTTTTTACTTCCATTTAATATAATTTTAACTTGGTTAACAATAACGAAACAAACTTCTAATTATGAAAAAATTAAATATTATCTCCCATACTTAATATTTATACCTATAGCATTTTATTTCTGGTTTAATCCAATAACAGCAGAAAAAGCACTATTAATTTTTGATCAAATTGAAAACAAGCAAAATATTAATGCATCAATTATAGAGTCAATTGGTATGCCTATTTTATTTAGAAGTGAATTTTCTTATATGATCAATCCCTTAACAAATTTATTTAAATATTTATTCATTTTTTTATTTTATCTTACTCCTGTTCTAATCATGTTTCATTGGGTTGATCCTTTTACAAAACGTAAGATTTTTTTAAACATTTTAGTTATTTTGCCTCTTTTTTTATTATTTTATATAGGAAGAGATTGGGGTAGATGGATACATATTATATTATTTGTAGTTTTCTGTATCAATATTTACTTAATAAAAAATCAGAATTACTCAATTTATAAAAATAAAATATTAGTTTTATTTTTTACAATGTTAATTCTATTTCAATTTACATTTACTAGAATACCTCATTGTTGCAATTTAGTAGAAAAAAATATTAGTATTACAGGAGGAATCATATCAAAAATAATTGTTTTTAATAATTTAATTAATAATAAGATTGATGTTAAGTCTCGGTTTAAAAGTTTCTGAGCAGTTATTTAAATGAATTTACAAAAATCAAATAAAAAAAAAATTTTAGTCTTTTCTGCTACTTATAATGAGGCTGAAAATATAAGTGAATTTATAAATTCAATTATAAATCATAATAGTAATGTAGAAGTTTTAATCATAGATGATAATTCTCCAGACAATACATCACACTTAATCGAAGATTTAAAAAAAAAATTTCATCAAATTAATTTAATAACAAGAAAGGGGAAATTGGGCTTAGATACAGCTCATAAAGAAGCATATAATTATGCTCTGAAAAATAATTTTGATTATCTAATTACTATGGATGCCGATCTTTCTCATGACCCGAAAGAAATAAGTAATTTTATAAGTTATTTGAATGATTATCCATTTGTTATTGGATCAAGATATATTGAAGGAGGCAAATGTGAGATGAAAGGTTTTAGGTTATTTATAAGTTACTTTGGTAATAAATTTATAAAGTTTGTTTTAAAATCAAAATGTACAGAATTTACAACCTCTTATAGGGGTTATAATTTAAAAAAACTTATAAATTTTAATCTAAATATTGTGAACAGTGCTGGTTATAGCTTCTTTATGAGTATTATATTTGAACTAGAAAGAAGAAATTTTGATATTAAAGAGATTCCAATTACTTTCTATGAGAGAAATGCAGGCAAATCGAAAATTCAAAGAATTGAGATTTTTAGAACTTTGAAAAATTTATTATTAAATTGGTTTAAAAAATAATATGGATTAATTAATTTGTTCAATTATAAATATTATTATAAATAACCATGAAATTCATTAATGCCCTCGTGGTGAAATTGGTAGACACAAAGGACTTAAAAAACATAGGGTAGAGTAATTTTATAGTCTCATACTGTCTCAGACAGTCTTAAATCCCATTAAATCCTACACTTTAAAAAAACCTTTAATTATTTTTATTGGAAAATATGAATAATAAATTTTCTCAAACTAGAAGTGGACTAGAAGCTAGGTGGATATAATAATATACTTTATTTATGAATTGGATGGGATTTTGGAGAGCGCTTACAGATACCACTGAGATAACAGTTATAGTAGCTGTAATAGTATTTGTATTCACATACTCAATCTTTACTTATTTTTCTACAGACGCTGACAAAGCTCTTAGGTATGCTAGATTTACACCTTCATTACTAGTTTCGATTGGTATATTTGGAACATTCCTAGGAATATTTTTTGCACTAGTTGATTTTAATGTAAATAGAGTAGACGAAAGTATTCCAGAGCTTTTATCAGGATTAAAAGTTGCTTTTGGAACAAGTATAGTTGGATTATTTTTAAGTTTAGCCTTTAGAGCAATAATTTTATACAAACCCAAAAAAATTAAATCTACTGAAGAGGCTGATGTAAAAGATCTTTTAGCAAAGATGACTGAGGTAAAAGATGCAATTTCTGCTGATAATGAAAGCTCAGTAATTACACAATTACAAAAACTAAGAAGTGAAACTATTGATAGTTTAAAGGAAATGCAAAAATCTTTCTCAGAATTTGCAGCTGAAATGTCTCAAAATAACGTCAATGCATTAATAGAAGCTGTTCAACAGGTTATGGAAGATTTTAATGCTAAAATAAATGATCAACTTGGTGAAAGTTTTAAAGAATTAAGTTCATCTGTTCAAAACCTTGTGGAATGGCAAAATAATTACAAGACACATGTTGAGACTTTGAATGATCAGTTACAAACAGCTATATCAGGCATTACAAGTTCTCAAGAGTCACTTAAACAGATTTCAGAAAATATGGAGAGCCTCCCTAAATCAACTGAAGCATTAAAAGAAATTATGACAACAGTACAAGGACAAATTGATAATTTGAACAATCAATTAGATGCTTTTGCACAAATGAAAGATAAAGCAGTTGATGCGATGCCAACAATTGAGAAAAATTTAAATGAAATGACCGAAAGTTTATCAAATTCTGTATCTAGTATAGAAAATATGTCTACAGAAATAAGAGATAGCGTTAAACAATCTATTAAAGAGACAAACGATATGCTTATTAATCAAATCAAAGGATTAGACGAACAAATGCAAAAGGAAGTGACCAAAATTGTAGAAATTATGGGATCAAATTTAGCATCATTGTCTGAAAAATTTGTTAGCGATTATTCTCCATTAACTAACCAACTTGTGAATTTAGTAAATTCTCTAGGAAGTGTTAAGAAAAAAACAAACAAAAAACCTGAATGAAATTAAAAGCATTATTTCAACAACAGGATGATCAAGACGACCAGTGGATATCAATTGCCGACATGATGGCTGGATTGATGATTGTTTTTTTATTCATAGCAATTGTAAATCTTAAAGACCAAATTGATAAATTGAGAAGTTTTGAGATATTACAAGATAGAATTTATAATGAGCTTTATGATGAATTCGAAGATGATTTAAAAAAATGGGTAGCTGAAATCGATAAAGAAACTCTAACAATCTCTTTTAGGGAGCCAAAAATTCAGTTTTCTACTGGTTCTTCAGAAGTTAAAAGTGAATTTAAAAATATTTTAAACAATTTTTATCCAAGATATCTAAATGTTTTATGGGACTTTAGAGAGGATATTGAAGAACTAAGAATAGAGGGTCATACTTCTTCAAGATGGCAAAAAGCTTTAACTATTGATGAGGCATATATTAAAAACATGGGTCTATCACAAGACCGCTCGAAGAATGTTTTGATATATATTCTTGAACTAAATTTAGGAACTAACAAGAATTGGGCTAAAGAGAAGATTGTGGCTAACGGCATGTCATTCAGCAAATTGTTATTAAAAGAAAATGGAGATGAGGATGCAATTAGATCCCAAAGAACAGAGTTTAGGGTGAAAGTTGATAGTGCTTATATAATTGAAAGACTTAGAAAAGTTTTTCAAGAAAGAAAAAATGAAACTTAACCACACATTTCCAGAATTAGAAAGTTTGATCAATAAAATGGGTGCTAAAAAGACTGTTTGGAAATCTGGCGTTAAGTATGAAAAAATAATTATTCAAAAATTATTATCTGTTGAAGGTGTTGACGCGAAATTAGATGACATAAAAATGGATGAACATGGCTTGATGTATCTAAATAATGAGCCAGTGGTTCTTTTTATAAAAGATCAATGGATTTCGGCTGATGAAATCAGAAGAGATCCGCTTGGCGGAAAAGGATATAGATTTCATATAACTGGAACATGTAAAACAATTGAACAAATGCAAAGAAGAAAAAGGTACGATAGATATACTTTTACAGCTAATCAAAGTGGTAAATTTTCTGTAATTGCAAGAGAATCCAAGCATTCAAATAAAAAAATTAAATTAACAACACCATTAGCAGTTTGTATGAATTGTTTAATAGATCTAGAATATGACGGAGCAGGCTACTCATCTTCCGGAAGACCAAACACTGAAGCACGACAAGCTAGAGATTCTTTTAATATAAAATCTTTTTTTAAAAATTTTGTCCAAACTTTAATAAATAGACCTAAATATTCTGAAATGAGTTATCCTGATCCAGAATATACTCCTGATTTTAGAACAACCTCTAAAAAGTTAAAAGAAGCGTGGGGTTATAAATGTAGTAGATGCAAGGTTGATCTTTCATTATTAAGTCACAGAAAAATGATTCATTGTCATCACAAAGATGGAAATCCTGGTAACAATGGTGAGACTAATCTTGAGGTTTTGTGTATTTGTTGTCATGCAGAAGAAGGAATGCATTTAATTAGACCAAAACATATGAGAGAACAATTTGAGAAATGCAAAACTTTAAAACAAGAACAGGGTATCAAAATATAATTGATCAAGACATTGCAGGATTTTATACGATAACTAGAACTTGAGCAGACAAAATAATATGCTTTTTCTCTCTTATCTCTCGTACATAGAGATATAATATTATAGATTACCTTTATGGACAAATTTGAAATTTCATTAATCCAAGCAAGTGAAATTATTGAAATGGGTAATGGAGAATTAGATAAGGGTTTAGAGCAGATTAATAAAAAAGGATGGAAGATAATAGATGATTTTATTGATCCGCACACTGGTGAAAAATATTTTAAAATTGAAAAATGAAAATTTTAAAATTAACATTTTTGTCAGTTCTATTTATAATATTATTACTTCCTGCATCATGTTCGACAATTTGGTCTGTTAATGAAATTTTAGGTAGGAATACCTACGATAACCCTGCATTTAAAGATTCACCATTTTATACCACTAATGATGAAATTGGTTTTGTTACAGATTATTGTAAAAAAAATAACTATTTTGGAAGAACTGGAACTGAAGAAGAAAAACTAAGAAAATGTATAAGTGGGGAATTGAGAAATCAAAGCTTAGCCTGGATGTTGGATGGCTTCATGTTTTATTTTAGCTTGATTGTAATACCTATATTTCTCTTTTATCTTTATTTTTATTATAAATGGCTAAAAAAAAATTATTTTAAAAAAGCTTAAAATGAAAAAATTTTACCTATTCATAAAAGTTATGACTCTATTAACATTTATATGTTCATATTCATCGGCAGAAACTTTTCAAAAAGAACTATCTCAATTAAATACACTTAATGATGTAACAAAATGTTTAAAAAATCATTTAAAGCCCATGGGTGAGAAAGATGCTAGAGCCTATTGTATTAATAAAAATATAAAAAAAGTGGATGAATTAAAAAACGTTATACATGGGTGGGGTGAATGGACCGAGGGATCTAATGGTTTTTATAAGAGTTTTGGTATTAAGATTTCAAATTTACATCCTAATGTAATTTTTGGATCAATAAAAATAAGTATAAATTTGAAACCAAGTAAATCAGATTCAGGAGTCAAAAAGTACGAAAAATACTTAGGAACAGGACAAAGTATTGAATTAGATTTTAACAATTTGTTTATAGATGAATACATCAAATTTCCCGAATATTCTTCTTTTATTTATAATGATATATCTGATTTAAATATCCCAAATGGTGAAATATCAAGCTGGACCATATTAGAAGGCAAGGCAATAAAAATTGCTAATTATAAAAATATTTTTATGAAAAATGATCTTGGTAATCTTGAAAAATGTATAAAATTTAATTCTAAACCAAAAGATTTTTTTAAAAATGGAAATCTTTTAAAACGTGTTGATATTAAATCCGCATGTCTTTATGAGCTTAGTGAGCAAGATAATAATATATACGATAAACTAGATTTAAAAATTTTAAAGAAAAATGAAGAAATAGCAATTTCACTTGAAAATAAAATTGATAATGATTTTATAATTACAGCAGGAAATTTATTAATAGAACTCTCTAATTGTGATAATAAAAAAGCAAAAAAAGAAGGCGAGGATAGTGATAATATTTTTGATAAATATGGTACTTTCATTGAGGGCGTAACATCACCTGGATATTTAATGCGGCAATTTACAAAACATGAGTTTGAAAAATATTTAATGCCAGGTGAAAAATTTATAACACCATTTGCTAATTCTGATAGGAGCATGAAGTATTGTGATTACAAACCAGCCATTCAAACTGTGAGAATTTTAAGTATAGAATAATCTATAGGACTTTATGGGATAACTAGAAGCAGACTAGAAGCCAGGGAGATAAAATAAAAAAAATTTACTTATTCCTCTTGTTCAATTATAAATATTGGCATAAACACTCATGAAAATAACTAATGCCCTCGTGGTGAAATTGGTAGACACAAAGGACTTAAAAGCCGAGGGATAGAACTTTAAGTCAGTCCATAGTAGTCCAAGGTAGTTTAAAATATCCTATAAAATCACATAACTTTAATTTAACCTTTAACAAATATAATAAAATTAAGCTGGTTTAATATCTCAAAACCAGTACCAAACCAGTACCTAAAAAGATAATATGTAAAAACATGAAAAAAAATTTACTTATATTTTTATTATTTATTTTAAGTACCAGTATCTCTTTGGCAAAGAATGATGAAATTATAACTTTAGAAGAAATACAAGATAATCTCATTAAAATGGAAGTTGAGAATAATCGTATAAAATGGTTTAAAGGTGGAGAAACTATCTCAGCAGCTGAAAGCATTTCATTAAGCGAGAAGAAACAAGAAAAATTAGAAAAAAGAAGTCATTTAAAAAAGTCTTCACAATCTGCATGTGAAGGTGGGTCATCAATGAATGATCCAGAATTACAAAAGATTTATTGTCCAGCGATGATAATTAAGAGAGTTTTTTCACGAAATGAAAGGGCAGAAATAAAAAGGCCTGGAGATATATTTTATGCATTATCAGCGATAGAACGACTAATTTTTTCAAGTAGTAATAAATTTGTGACTACGCAAGATGCATTTAAAAAAAATGGAAAAATTTATTATATGTGGTCAGATTTTAACAATAAATATAACAAATACGATGGTCCATATGTGGAAGTTGGCTCAAAAGATAATTGTGTTAGGTGGTTATGGTTTTATGATAATCGATATTTGTGTACAGATTACTCTAAATATACATTAAAAAAACTAGAAAAATTTAAAAAAAATCCAAATAATGAAAAAGTCTTAGGGAGATATCTAATTAAATATATCCATAACGTAAGATTAGTAAAAAGTATCAGAGAAAAAATAGGTACCTCAAATTATGATTTAATAGGCGATATGTTAAACGCGAGTGTCAAAGATGTAATTAAAATAAAAGTACCTTCACAAACACTTGAACGTAGAAAGCATCTAAAAGAATACTCCCAAATACTTTTTGATATCAAAAAAAAAATTGAGGAAGATAAGTTTAAATCAATAGATAAAAGTATTTCAAAATTATCAAAAAAATATAAAAAATTACAAAGTTTGAAGCCTAATTCTTACAGAACAGATAAGCAAGTTGATGAAGCGATTGATCTAATTTTTGATTTAAATAAACTTATTGAAAAGAGCTCTTCAAGTGCTGAAGTAAATAAAGAAGATAGAATAACTGCTATTGCCTCTATAGAGTTTATGGATTCGTTGATTGATTCAATTCTTAGTATAATACCAAAACAATATAAGAGTGTCCCTAATAAACAACTAGGCAAAGATTTATTTGATGATGATGATTTAGACGAACTAGAAAAAATCATAAATAACATGATAAAAAAAAACTATGTGATTAAAAATGCTAAAATGACATGGAGCAAGAATACAATTAATAAATATATTGATACATCTATTATATTAAACAAATTTGATCAGCTAGGCATACAAGACAGTCTCAACAGAACATTTACAGAAGAGTCTGCTTTAAATGTTGCGCACGAACATATTGATAATAATTTAGATAAAAAAATTTTTAAAGATGTCAAAAAGATTGTTGCAAGTGTTGATAGAGGTAAATTGGATAGTATAACTAGAGAAGTATCTCAAACTACTAAAGAGGTATCTAAAATAGCTTCAGAAATGTCTCAAAATTCCACTTTTAAATCTACAGTAACCCAATCATATCCAGATCCGAAATTTGGAGGACAAAGTTTAAAAAAACTAATAAGAGCAGGAATAATAAAAAGATAAAAAACATTATAGGATTTTATGGGACAACCAGTACCTGACCAGTACCTAGTGAGATAAATTAAAAAAATTTTACTTATTCCTCTTGTTGAATTATAAATATTAGCTTAAACACTCATGAAATTCATTAATGCCCTCGTGGTGAAATTGGTAGACACAAAGGACTTAAAATCCTTGCCATTTATGGAGTGCCAGTTCGAGTCTGGCCGAGGGCACCACTAAATGTTAAAGCCACATATTCTTTTTGATAATACAAAAACATCTAAAAAAGTTAAAAATTATTTAGATCAAAAAGTTAAAAATATATCATTATACAAATGTAATTTAATTATTGTTATTGGTGGTGATGGCTTCATGCTTTCTTCATTAAAAAAATATAATAAGTACAAAAAACCTTTTTATGGAATTAATGCTGGTAGTTATGGTTTTTTGATGAATAAATTTTCAACTAAAAATACAATTAAAAATTTATCTAAAGCAAAATCAGTTACAATTTCACCTTTAGAAATGATTGTTAAAAACAAATTTAACAAAATCAAAAAGTCTGTTGCAATAAATGAAGTATCGATATTAAGACAAAGTAGGCAAACCGCATCTTTAGAAGTTTCGAGTGGATCTCAGAAAATAATAAAAAAGTTAGTTTCTGACGGCATATTAATTTCTACACCTGCTGGAAGTACTGCGTATAATATGTCAGTTTATGGTCCTATATTAAATTTAGATTCAAAAAAGTTGTCCGTTAGACCAATTAGTGCTTTTAGACCAAGAAGATGGAAGGGAAGGGTAGTTAGTGATAAATCAAAAATAGTTATCAAAAATCTTAATACTCAAAAGAGGCCAATAAGTGCTGTAGCTGATAATTACGAAGTAAGAAATGCAAAAATTATTTCTATTAAAATAAATAAAAAAATTAAGTTTAATCTTCTTTATGATTCAAATAGAAGTCTTCAAAAAAAAATCAAAATAGAACAAATCAGAAAAGAAACTAATTAATGACCAACAAAAATTTTGGGTTTGGAACTCAAATTAGAAAATCTCCATATTTTGACTCAACTGTAAAATGGGGAGCAACAGGATTTTCTGTATATAATCATATGTATATTCCACGTGATTTTGGGAATCCTGAACAAAACTTTTGGAATTTGATTGAAACAGCAATTTTATGTGATGTTGCTGTTGAAAGACAAGTTGAAATTACTGGACCAGATGCGTTTAAATTTATTCAACTATTAACCCCAAGAGATTTATCAAAATTATCTGTAGGGCAATGTAAATATGTTTTAATTACAAATGCTGAGGGTGGTATATTAAATGATCCAGTACTTTTAAGGTTGGGAGAAAATCACTTTTGGTTATCTTTAGGTGACAGTGATATTTTATTATGGGCTAAGGGTGTGGCCGTTAACTCAGAATTAGATGTAAAAATAATAGAACCAGATGTTTCTCCATTGCAATTACAAGGACCAAAGTCAGCTGAAATTATGGTCAAATTATTCGGAGAAAGTATTAAAGATATAAAATATTATTGGTTTAAAGAATTAGATTTAGATGGAATTCCACTAGTAGTTTCCCGAACAGGCTGGTCTAGCGAATTTGGCTATGAATTATTTTTAAGAGATGGTTCAAAAGGGAATGAGCTTTATGAAAAAATTATGGAAGCAGGTAGGGAATTTGGACTTAAACCAGGTCATACTTCTTCTATAAGAAGAATAGAAGGTGCCATGCTTTCTTACCATGCTGATGCTGATATTCACACAAATCCATTTGAATTAGGTTTAGATCGCTTAGTTAATTTAGATGGGGATATTAATTTTATTGGAAAAGAGTCATTAAAAAAAATTAAAGCTGATGGTGTAAAAAGATTGCAAGTTGGTTTAGAAATTAAATGTGAAAAATTAAGTGGACCAAATACTACATTTTGGCCCCTTAAGGCAAATAATAAAAATATAGGAAAAGTGACATCAGCAATTTATTCACCACGTTTAAAAAAGAATATTGCTCTTGCAATGGTAGATATAGATTTTTCTAAAATTGGAAATGAGATAGAGGTAACAATAGATGACAAAAACTTTAAATGTAAAGTAATAGAGAAACCATTTTTTGATCCAAAGAAAAAAATAACTTCAAAATTATTAAAATAAATAGATTTTTTAATGAAACACAAATATTTATATACATGATTTACAAATGAAGAATATTTTTTTTGTATTTTGCACAATTTTTATATTTTTTATAATATTTTTTGGATCTTTAAATTTTGTATTAGGTGGAGTGCCGCTATTTAATATATTCAAGATCAATCTCTCAGATCTAGTATTTACTCTTAAAAAAAAAGAGTTTAGTGATTTAAATAATATAGATTTTAATAAAGACCATTATATTCATAAGTGTGGATATTCAGAAGATGGGTTTAACAATCTAGCTTACAAAAAAGATAATTTTGGATTTAGAGAAAATAGAAGTGATTTATTTTATGATACTGACATAGTCATACTTGGAGACTCATTTGGAGCGTCACATTGTATTAATAAACCTAATGATTTAACCTCTTTGTTAATAAATCAAACTGGAAATAAAAAAATTCTAAACATTTCAGTGTCTGGTACTGGTCCATATTATCAAAAAGAGATGATAATAAGTTTATTCACAAAAAATAAAACTAACTTTAATACATTTGTATGGTTATTTTACGAAGGAAACGACCACGAAGAATTAAGAAATAATTTTGGAAAAAAATTCGATTTTAAATTTGATAATGATAAAAATACAGATATTCAAATCTTAGATCAAACTAAAGTTAATTATGTATCAAAGGTTAATACAACCATTCTTAAATTGAAGTTTTTTTTGGCATATTTTTCAAGAGGTTTTGGAACTTTAATCAAATATTTTAAAAAGTACCCAGCCTTGATAAAAAACGAGGAAATCTACGACTCTACAGTTAAGGATTTAAATAATTTTTTAATTGAAAAAAATATTAATAACAAAATAATATTTTATATCCCAAAATATACAAGATTATCTTACAATAAAATTAAACATCCACAAATTACGCAACTTGATAATTTAAAAAAACTAATCGAGAAAACTTCTAAAAAATATAATTTTAAATTTGTAGATGGGTCATCAATTTATTGGAATAGAACTGATCCTTTGGATGTATTTCATTATAAATTACCAACGCATTTTAATTTGAATGGTTATTCAATATTGGCAAAAGAACTTTCTATTTTAGTTAAAAATTAGATTAAGCAATACAAGATTGTGGTGCCCCCGCACGGATTCGAACCGCGGACCTATTGATTACAAATCAATTGCTCTACCAACTGAGCTACAAGGGCATGGTGAGTTTTTTAATGGTATTTAATATATTATCAAGAAATTATTTTTGTTGATTTATGTGATGAAAAACTATTGCTGCACTATTTGATATATTTAAACTCTCAATTTCTTTATTTATATTTATTTTCACTGAAAAGTCTGTATATTTTTTAGTATGCTGATTAAGACCATGGCCTTCAGAACCAAATAGTAAAACATTGTTTCCATTCCATTTAACTTCTGTAAAGTTCTTATCACTATTCGCTGTAAAACCATAAACCCAAAAATTTTTATCCCTTAAATATTTCAGAGTAGTATTTATGTTTGATACTTGAAAAATATTTAAGTATTCCACACATCCACTTGCAGACTTATATAATAATTTACTTTCACTTGGAAAATGTCTTTCTTTTACAATCAATCCATCTATATTAAAAGAAGCAGCACTTCTTATTAGAGAACCAATATTCCTAGCATCAGTAACTTCATCTAAACAAACAAACGTCAGATTATTTTTATCTCTAATAAACTCTTTTAATTCAGGATTTTCTAAATGTTCTATTTCAGCAACATACCCCTGATGTAATATATCTTCACTACGACAGTATTTATCTAATTCTTTTTTAGTTTTAAAAAAAACTTTAAGATCTTGTAATAAATTTTTATCTGGGTTTTGTTTGTGAATATTTTTTTTACTTTCTTCAGTAAGGAAAATTTTTAAAACCCTTCTTTTGGGGTTTTTTAATGCTTCTATAACAGCGTGACGTCCAACTATAAAAAAGGATGATTTTTGTGTCATAATTTATGAATTTAAAGGCTTTTTATACTATTTTTTATGAAATTCACGTATTGCATTTGTACAATAAAAATATATAAAACGCATGTTGTTTAAAGCTTTATTGAACAAGGGGACGCTTCCCCCTACTATCAGGGAGGGGTACCAAAGCGGTCAAATGGGGCGGGCTGTAAACCCGTTGACTTCGGTCTTCGAAGGTTCGAATCCTTCCCCCTCCACCATTCAATAAATTTTTAAATAAATTAGGAGTATACTTGGGTGATGCGGGTGTAGTTCAATGGTAGAACGCTAGCCTTCCAAGCTGGATGTAAGGGTTCGATTCCCTTTACCCGCTCCAAATATTAAAAACGATAAAAAGGAAAAAGAGGTAAAAAAGTAATGTCAAAAGAAAAGTTTGTAAGAAATAAACCGCACTGTAATATTGGAACTATAGGTCACGTGGACCATGGTAAAACTACATTAACAGCTGCGATAACAAAAGTTTTAGCGGAATCTGGTGGTGCACAATTTACTGCTTATGACCAAATTGATAAAGCTCCAGAAGAAAAGGAGAGAGGCATAACAATTTCAACAGCGCATGTGGAATACGAAACTGCAAATAGACATTACGCTCACGTGGATTGTCCAGGACACGCAGACTATGTAAAAAATATGATTACAGGTGCTGCACAAATGGATGGTGCAATTTTAGTTGTAAATGCTGCAGATGGACCAATGCCACAAACTAGAGAACATATTCTTCTTGCTCGTCAAGTTGGAGTTCCTGCAATCGTTGTGTATTTAAATAAAGTAGATCAAGTCGATGATAAAGAAATGATAGATTTGGTAGAAGAAGAAATTAAAGATTTATTAACATCCTATAAATTCCCGGGAGATAAAACTCCAATAATAAAAGGCTCAGCATTAGCTGCTGTAGAAGGAAAAGATGATGAAATTGGAAAAAATTCTATCATGGAATTAATGAAAGCTGTTGATGAGTTTATCCCACAACCAGACAGACCTAAAGATAAAGACTTCTTGATGCCAGTTGAGGATGTATTTTCAATTTCTGGAAGAGGAACTGTCGTAACGGGAAGAGTAGAGTCAGGTGTAATCAAAACAGGAGAGGAAATAGAAATAGTAGGTATTAGAGAAACTAAAAAATCAGTTTGTACTGGAGTAGAAATGTTTAGAAAACTTTTAGATTCTGGTGAAGCAGGAGATAATATTGGTGCACTTTTGAGAGGTGTTGAGAGAACTGATGTAGAAAGAGGACAAGTATTGTGTAAGCCAGGATCCATTAAACCTCACACTAAATTTGAAGCTCAAGCATATGTATTGAAAAAAGAAGAGGGCGGCAGACATACTCCATTCTTTACTAAATACAGACCTCAGTTTTATTTTAGAACAACCGATGTTACTGGAGAAGTTGAATTACCATCAGGTACTGAAATGGTTATGCCAGGTGATGATGCAAAATTTACAGTAAAATTAATTACACCAATCGCAATGGATGAAAAGCTTAATTTTGCAATTAGAGAAGGTGGTAGAACAGTGGGAGCAGGTGTAGTAACTAAAATTATAGAGTAAACTCAATAGGAGTGTAGCTCAATTGGTAGAGCGCCGGTCTCCAAAACCGGAGGTTGGGGGTTCGATTCCCTTCGCTCCTGCCAAACAAGTTATTTTTGATTTATGAAAAATCCTTTAAAATTTATTCAAGAAGTGAAACAAGAGGCTTTTAAGGTTACATGGCCAACAGCAAAAGAAACTGTTCAAGGTGCACTAATGGTTTTCGCTATGGCAGTTTTAGCCTCGTTATTTTTTCTGCTTCTCGATCAGATTTTAAAGTTTTTTTTGGAAATAATTCTTAAGGTCAGTATATAATGAAAAATTGGTACATAGTTCAATCACACTCAAGTTTTGAAAACAAGGTAGCTCAACTAATAAAAGAAGAGGCTGAAAAGGCAAAAATATCAGAAAAATTTGAGGAAATAATTGTTCCGACTCATGACATTACAGAAGTTAAAAGAGGAAAAAGAGTTCAAAGAAAAAAAAAATTTTTTCCTGGTTATATATTAATAAAAAGTGAAATGGATAATAATATTTATCATATGATAAAGAACTTAAAAAAAGTAAGTGGTTTTCTCGGTTCAAAAGGTACGCCAATACCTGTTTCAGATAAAGAAATTGAAAAAATCTTAGGAGAGATTAAAGACGGAGTTGCTCAACCAAAATCTGGAGTTGAATATAATATTGGAGAAAAAGTTCAAGTTATTGATGGTCCATTTGCATCATTCACAGGATTAGTTGAAGACATAGATGAAGATAAGTTAAGACTAAAAGTTTCTGTATCTATATTTGGTCGTCCTACACCAGTAGATCTAGAATATAACCAAGTTGAAAAGGCAAGCTAATGGCGAAAAAAGAAATAAGTGGATATGTGAAACTACAAATTAAAGGAGGTCAGGCAAATCCAGCTCCTCCAGTTGGTCCTGCATTAGGACAAAGAGGTATTAACATAATGGAATTTTGTAAAGCCTTTAATGATAAAACAAAATCATTCGCAGGAAAACCAGTACCAGTAATAATTACTGTTTATAAGGATAAAAAATTTGATTTTGTAATAAAGTCGCCCCCTGCGTCTCATTTTATAAAAGAGGCTATGAAATTAAAAAGTGGTTCAAAAGAGCCAGGAAGAAATATAATAGGATCTATTTCTAAACAACAACTTAAAGATATAGCTGAGAAAAAAATGGAAGATTTAAATGCTCACGATATAGAGGAAGCTGCAAAGATTATTGCTGGATCTGCTAGATCAATGGGCATTGAGGTAAAGGAATAATGTCTTCAAAAAGATTTAAAAAATTACCTGAAAATAGTAAAGATTTAAATCCAGAGACAATTAGTAATATATTAAATACCATAAAGGCAAACTGTACATCAAAATTTGATGAGTCGATTGATTTAAGTTTTAGAGTAAACAATAAACAAAAAAAAAATGAAATTAATCTTAGAACAGTTGTAAATTTACCTGGTGGAACAGGAAAATCAATCAAAGTTGCAGTCGTTTGTGAAGATGCTAAAATTCAAGAAGCTAATGATGCTAAAGCTGATGTAGTAGGCGGAGATGAATTAGTAGAAAAAATTAAAAATGGAGATTTAAATTTTGAAAAACTAATATGTACTCCATCAATGATGATTAAACTTTCGAAATTAGGAAAAGTTTTAGGTCCTAAAGGTTTAATGCCTAACCCAAAATTAGGAACAGTAACTAATGATATTAGTAAAGCGGTAAATGAAGCAAAAGCAGGACAGGTTGAATTAAGAAACGACAAAGATGGAAATATTGGGTTAAGTATAGGAAAAAAATCATTCGATAATGACAAACTTGTTAAAAACTATAATGCAATTGTAGACGCATTAGAAAAAGAAAAATCTAATTTGACTATAAAAGGGGATTTAGTAAAACAAGTTTTCATAACTTCAACTATGGGCGTGTCTTATAAAATAAAATTAGATAAGAGTTTTTAATTATGATGAACAAAGAACAAAAAAAACAGTATATACAAGACATGACTACCCAGTTTGACAAAACAGAAGCAGTAATAGTTACCCATTATCAAGGTTTGACTGTTACACAATTAGATGATTTGAGAAAAAAAATGCGAGAACATGGCATTAAATTTAAAATTACAAATAATAGAATTACCAAATTAGCTCTTGAAAAAACGAAATGTAAAGATTTGTCTAACTTATTTACCGGTCCAACAGCTGTAGCATTATCCGAGGATGCAATAGCATCTGCAAAAATTTTAACTAAATTTTCCAAAGAAAACGAAAAATTAAAAATATTAGGTGGAATCATGGGTACTGATATTTTAGATGTTGCAGGAGTTAAAAATGTTGCCACTTTGCCATCTTTAGATGAAGCTAGAGCAAAAATAGTAGGTATTTTAAGGTCTCCAGCACAAAAAATAGCAAGTATTTTACTTGCACCGGCTTCAAAAATCGCTATTTTAGCGCTCGAAAAATCAAAAAAATAACTAGGAACAAATAAAAATTATTATGGCTGACTTAAATAAAATTATAGAAGATTTATCAAGCTTAACTGTAGTAGAAGCAGCTGAGCTTTCAAAACAATTAGAGGAAAAATGGGGAGTAACAGCTGCAGCTGCAGTAGCTGCTGCACCAGTTTCGGCGGGTGGTGAAGCACCAGCAGAAGAAAAAGATGAATTCACTATTATGTTGACTGCAGCAGGTGATAAAAAAATAAATGTGATTAAAGAAGTTAGAGCTGTAACTGAATTAGGATTAAAAGAAGCTAAAGATTTAGTCGAAGGCGCACCTAAAGAAGTCAAGTCGGGTGTTAACAAAAAAGAAGCTGAAGAAATAAAGGCTAAATTAGAAGCAGCAGGCGCAAAAGTCGAACTTAAGTAAAAACAAATTAGAAAGAATTTAATTACTGGAATTCTTATTCAGTAATATAGTTGATATGCAATTATCTTTTACTAAGAAAAAAAATATCAGAAAGAGTTTTGGTAAGCTTAAGGAAAGTTTATCAATACCAAACCTTATAGAGGTACAAAAAAATTCTTACAAGGAACTAACTGAATTTAAAGGAGATGTTGAGCAACATTTAGTTAAAGGTTTCCATAGAGTATTCAAAGGTATTTTTCCTATTGAAGATCTTAATGACAAAGCAACCTTAGAGTATATTTCATATAGACTAGAAAAACCAAAATTTGATGTTGATGAATGTATAACTAGAGGTTTAACTTACTCAGCTGCATTAAAGTGTACATTGAGATTAGTTGTTTACGAAATAGATCAAGAAAATAACACAAAAGATATATTGTCTGCAAAGGAGCAGGAAGTTTATATGGGCGAGGTTCCGATGATGACAAATAGTGGAACTTTTATAACAAATGGTGTTCAAAGAGTTGTAGTTAATCAAATGCACAGAAGCCCAGGCGTGTTTTTTGACCATGATAAGGGTAAGTCTCATGCTAGTGGTAAACTTTTATTTAATTGTAGGGTGATACCTAATAGAGGATCTTGGTTAGATTTTGAATTCGATGTTAAGGATTTTTTATATTTTAGAATAGATAGAAAAAAGAAAATATTCATATCTACTTTATTGCAGGCACTAGGATACTCTAAGTCTGATATAGTAAACGAATTTTATGAAAAGGAGACTTTTTATTACGATGTTACTTCAAAAAAATGGAAAACTAAATTTGATCCAGAAAATTATAAAGCCAAGAATTTTTCAGAAGAAATAATAGATGCCAAAACTAACAAAGTCCTTTTAAAAGTTGGTGAACAGATTAATTTTTTATCAGCAAAAAAACTACAAAACGACGGATTAAAAGAGATTTTGATTTCAAATGAGTCTTTATATGGAAAATATTTGCATGAGGATATAACTATTGGTGAAGATACATTTAAAATTGGAACTGAAATAAATGAAACTATACTTCAAAAGATATTAGAAGCTAAAATAAACTTAATAAATACTTCAAAAACAAATTCAATATCCAAAGGGCCATACCTGCTTCAAACTATTTTAAATGATAAAAATGAGAATAAAAATGATGCAATTACAGAAATTTATAAAATTCTTAGACCTGGAGAACCACCAACAATAGAAATTGCTACTCAAATATTTAACAATCTATTTTTTAGTTCTGATAGATACGATTTGTCAGATGTAGGTAGAGTAAAAATGAACTCAAGACTTAATATTAATTGTTCAGATAAAATTACAATCTTAAGAAATGACGATATCTTGGCAATAATTAAAAAAATGTTAGACCTTAGAGACGGTAAAGATGAAGTTGATGATATAGATCATCTTGGAAACAGAAGAGTAAGATCTGTTGGAGAATTGGTTGAAAACCAAGCAAGGATTGGTGTCTACAGAATGGAAAGAGCCATAAAGGAAAAAATGACTACATTAGATGTTGAATCTGCTATGCCACAAGATTTAATTAATGCAAAACCATTAACCATTTCACTTAAAGATTTTTTTGCAACCTCACAACTTTCTCAATTTATGGATCAAACTAATCCATTATCAGAGATAACTCATAAAAGAAGAGTGTCTGCATTAGGTCCAGGAGGACTCACAAGAGAAAGAGCTGGATTTGAAGTAAGAGACGTGCATCCTACTCACTATGGACGTATATGTCCAATTGAGACTCCAGAAGGACCTAACATCGGTTTGATAAATAGTCTTTCTACATATTCAAAAATTAATAAATATGGTTTTATAGAAAGCCCTTATAAAAAAGTTGAAAATGGAGTTGTTCAAGACAAGATAGAGTATCTTTCTGCAATGGAAGAAACAAATTATACAATTGCACAAGCAAATTCCGTTCTAGATAAAAATGGCAAATTTGTTGAAGATTTAGTTTCAAGTAG
Organism: uncultured Pelagibacteraceae bacterium; assembly: GCA_902582765.1. Lineage (GTDB taxonomy): Bacteria > Pseudomonadota > Alphaproteobacteria > Pelagibacterales > Pelagibacteraceae > Pelagibacter. Next base: position 32,059 of record CACHTK010000001.1, read on the forward strand.
AGCAAATTTAGATTTTATTTTATCCAAGCCAGAAAATATAGATTATATAGACGTTTCACCAAAACAATTGGTCTCTGTGGCAGCATCATTAATACCTTTTTTAGAAAACGATGATGCAAACAGAGCTTTAATGGGCTCAAATATGATGAGACAAGCTGTTCCTCTACTTAAACCAGAGGCACCTTTAGTTGGGACTGGAATAGAAAGTGATGTAGCATTAGACTCAGGCGTTACAATTGTAGCTAAAAGAGAAGGGACAGTTGACAAAATAGATGGAAAAAGAATTGTTATCAAAGCTTCAAATGAGAAAGATTATTCAGAATCAGGAGTTGACATCTACAATTTACAAAAATTTAAAAGATCTAACCAAAATACATGCATAAATCAAAAACCATTAGTAAGAGTGGGAGATAAAGTTAAATCTGGAGATATAATTGCAGATGGTCCTTCAACAAAAATAGGAGAACTTGCTTTAGGAAAAAATGTAACGGTAGCATTTATGCCATGGCAGGGATATAATTTTGAGGATTCAATTTTAATTTCGGAAAGATGCGTGACTGACGACGTCTTTACTTCAATACATATCGAAGAATATGAAGTAATGGCAAGAGATACAAAATTAGGCGAAGAGGATATCACAAGAGATATCCCAAACATTAATGAAGAAGCACTAAAAAACCTTGATGAGTCAGGAATAGTCTATATAGGTGCAGAGGTAAAACCTGGTGATATACTAGTTGGAAAAGTTACACCTAAGGGAGATTCAGCTTCAGGTCCCGAAGAAAAACTTTTAAGATCAATATTCGGTGAGAAAGCAATTGATGTAACTGATACTTCACTTAAAATGCCAAGTGGTAGTGGTGGAATTGTTGTTGATGTAAGAGTTTTTAATAGACACGGAATTGAAAAAGATGAGAGATCAATTACTATTGAAAGAGCAGAAATTGAAAGTGTTCAACAGGATAAAAACGTTGAGGAAGAAATACTTGAAAGAAGTATTAAGCAAAGAGCTTCTACAATTTTAACAAATACAAAATTAAATAAAAAAATTAAGAATTATGAAATTGGCACCAAATTAAATGAAGAAATTATTTTTGATTTGCCAACATCAGATCTTTTTAAAATTTCATTAGACGAAGTAAAAAAAACAGAAACACTAAATCAACTCCGTAGCCAATACGAAAATGCTAAAAAAGATATTCAAGAAAGATTTGAAGATAAAGTTTTAAAAATAAGACAGGGTGATGATTTATTACCTAGCGTTATGAAAATGGTAAAAGTTTTTGTTGCAATTAAGAGAAGATTAAGACCTGGAGATAAAATGTCTGGAAGACATGGAAACAAAGGCGTAGTTAGTAAAATAGTTCCTGTAGAGGATATGCCATACAGAGAGAATGGAAAACCTGTAGATATAGTTTTAAATCCATTGGGAGTACCAAGTAGAATGAACGTGGGACAAATATTAGAAACCCATCTAGGATGGTCGTGTAAAGAGCTAGGGGAGCAATTAACTGATTTAATACATCAAAACCAGAAAAAAATTGAAAAAGAAGATAAAATACTAAAATTTTTAAAATCCGTTTACGGTGATGAAGTATACTCTGAAAACATTGACAGTTTAACAACATCTGAATTTAAAGATTTGTGCCAAAATATTCAAAATGGAATTCCAATTTCAACTCCTGTATTTGATGGTGCAAAAGAAAATGATGTAACAAAAATGTTAGATTTAGCTAAACTACCAAACTCAGGACAAACTACATTATGGGATGGTAGAACAGGAGAAAAATTTGATAGACCTGTGACTGTAGGGATTATTTATATGCTTAAATTACACCACTTAGTTGAGGATAAAATTCATGCTAGATCCACTGGACCATATAGTTTAGTTACCCAACAACCACTTGGTGGGAAGGCACAATTAGGTGGCCAAAGATTTGGAGAGATGGAAGTTTGGGCTCTAGAAGCATATGGTGCCTCTTATACACTTCAAGAAATTCTAACAGTCAAATCTGATGACGTAGCTGGTAGAGTAAAAGTGTACGAGACCATTGTTAAGGGTGAGGAAAATTTCGAGTCAGGAATACCAGAATCATTTAACGTTCTAGTAAAAGAAATAAAATCATTAGCATTAAATGTGGAGTTAAATTAAAAATGAGTAAAGAATTATCAGATCTTTTTAAATCCTCAGAAATATCAGAGGCACAAAATTTTAATAGTATTAAAATCACTTTAGCTAGTCCTGAAAAAATTAAGTCATGGACTTTTGGAGAAATAAAAAAACCTGAAACAATTAATTATAGAACATTTAGACCAGAAAAAGATGGTCTTTTTTGTGCAAGAATATTTGGTCCAATAAAAGATTATGAGTGCTTATGTGGAAAATACAAAAGAATGAAGTTTAGAGGTATAATTTGTGAAAAGTGTGGTGTCGAGGTTACAAAATCAAATGTTCGTAGAGAAAGAATGGGTCATATTAATTTAGCAACACCAGTTGCCCACATCTGGTTTTTAAAATCACTACCCAGCAGAATTTCTCTGGTTGTTGACATGAAATTAAAAGAAGTAGAGAGAGTTTTATATTTTGAAAATTTTATTGTAATAGAGCCTGGATTAACTGGATTAAAGAAGAACCAGTTATTGGGTGAAGAAGAACTTATTAAATATCAAGACGAATACGGTGAAGAAGCTTTTACAGCAGGAATAGGTGCGGAAGCTATATTAGAAATTCTAAAATCAATTAATCTTGAAGAAGAAAGAAATCTTTTAATAAAAAATATAAAAGAAACAAAATCAAAAGTTAATGAAGAAAGATCTATTAAACGATTAAAATTAATAGAGTCATTTATCGATACGGGTAACAAACCTGAGTGGATGATATTAACTACTGTTCCTGTTATACCCCCAGAACTAAGACCGCTTGTACCTTTAGACGGAGGTAGATTTGCAACATCAGACCTAAATGATCTTTATAGAAGAGTGATTAATAGAAATAACAGGTTGAAAAGGTTAATAGATTTAAAAGCTCCTGATATTATTGTTAGAAATGAAAAGAGAATGTTACAAGAATCGGTAGATGCTCTATTTGATAATGGTAGACGTGGAAGAGTGATTACTGGAACTAATAAGAGACCTCTAAAATCACTTGCAGAAATGTTAAAAGGTAAACAAGGACGTTTCAGGCAAAATTTACTTGGCAAACGTGTTGATTACTCTGGTAGATCAGTAATAGTTGTAGGTCCTGATTTAAAATTGCATGAGTGCGGTCTACCTAAAAAAATGGCTTTAGAATTATTTAAACCTTTCTTATACGCAAGATTAAATAAACTAGGTTTAGCCTCAACAATTAAGCAAGCAAAGAAACTTGTAGAAAAAGAACGAACAGAAGTTTGGGATGCCTTAGAGCTTATAGTAAGAGAACATCCGGTAATATTGAATAGAGCTCCAACATTGCATAGATTAGGTGTTCAAGCTTTTGAGCCTAAATTAATTGAAGGTAATGCAATTGAACTTCATCCATTAACTTGTGCTGCATTTAATGCTGATTTTGATGGAGATCAAATGGCTGTTCATGTACCATTAAGCTTAGAGGCACAATTAGAAGCTAGAGTTTTAATGATGTCCACAAATAATATATTAAGTCCATCTAATGGTAAGCCTATAATTGTACCGAGTCAGGATATGATCCTAGGTATATATTATCTTTCTCAACCACCAGTACAGACTAAAAAAGTAGATGGATATTTTGTAAATACGTCTGAAATTGAACATGCACTTGAATCAGGACAGATCAAGGTACATTCAAGAATAGTATCAAGATTTGAAACTATCGATGAGAAAGGAAATGCAAAATTTGAAAAACATATTAGTACAGCTGGAAGATTTTTATTATCAAACATAATTCCAAAAAATGTGAATAATAAATTTTCTTTGATTGATAGACTACTACCAAAAAAAATAGTTTCAGAAGTTATTGATCATGTGTTTAGATTCTCTGGTCAGAAAAGTACGGTAATATTTTGTGATAAATTAAAAGATATTGGATTTAAGCATGCATTCAAGGCTGGAATATCATTTGGGAAAGATGATCTTTTAATACCAGATAATAAAGAACAATTAATTGATGAGACTAAAAAACTTATTGCAGACTATGAAGGTCAATATGCAGAAGGTCTCATAACAAGAGGAGAAAAGTACAACAAAGTTATCGATGCTTGGTCAAAATGTACAGACAGAGTTGCATCTGAAATGATGAAAAGAATTTCAGCAACTGAAGTTACAGAAGAAGGTTTAAAAATTAATTCAGTATTTATGATGGCTGATAGTGGTGCTAGAGGTTCAGCAGCCCAGATGAAACAATTAGCTGGAATGAGAGGTTTAATTGCAAAGCCATCAGGTGAGATTATTGAGACACCGATAACATCTAATTTTAAAGAGGGTCTTACAGCTCTAGAATATTTTAACTCAACACACGGAGCTAGAAAAGGATTGGCTGATACGGCACTTAAAACTGCTAGCTCAGGTTATTTAACTAGAAGATTGTGTGATGTTGCACAAGATTTAACAATTACAAAAAAAAAATGTGACAATCCAAGTTATATAAAACTTTCAGAGGTTTTAGAAGGTGGAAATATTATGGTAAGTCTATCCGAAAGAGCTTTAGGAAGGGTTACAGCAACTGATGTTAAGAATCCATTGTCAGGAGAAATAATAATTAAAAAAGAAGAGATGATAGATGAAGCTGCTTGTGAAAAAATTGATGCAGCTGGGGTTAAAACATTAAATGTTTATTCGGTTATGACGTGTAGTTCAAAAGATGGTGTATGCGCAACATGTTATGGAAGAGATTTGTCTAGGGGAAAAATGGTTCATGTTGGTGAAGCGATAGGTATGATATCTGCACAATCAATTGGTGAACCAGGAACACAGCTAACTATGAGAACTTTCCACGTTGGTGGTACAGCTTCAGTGAAGCAAGAGTCACAAATTGTATCAAGTTCTGAGGGAACTCTTAAAATTGTAAATACAAACTTAATTAAAGACTCAAAAAACAATCAAATTGTTATGGGAAGAAATACAGAAATATCGATACAAGATGATAATGGATTACAAGTTGCATCTTATAAAGTCCCATATGGTTCAAAACTATTTTTTGAAAATGACCAAAAAATTAAAAAGGGTGCAAAAATTTGTGAGTGGGATCCATACACAACACCAGTGATTGCTGAAAAGGATGGTATTGCAAATTATGTAGATTTAATTGATGATGTTTCAATAGCTGAAACTATTGATGATGCAACTGGCATTTCAACAAAAGCTGTAGTTGATTGGAAAACACAATCTAAAAATACTGATCTAAAACCTAGAATAACTCTAAGAGATTCAAAAGGAAATGTAATCAAGAAAGCAGATGATAACGAAGCAAGATATTATTTAGTTCCAGACTCTATTTTGTCAGTTAAAGATGGAGCAAAAATTTCAGCTGGTGATGTAATTGCGAGACTACCAAAAGAAACTACCAAAACGAAAGATATTACTGGTGGCTTACCTAGAGTTGCAGAATTATTTGAAGCAAGAAAAGCTAAAGATAGTGCAATAATAGCCGAAAATGACGGTAGTGTTATTTTTGGAAAAGAAGTGAGAGGAAAACAAAGAGTAACAATAGAGTCTGAAAATGGCGATAGTTCAAGTTATTTAATTCCAAAAGGTAAACATATAAATTTTAACCAGGGTGAAAAAATCAAAAAAGGTGAATATTTGCTTGACGGTCAACCATTGCCTCATGATATTCTCAGAATATTAGGTATAGAAGAATTAACAGAATATTTTGTGAACCAAGTTCAAGATGTCTATAGACTTCAAGGTGTTATAATTAATGACAAGCATATTGAAACTATTCTAAGACAAATGTTGAAAAAAATAGAGGTAAAAGAAACAGGAGATAGTAAATTATTACCTGGTGAAATTATAGACAGAATCAAATTTGAAACAATGAATGAGGAATTAGTGTCTGAAGGCAAAAAGCCTGCAGTTGGTGAAAGAGTTTTAATGGGAATAACCAAAGCATCTTTGCAAACTGAATCGTTTATATCAGCCGCTTCATTCCAGGAAACAACAAGAGTACTAACAGATGCTGCAATAAAAGGAAAAGTTGACAAGTTAACTGGATTAAAAGAAAATGTTATTGTAGGTAGACTTGTACCTGCCGGTACTGGTTCAATAAAAAATAATTGGAATAAAAAAGCTATTGAAGACGATCAGAAATTTTTATCTGAGCAAGAAGGCAAGGAAGCCTCTGAAGCTCAATTAAACCAATAAATTTAACGCTTTTTTCACTTTATTTAGTTTGACAAATACAATTTCTAATGTATTTTGGCCATGTTTTTGGTTGGAATGTAGTGACTAGATCACTAAACGCTGCCACAAATAACATGCCAGTTATTTTCATCAAAAATAAAATATTATTAAATAAAATTAATTATGCCGACTATTAACCAGTTAGTTAGAAAAAGTAGAGTAAAACAAATAACAAGAAATAAAGTTCCAGCTTTACAAAAACAACCTTTAAAAAGAGGTGTATGCGTAAAAGTTTATACTACTACACCCAAGAAACCAAATTCAGCATTAAGAAAAGTTGCACGTGTTAGGTTATCTAATGGGTTTGAAGTAACTGCCTACATACCAGGTGAAGGACATAATTTACAAGAACACTCGGTTGTTTTAATTAGAGGTGGTAGAGTAAAAGACTTACCAGGTGTTCGTTATCATATTCTTAGAGGAAATTTAGACACTCAAGGTGTTGCAAATAGAAAACAAAGACGTTCTTTATACGGAACAAAAAAAGGGAAATAACAAATGTCCAGAAAAAGAAAAGCACCAAAAAAATTAGCTGCTATTGATCCAAAATATAAATCTACAATAATTCCAAAGTTAATAAACTCAATAATGTATGATGGTAAAAAGACAATTGCAGAAAAAATTATCTATGACGCTATTGAAAAAATTAAGAGTAAATCAAAAGATGAGCCTTTAAATGTTTTTAATGATGCAATTAATAATATAAGACCGACTGTAGAGGTTAGATCAAGAAGGGTTGGAGGAGCAACTTATCAAGTTCCAGTTGAAGTAAAATCAAAACGATCTCAAGCTCTTGCCCTGAGGTGGTTAGTTGATGCATCAAGAAAACGTAAAGATAAAAAGATGTCTGATAAAATATTTAATGAAATTTATGATGCTTACCAAAATAGAGGTTCAGCAATAAAAAAAAAAGAAGATACACACAAAATGGCAGAGTCGAACAAAGCTTTTGCTCACTTTAGATGGTAATTTAATATGTCAAGAACACATACTTTAGATAAATACAGAAATATTGGCATCATGGCTCATATAGATGCAGGTAAGACTACAACCACTGAAAGAATTCTTTACTATACAGGAAAAAGTCACAAAATAGGTGAAGTTCATGATGGTGCCGCAACAATGGATTGGATGGAACAAGAACAAGAAAGAGGTATTACCATTACATCTGCTGCAACAACTTGTTTTTGGAATGATCACAGAATAAATATTATAGACACGCCAGGTCATGTTGATTTTACTATTGAAGTTGAGAGATCTTTAAAGGTATTAGATGGTGCAGTGGCTGTATTTGACGGTGTAGCTGGTGTAGAACCTCAATCCGAAACTGTATGGAGACAAGCTGATAAATATAAGGTTCCTAGAATATGCTTTGTAAATAAATTAGATAGAACTGGTGCAGATTTTTTTAGATGTGTAGACATGATTAAAGAACGGCTTGGAGCAAAGCCATTAGTAATGCAAGTTCCTATTGGAGTAGAAGCTTCTCTAAAAGGTGTGGTGGATCTTATTAAAATGAAAGCTGTTGTTTGGAAAAATGAAGACCTAGGTGCTGCTTGGGAATTAGTAGATATTCCTGAGGATTTAAGAGAGATCTCTAACAAATATCGACAAGAATTAGTTGAAACTGCTGTTGAGCAAGATGAGCAGTTAATGGAAAATTATCTTGGTGGTAAAGATATATCAGAGGAGGACCTTATAAAGTGTATCAGAAAAGGATGCTTGGGTTTTGACTTTGTTCCTGTACTTACGGGATCAGCATTTAAAAATAAAGGTGTACAACCTTTATTAGATGCCGTTGTAAATTATTTACCAAGTCCAAATGATATAGGATTTATTAAAGGAACTAAACCTGGATCTGATGATGAAATTGAAATGAAATTTGACGACAGTGCACCGTTTTCTGCTTTGGCATTTAAAGTTGCAAATGACCCTTTTGTTGGGAGTTTAACATTTATTAGGATTTATTCTGGAACAGTAAAATCAGGAACAGGAATATATAATACCTCAAAAGATAAAGAAGAAAGAGTTGGCCGAATGCTATTGATGCATGCTAATTCAAGAGAAGATATTAAAGAAGCTAATGCTGGAGATATTGTAGCACTAGCAGGTTTAAAAAACACAATCACAGGTCATACGCTTGCTGATAAGGAAAACCCAGTGCTACTGGAGCCAATGGAATTTCCAGATCCTGTAATTGAGATTGCTGTTGAACCTAAAACCAAAGCCGACCAAGAAAAAATGGGTGAAGCTTTAGGTAGATTAGCAAAAGAGGATCCATCTTTTAGAGTAACATCTGACGAAGAATCAGGGCAAACAATAATAAAGGGTATGGGTGAACTTCACCTAGATATAATTGTTGATAGGATGAAAAGAGAATTCAAGGTTGAAGCTAATGTTGGAGCGCCTCAAGTAGCATATAGAGAAACAATTCTCTCTCTAGCTGAAAATGATTACACTCATAAAAAGCAAAGCGGTGGTGCGGGTCAATTCGCTAGGGTTAAACTTATAGTAGAGCCACTTGAACCTGGCAAAGGAAGAGAAATTGAAAGTAAGATTAAAGGCGGCGCTATACCAAAAGAATTTATTCCAGGAGTTGAAAAAGGAGTCGAAACAGTCGCTGATGGAGGTATACTAGCTGGCTTCCCTTTAATTGATTATAAAGTAACTATTGTTGATGGCTTACATCATGATGTTGATTCAAGTGTTCTGGCTTTTGAATTAGCTTCAAGACAATGTTTTAAAGAAGCCTGCACAAAAGCAACACTTAAATTACTTGAACCTATAATGAGAGTAGAAGTTGTAACCCCCGAGGATTATATGGGTGATGTGATAGGTGATTTAAATAGCCGAAGAGGTCAAATTAGTACACAAGAACAAAGAGGAAATGCGACTGTTATAACTGCAATGGTGCCTTTAGCAAATATGTTTGGATATATAAATAATTTAAGATCAATGTCGCAGGGAAGAGCTCAATATTCAATGTTTTTTGATCATTACGATAAAGTTCCTCAAAATGTTCAAGACGAAGTTACAAAAAAAACAGGATAAATATGGAAAAACAAAATATTAGAATTAAATTAAGGGCATACGATAACAAAGTATTAGACCAATCGACTGAAGAAATAGTAAATACAGTTAAAAGAACAGGTGCTAATATAAAAGGTCCAATACCACTACCAACAAAAAAAGAGAGATATACAGTACTAAGATCACCCCATATTGACAAAAAAAGTCGAGAACAATTTGAAACTAGAACGCATAAAAGATTAATTGATATTATAGAACCAACCCCGGCAACAGTTGAAGCATTAATGAAATTAGATTTAGCATCAGGTGTAGATGTGGAGATTAAAATATAATGAGTGAGATTGGATTAATTGGAAAAAAAATAGGAATGACTAGAGAATTTTTTAAGACAGGACAATCAATTCCAGTGACCGTCCTTAAAGTCGAAAAAGGTAGGGTCATTCAATTATTAGATAATGAGAAGAGAGGATACAGTGCTATTCAATTAGGTTTTGGAAAGATTAAAAATTCTAAATTATCTAAATCAATGAAGGGGTATTTCTCTAAAAAAAACACAGAGGCAAAAAAAATATTAAAAGAATTCAGAGTGAAAAATCTTAACGAGTATAAAGAGGGAAATGAATTTGGAATTGAAATTTTTAAAGACACGAAATTTTTAGATATAAAATCTAAAACAATTGGAAAAGGATTTGCAGGGGCAATGAAGAGACATAATTTTGGTGGATTAAGAGCATCACATGGAGTTTCGGTTTCTCATAGAGCACACGGTTCAACGGGACAAAATCAAGATCCAGGTAAAGTATTTAAAGGGAAAAAAATGGCAGGACATATGGGTGACAAGATTAGAACAATGCAAAACCTTGAAATAATTAAAACTGATATTGAAAATGAACTAATTTATTTAAAGGGTTCAATACCTGGGAGTAAAAACACTGAGGTTTTAATGAAAAAATCTGTAAAAAATATTAAAAAATTAACAATTGGTGAGAAAATTGAAATTCAAGAAAAGTCAAAAAAAAGTAAAGATAAAAAAAAATAATTTATGAAAATAAACAAACTAACAATTGACGGAAAAAAAGACACGATTGATGTTTCTGATAAAATTGTAGCTGCAAAAATTAATAATAAACTTGTAAGTAATGTTTTGTATAAAACTAATGCAAATTACAAAGGAAGAAAAGCTAAGACAAAACAGAAAAATGAAATAAGTGGATCTACAGCTAAAATATATGCTCAAAAAGGAACAGGTAATGCTAGACACGCTAGTAAAAAAGCCCCAATATTTGTTGGAGGTGGGATTGCACACGGACCAAAGGGTGAGAAAAACTATAAAAAAAGAAAACTTAATAAAAGTGAAAAAAAATTAAGTATTGCCTCTTTAATAACAAAAAAAAATAAATCAAATGAATTAATAATTCTAGATGATTTTCAAAAAGAAATTCAAAAAACAAAAGAGATGAATAATCTACTCATAAAATTTGAGGCAAAAAATTCAATAATTATAGCAGACATAAAATCAAAAAATAACATTATAAAATCAGCTAGAAATATTCCTAATGTAAAAATTACAGATGTAAACCATTTTAGCGCTTACGATTTAGCAAAATTTAAAAAAATAATTTTTACAGAAACGTCTATTAAAGAATTAGAGAAGAGATATTAATATGGAAAAGTTGCACTTATATGATAAAATAATTTCTCCACTTGTTACGGAGAAATCAACAAATCTTTCAGATCAGAATAAAATTATTTTTAAGGTTCACTTAGGAGCAAACAAAATGAATCTAAAAAAAAATATCGAGAAAATATTTAAAGTAAATGTAATAAAAGTTAATATTATAAATAAAAAAACTAGAATCAAAATCACAAGGGGAAAGAAAGTAAGAGTAAAAGGATTTAAAAAAGCAATTATAACATTAAAAAAAGGTCAAAATATTGATCTCACAACAGGAATTTAAAAAATGGCGTTAAAAACTTTTAAACCATATACAAAGAGTACTAGAGGGACTATTCTTGTCAGTAGAGAAGGTTTATGGAAAGGTAAACCATTCAAATCTTTAACATCACAGAATAATTCATCAAAAGGAAGAAATAATTATGGAAGGATAACATCTAGAAATCATGGTGGTGGCCATAAACACAAATATAGACAAATTGATTTTTATAGAAGAAAAATAGATTCTATGGCCGAAGTAGAGAGAATTGAGTACGATCCCAATAGGTCTTGCCATATTATGCTAGTAAAATTTGAAGATAATAAAAGATTTTATTATTTAGCACCTAAAGATATTAAGATTGGCGACAAAATTCAAAACGGATCAAACTCAGAAATAAGAATTGGAAACTGTCTTCCACTAAAAGACATACCAGTAGGTATTGACATACACAATGTTGAAATTAATCCAGGTGGTGGAGGTAAAATAGCAAGATCTGCAGGAACTTCAGTATCAATTTCAGGAATAGATGGAAATTATTCAATAATAAAGATGACATCAGGAGAAGTTAGAAAAATTAACTCAAACTCAATGGCAACAATTGGTGTACTTTCTAACCCTGATCAAAAAAATATAAAAATTGGTAAAGCAGGTAGATCAAGATGGTTAGGTATAAGACCCCACACAAGAGGTGTAGTAAAAAATCCAGTTGACCATCCTCATGGCGGTGGTGAAGGTAAATCTGCAGGAGGAAGACATCCAGTATCTCCAACAGGGCAATCAGCAAAAGGATTAAAAACAAGAGACAATAAGAGAACAGATAAATTTATAATAAGACGAAGAAAGAAGAAAAGAGCGTAATTTATGGCTAGATCAGTGTGGAAAGGACCATTTGTAGAAGAAAGCTTGATAAAAAAAGTTGAAAAATCAAAAAACGATCCAATAAAAAAACCTATCAAAACGTGGTCCAGAAAATCTACGATAATTCCTGATTTTGTTGGAATAAGTTTTTTAATTTATAATGGAAAAAAATTCATACCAATAACAATATCAGAAGATATGGTTGGTCATAAATTTGGAGAATTCGCACCAACAAGACAATTTTTTGGCCATACACCTGCAGATAAAAAAGCAAAAGTAGAAGGCGGAGCTAAAAAATAATGAGTAAAATAAAAAAAGTTATTGACACCAAAACTGTAAAATCGGTAAACAAAAATGTACGATCAAGTACAAGAAAATTAAATCCAATTTTAAAATCGATTGTTGGAAAAAAAGTAGATGTAGCAATTCGAGATTTAACTTTCTCTGATAAAAGAATTTCAAAAGATATTAAAAAAACAATCTCTTCAGCAGTAGCCAATGCAGAAAATAATTATCAATATGATATAGATAAATTGATTGTGAAAGAGGCTTACAGTGGAAAACAAGTAGTGATGAAAAGATTCAGAGCTAGAGCAAAAGGTAGAGCTGCAGAGATAATGAAACATTATTCCAATGTGACAATTATATTAACAGAAAAAACAAAAAAAATGGAGAGTCATGGGACAAAAAGTTAATCCAGTTGGATTAAGATTAGGTATTAACAGAGGATGGGACTCTGTTTGGTATGCTAAAAAAAAAGATTTTGGCAACAATCTTATTGAGGATTTTAAGATAAGAGATTACATAAAGAAAAATGTAGTTAACTCTGGAGTTTCTAAAGTTATGATAGAAAGAACTACTAAAAAATGTTTTGTAACGATTTATACATCTAGACCTGGTTTTGTTATTGGTAAAAAAGGTACTGATATTGAAAAAATAAAAGGAAATTTATCAAAACTAACCTCCAATGAGGTTGTTTTAAATATTAAAGAAGTAAAAAAACCTGAGACTAATAGCTATTTAGTTGCAGAAAATATTGCTCAACAATTAGTAAAAAGAGTTTCATATAGAAGAGCTATGAAAAGAGCAATGCAATCTGCAATAAGATTGGGTGCTAAAGGTATTAAAGTGTCAATAAGTGGTAGGCTAGGTGGGAATGAAATAGCAAGAACAGAATGGTTAAGAGAAGGTAGCATTCCCTCACATACATTAAGAGCCGATATAGATTATTCTGAAGCAGAGGCATTAACAACATATGGAATTATTGGAATAAAGATTTGGATATATAAAGGCGAAATATTTACAAAAGAATTTAGCCAAGAAAGGAACAAGTCATAATATGTTACAGCCTACTAGATCAAAATTTAGAAAAGCTCATAAAGGAAGAATTCATGGTAGTGCATCAAGGTGTAATGTTATGAACTATGGTTCATTTGGGCTAAAAGCAATTCAGCCTGAAAGAATTATCTCAAGACAGATAGAAGCAGCTAGAGTAGCGTTAACAAGACATATGAAAAGACAAGGAAGAGTTTGGACAAGAATGTTTCCAAATATCCCAGTATCAAAAAAACCGACAGAAGTTAGAATGGGAAAAGGTAAAGGATCACCAGAATTTTGGGCTTGTAGAGTTAAACCAGGAAGAATTTTATTCGAGGTTGATGGTGTTTCTGAACTAGTTGCTAAGGAGGCATTGTACAAAGCATCTGCAAAATTACCAATTAAATGTAAATTTATTAAGAGAATATAAAATGAAAAAAAAAGAGATTAAAAAATTAACAAAACAACAAAAGCTTGAAAATATTGTTAAATTAAAAAAAGATTTATTTAATTTTAGATTTCAAAAGGTAAATGGCCAGGTTAAAAGTCCAGCAAAGATTACAGAAACTAAAAAAAATATAGCAAGAATTAAATCAATGTTAGAGGTAAAAAATGCCTAAAAAGGTTTTAAACGGAACTGTAGTAAGTGACAAACCAAACAAAACTATAACAGTTTTAGTTGAAAGAAAATACCAACACCCAGTTTTAAAAAAAGTCATGAGGGCTAGAAAAAAATATAATGCTCATGATGAAGAAAATAAATTTAAAATTGGAGATAAGGTGTCAATAAGAGAAAGTAGACCCTTTTCAAAAAATAAAAAATTTGAGGTAATTGGAGAGACTAAATGATACAAGTGCAAACAGAATTATTAGTTGCAGACAACACAGGTGCAAAAAAAATCGAGTGTATTAAAGTCTTAGGTGGCTCTAAAAGAAGGTATGCTAGCATAGGCGATACAATTGTTGTTGCTGTTAAAGAAGCGATACCTAAAGGAAAAGTTAAAAAAGGAGCAGTGCATAAAGCAGTAGTTGTAAGAGTTAAAAAAGGTATTCACAGGAATGATGGATCCAAGGTAAGATTTGATAATAACGCGGCAGTACTTACTGATGACAAAGGTGAACCCATCGGTACTAGAATTTTTGGTCCAGTAACAAGAGAGCTTAGAAATAGAGGTCAAATGAAAATTATTTCTTTAGCGCCTGAGGTCTTGTAATGATTAAAAAAGGTATGAAAGTGAAAATTTTAACTGGTAAGGATAAGAATAAAGAAGGCGAAGTGATGGAAATTGATAGAAAAAACAATAGAGCGAAAATAAAAGGCATAAATATTGTAAAGAAGCACGTAAAAACTACTAAGGAAAAAAAAGGTGGAATAGTTTCTAAAGAAAACTTTATAAACCTATCTAATTTAAAAAATACTGAAATAATTAAAAAAGTTGAGGCTAAAAAATAATGGAACCAAGACTTAAAGAAATAATTTTTAAAGAAATAAATCCAAGTTTAAAAGAAATGTTTGGGTATAAAAGTTTGTATATGGGTCCAAAAATAGAAAAAATTGTTCTGAATATGGGTTTAGGTCTAGATGGAAATGATTTAAAAATTATAAAATCTTGCCAAGAGGATCTTGCAAGCATAACGGGTCAAAAACCTGTAATTACAAAATTTAGAAAATCAATTGCAAACTTTAAAACAAGAAAAAATACTAACTCTGGAATAAAAGTAACATTAAGAAAAAATAAAATGTACGAATTCATTGATAGACTAGTTAATATAGCTTTGCCTAGAATTAAAGATTTTAGAGGATTGAATGCAAGTGGATTTGATAAATATGGAAATTATACATTTGGTATTAAAGAACAAATAATTTTTCCAGAAGTTAATTTTGATAAAGTAGATAAAATAAGAGGTTTGGATATAACGATTGTTATCAAATCACTTGATAAGAAGCACAGTTTTGAACTTCTTAAAAAGTTAAATTTTCCGTTTAAAGAAGAAAGGAATAACTAATGGCAAAACTAAGCGCAATTAATAAAAATAATAAAAGAATAAAACTTTCAGAAAAGTATTATAAAAAAAGACAAAGTTTAAAAAAAATAATTATGAATAAAAAATTAACTTTTGAAGATAGGTTTAAAGCACAACAAAAACTTTCAAATCTTCCAAGAAATTCATCGAAAATTAGAGTTAGAAATAGGTGTCAAATAACAGGTAGACCACATGGGGTTTACCGTAAATTAAAAATATCAAGAATTGCTTTAAGACAATTGGGTTTAGAAGGCAAAATTCCTGGTATGGTAAAATCGAGTTGGTAGAAAGGGTATTATGAGTTTAAGTGATCCAATAGGAGATATGTTAGCAAGATTGAAAAATTCTCAGAAAAGAAATCACAAAAAAATTGAGTTACCATCATCAAAATTTAAAACCAAAATAGCTGAAATTCTAAAGTCTGAGGGATATATAATTGACTATGAGGTAAAATCAGATCAAAATAAAGTTAATTTGAGCATAAGTCTAAAATACAGTTCAGGAAATCCAGTGATAAGTTCCATAGAAAGAGTTTCGAAACCAGGAAGAAGAATCTTTTCGAGCGCTGAAAGTTTACCCAAAGTTAATAATGGGCTAGGTATAGCTATAATATCAACCCCCAAAGGCGTCATGACAGATATAGATGCAAGAAAACAAAAAGTTGGTGGCGAAATTATTTGTAAGGTATTTTAATGTCCAAAATAGGTAAAATAGCAATTTCAATTCCAGACAAAGTTAAAGTTATTTTGAGTGGAAATATGATTAACATTGAGGGACCTCTTGGAAAAAGATCATTGCATATTGATTTAGATATTTTTGATTTAAATATTAATGAAGGAAAAGAAATATCAATTTTACCTAAGCAAAACAATCAAACTATTAAAAGATTATGGGGTATGAATAGAAGTTTATTAAACAATGCAATTATTGGAACTAGTAAAGGATATGAAAAAGTTCTTGAACTAACAGGAGTGGGTTACAGAGCATCGTTGAAAGGAAATATTTTAAATCTACAATTAGGTTTTAGTCATGATATAAATTTTAATATTCCAGAAGGAGTAAAAATTCAAATAGAAAAACAAACTATCTTAAAAATTACAGGGACAGATAAACAACAAGTAGGAATGGTATCTTCAGAAATTAAAAGTTTACGACCACCGGAACCTTACAAAGGCAAAGGTATAAAAGAGCAAGGACAATATATATTAAGAAAAGAAGGTAAGAAAAAATAATGAATTTATCAAAGATAGAAAGAAAAAAGTATAGAGTAAGGAATAAAGCGAAAAAAGTATCATCAGTTGAGAGATATAGATTAAGTGTAAGTAGGTCTGCAAAAAATATTAGCGCACAAATAATAGACGATACAAAAAACGTAACATTAGTTTATGCATCTTCCAATACTAAAGAAATAAAATCGCAAAAAAAATCAAAAAAAGAATTGTCTATATTAGTTGCAGAAAATCTGGCAAAAAAAGCAAAAGATATGCAAATTACAAAAGTTTATTTTGATAGGGGGATCTATAAATACCATGGAAGAGTAAAATTATTAGCTGATGAACTAAGAAAAAATGGAATGGAATTTTAAATTATGGAAAAAAATACAGAATTTGTTGAGAAATTAGTCCACATTAATAGAATAACCAAAGTTGTTAAAGGCGGAAGAAGGTTTGGATTTTCTGCACTTGTAGTTGTTGGAAATCTAAATGGTAAAATAGGTGTTGCACATGCGAAAGCAAAACAGGTTCCTGATGCAATTAAAAAAGCAAATGAGCTTGCCAGAAGAAATCTTGTACAAATTCCATTAAGAGAAGGAAGAACAATACATCATGATATTTTTGGTAAAGATGGTGCTGGGAAAATTAAATTAAGAGCTGCACCAAAAGGTACAGGAATTATTGCTGGTGGTGCTGTTAGAGCTGTTTGTGAAGTTCTTGGAATCAAAGATATAGTCGCAAAATCTCTTGGAACGGCAAATCCTCATAATGTAATAAGAGCATGCATGAAGGCACTGTCAAAACAAAACTCACCAAAAAACATATCACTAATCAGAAATAAAAAAATTTCAGAGATTATTGAGAAAAGAGGGTAATGAATATTTTAAATAGTACTATAAAAATTAAAAGTTCTAAGAAAAGACTCGGAAGAGGCATAGGGTCTGGTAAAGGCAAAACATCTGGAAGAGGTGTTAAAGGTCAAAAATCTAGGTCTGGAGTTGCTATTAAAAGTTTTGAAGGTGGTCAAATGCCACTTTATAGAAGATTACCAAAAAGAGGTTTCAATCCAATTAAAAAAATTAAAATAGCTAAAATAAATTTAGATCAACTACAAACATTTGTTGAAAAAAAAAGAATTAATCCATCAAATCAAATAAATTTAGAAAGTTTAAAGAAGAATAAAATAATAAATAAATCTTACTCAAAATTCAAAATTCTTGCAAATGGAAATCTAAATACAAAAATAGATATAGAAGCTGATTTCTCATCGATTTCTGCCAAAGAGAAAATCGAAAAACTTGGTGGAACAATAAAAATTAAAACTCTTAAATAAATGAGTGAGGCATCACAAACAAATGATTTAAGAAATAGAATTTTATTCACCGTATTTATACTTGCAATTTATAGATTAGGTACATTTGTACCGCTACCTGGGATTGATCCAGAGCAACTTCAAATAATGATGGATAGCAACCAAAAAGGATTGCTGGGAATGTTTAACGTGTTTGCAGGTGGTGCAGTAAGTAGAATGGCTATTTTTGCACTTGGAATAATGCCCTATATTTCTTCATCAATTATTATCCAATTATTAACTGGTGTCACTGAATATTTTAAAAATCTTAAAGCACAAGGTGAAATAGGTAGACAAAAAATTACTCAAATAACAAGATACGGTACGGTTTTATTGGCAACTGTCCAAGGCTATGGTTTATCAGTTGGTTTGGAGTCATCAGCAGACCTAGTAATTAATCCAGGCGCATTTTTTAAAATTTCTACAGTAACAACAATTGTTGCAGGAACGATTTTTTTAATGTGGTTAGGAGAGCAAATAACTCAAAGAGGTATTGGTAACGGTATTTCATTAATTATTTTTTCAGGAATAGTAGCTGAAATTCCTAGAGCTTTAGTTACAACATTTGAATTAGGTAGAACTGGCGCTATTTCAACTGTAATGATAATATTAATATTTGTTTTACTTGTTCTAACAATATTATTTATTGTCTTTATGGAGAGGGCGCTAAGGAAAATTTTAATAAATTACCCTAAAAGACAGATGGGTAATAAAATGTATGGAGGTGAATCTTCACACTTACCTCTTAAAATAAATTCAGCAGGAGTTATTCCAGCAATTTTTGCATCAGCTTTACTATTATTGCCGGTAACATTTTCTAATTTTAATGTTTCACAAAATGAAACTTTTCTAAATATTTCGTCATATTTCTCACAAGGTCAACCTTTATATATGATGTTATATGCTTCTGGAATTATTTTTTTTACTTTTTTTTATACATCTATAACTTTTAATCCAAATGAAACAGCTGAAAATTTGAGAAAGTATGGTGGATTTATTCCCGGAATTAGGCCTGGTGAGAGCACTGCAATATATATAGATGTAATTCTAACTAGATTAACAACTATTGGAGCTTTGTATTTAACACTAGTTTGTTTGATGCCTGAATTTTTAATAGCTAATTATCCGATACCATTCTATTTAGGTGGAGCATCTGTATTGATTGTTGTAGTAGTTGCTATTGATACTGTTACTCAGGTTCAAACAAGATTAATGAGTTCACAATATGAGCAACTAATAAAGAAAACAAAATTTGGAAGATAGTCTAAGTGAATGTTATTATTTTTGGACCACCAGGAGCAGGTAAAGGTACACAAGCAATTAATATTGTAAAAAAATTTAATCTTTTTCAAGTCTCAACAGGTGATCTTTTAAGAACAGAAGTAAAAAATCAAACAAGTGTAGGTAAAGATATTGAAAATATAATTTCAAAAGGTGACTTTGCTACAGATGAAATTGTAAATGAATTGATAAAAAAAATTGTCAACGATCCACAAAAAAAAAACAAATTAATATTTGATGGATATCCAAGATCATTAAGTCAGGCGAAAAACTTGGATATATTGTTAAAAAACTCAAGCCAAAAAATAGATTTTATTTTTTTTTTAAATGTTAAAAAAGAAACTGTCATAAAAAGAATTGAAAAAAGAAGCCTTCTTGAGAATAGAGCTGATGATAATTTAGCTACTATACTTAAAAGATATGATACATATATGGAGACAACCAAACCCGTGTTAGATTTTTACATTAAAAATGTAAATTTTTATGAAATTGATGGAAGTGAGGAAATTGCTGGAATATCTACTAAAATTGAACAAATTCTGTCTGTTTAAGACATTGACTTTAAAAGAACTTCTTATATAAAAGGCTAAATTTTTATCTCAATAATATGGCTCGTATAGCAGGTGTAAACTTACCACAAAATAAATTAGTTAGAATTGGTCTAACTTATATATATGGAATTGGTGAAAAGAACTCTAATGATATTTGTCAATCACTAGAAATACCAGATACAAAAAGGGTAAATGAGTTAACAGACGATGAAATTTTAAAGATCAGAGAATTTATAGATCAAAAATTTACTGTTGAAGGTGACTTAAGAAGGGATACTTCCTTAAATATTAAAAGACTAATTGACCTTGCCTCATACCGTGGTTCCAGGCATAGGAAAAAATTGCCTGTTAGAGGGCAAAGAACCAGATGTAATGCACGTACACGTAAGGGAAAAGCAATTGCTATTGCTGGTAAAAAATTAACTCCACTTAAAAAATAGAATGGCGAAAGATAAAATAGATAATAAGAATCAAACAACTGAAACTATTAGTAAGCCAAAAAAAAGCTCTTATTCAAAAAAGAAAAAAAATAAAAAAAACATATTAAATGGAATTGCTTATGTTCAATCAACTTTTAATAATACAATTGTGACAATTGCAGATACAAATGGTAATGTGATATCATGGGCCTCTGCTGGTCAAAAAGGTTTTAAAGGTTCTAGAAAATCAACGCCTTATGCAGCGCAAGTAGCTGCAGATTCTGCTGCTGCTAAAGCACTTGAGGTTGGAATGAAAATTTTATCTGTTGAGGTAAAAGGTCCTGGGTCTGGAAGAGAAACTGCATTACGTGCGCTACAGGCTAGAGGTTTTAAAATTATTTCTATTAAAGACACAACCCCAATGCCGCATAACGGTGCAAGACCGCCAAAAAAAAGGAGAGTATAAAATGGATACAACTGAAGTGAATATAAAAAATTGGAAATCTCTTATAAAACCACCAAAGCTTGATGTTAACTTAAGTGAAGATAAATCTTACGCAAAAATAATAGCAGAGCCATTAGAAAAAGGATACGGCTTAACACTTGGTAACTCATTAAGAAGAATTCTTCTATCATCTATAAGAGGTACAGCGGTTACAGCAATACAAATTGACGGAGTATTGCATGAATTTACTTCAATTAAAGGAGTTAGAGAAGATGTTACAGACATAGTTTTAAATGTTAAATCTCTAGCACTTAAGAGTAATTCTGAAACTGTGAGCAAATTGGTTCTAGATGCAAAAGGACCAGGTGAGATTAAAGCTTCAAATATTACAACATCAGGTGATATAGAAATTCTTAACCCAGATCTAGTAATATGCAACTTAGATGAAAACACTAATTTCCATATGGAAATGACTGTTAGCAATGGCAAAGGGTATGTTTCAGCTGACATGAATAAACCAGAAGAGCCTCCATTGGGCCTAATAGCAATAGATTCACTATTCAGTCCAGTTAAAAAGGTTTCTTATTCAATAAGTACTGCTAGAGAAGGTAAAGCGCTAGATTATGATAAATTAACTATGGAAGTTGAAACAAACGGATCAATTTCTGCAGAAGATGCAGTTGCTTACTCAGCAAGAATATTTCAAGATCAATTAGGAATGTTTGTTAACTTTGATGAACCACAAGAAGTAATAGTAAGAGAACAACCAACAGAGCCTGAATTTAATAAAAATTTACTAAGAAAAGTAGATGAACTAGAACTGTCTGTTAGATCAATGAATTGTTTGAAAAATGACAATATAATTTATATTGGCGATTTGGTCCAAAAATCAGAGGGTGAAATGCTAAGAACCCCCAATTTTGGCAGAAAATCATTAAATGAGATTAAAGAAGTATTGACTGGAATGTCATTATATTTAGGTATGGAAATACCAAATTGGCCGCCAGACAATATTGCTGAATTATCTAAAAAACTTGAGGAAGCTATTTAATGAGACATAAAATGGGCTACAAAAAGCTCAATAGAACTTCTGAACATAGAAAAGCATTAATAAAGAATATGCTTAATTCTCTTGTGAAGTATGAACAAATTACCACAACACTTCCAAAAGCAAAGGTTTTAAAACCACAGGCAGATAGGTTAATCACTTTAGGAAAGAAGGATACGCTTCAAAATAATAGAACTTTGATTTCTAAACTTCAAGATGTAGCCTCAGCAAGTAAAATTATTAAAACACTGTCCAAAAGGTATGAAAATAGAAAAGGTGGATATACAAGAATTATTAAAGCAGGCTTTAGATATGGAGATAATGCACCAATGGCAGTTATAGAATTTGTAGATCGAGATATAGAAGCAAAAAAAGTAGATAAAAAGAAAACAGAAACATCTAAAGCTATTGATAAAAAAGTAGAAATAACAAAAGAAGCTACAGCCTAAACAATATTCAGTATGAAAAAAACTATCAACGTAGATGCTACGTATGCAGGTATGCGTATTGATAGATTTCTTCGTCAACACTTTGAAACTATTCCTCAAAGCTTAATAGAGAAAAATCTTCGAATTGGTAAAATTAAACTTAATAAAAATAAAATTAAGAGTTCTATTAAACTTAAAATTAACGATAAGATCGAACTTCACAATTTTGAAATTAAAAAAGAACAAGTAAATAAAAAGATAAAATTTAAACCCTCAGTTACAATTATTAAGGAAAATGAAGGTTTTATAATTGAAAATAATGATGACTTTATTGCTCTAAACAAACAAGCAGGTATATCTGTACAAGGTGGGACAAAATCCAAAAAAAACTTAATAGATATTTTTTCTAATAGTGAAATTTTTAAAGATCAAAAACCTTATTCTGTCCATAGATTAGATAAAGAAACTTCAGGAGTATTTTTAATAGCAAAAAATAGACCAACTGCACAACTACTAACATCATTGTTTAGATTAAGAAAAATTTATAAGACCTATATTGCAATATGTCATGGAGAAATTACCATGAAAGATAAAGGTTTAATTAAACATAATCTTATAAGATATGATGATACAAAAAAAATAATTGAAACCGCAGAGACAAATTATGAAATTTTAGATAAAAATATTAACTCTACCTTCATACAATTAAAACCAATTACTGGAAGAAAACATCAGTTAAGAAAACAATTATTTGATTTAGGTCACTCAATTATAGGTGATAAAAAATATAATTCTTACAAAATACAAAAAAACAATAAAAACCTTATGCTTCATTCTTATGAAATTAAATTTAAAATGAATGAAAAAAAATACAAATTTAGAGCTACACCACCTGAGTATTTTAGAAATATGCTTAAAGCAAAAAGACTTAATTTTTAATTTCTTTCAAAAAATTTTTAATTAATATATTTGATATAAAATCATACTTTTGTTCTTTGATTTTAATAAGATTTGTGACTTCCTTATCTTTAATGCCACAAGGGATTATCTTTTCGTATACATCTAGGTTATTATTTATATTTATTGCAAAACCATGGTAGGCAATCCATTTTTTTACTTTAATGCCTATGGCTGCTATTTTTTCAATTTTAGTTTTATTTTTTAATTTTCTTTTATGCCAGATGCCAATATTTTTTCTATCTGCAAAAGCATTAATTTTAAATTCTTTTAAAGTGGCAATTATAGTATTTTCTACTGAAGAAATAAGTTTTCTAATATTTTTATCTCTCTTATTTAAATCAATAACAAAATAAAAAACTAGCTGACCAGGACCATGATAGGTTATTTTTCCACCTCTATTTGTTTTAATAAGTTTTATTGATTTATCTAATAATTCATTATTATTATAACTAGTTCCAGCTGTATAAACTTCTTCATGCTCTAAAATCCATATAAGTTCTTTATTCTTTTTTGTATGAATTTCATTTAATCTTTTCTCTAATAATGAAATCGCATTCTCATATTTTATTGGTTTTATTGACTTTTTGATCTCAATCATAATTATAAATTTGTAATATTAATATTTTGTATTAATAGTGCCAACTAAATTATAGATAAATTTATGACTTTAGTAAAAAAAATTAAAGATAAAAAAGTTAACTTTGAATTTAATAAAGAATTCATAAAAGTTGTAACTGAAAAGATTTCCTCAAATGATGCAGAATTTATCACTAGTTCTTTTAATGATATGCACCCTGCAGATGCAGCTGATATTATTGAACATTTAAATGAAAACGATAGAGAAAGTTTACTTAAATTAAATAATTTTAAAGTTGATCCAGAAGTTTTTATTGAACTAAATGAGTCTATACAATCTGAATTAATTAATTATTTATCGTCAGATACCATTGTTAATATTTTAAAAAATTTAGAATCGGATGATGCAATCAAAATTTTAGAAAATGTTGATGAAAAAGATAAAAATACAATCTTAGGATCGCTTCCTCCAAAAGATAGGTTTGCTTTACTTGAAAGTTTAAGTTATCCCGAAGACTCCGCTGCACGAATTATGCAGAGAGAATTTACAGCAATACCAAGCAATTGGTCTGTGGGTCAAACAATTGATTATCTTCGTGAAAACAAGGATCTTCCTGAAGAATTTCTTGAAATTTTCATAGTAGACCAGGATTTCAAACCAATTGGTACTGTGCCATCCTCAAAAGTTTTAAGAACATCTAGAGACACAAAAATGATGTCTATTATGTCAGAGTCTCAGCTTTTAATTCCTGTTGATATGGATAAAGAAGAGGTAGGTAACTTATTCGAAAATTATAATTTGAGTTCAGCAGCGGTGACAGACAAAAATGATAAATTAGTAGGTATGATTGCCTATGATGATGTATTGACAGTTCTTAAAGAGGAAGCTGAGGAGGATGCTTTAAGACTAGCTGGTGTTGGAGATGAAGAAATAACAGATGGAGTAATTACAAAGACAAAACGTAGATTCAACTGGTTATTATTAAACTTATTTACAGCTTTTCTCGCAACTTATTGTATTAGTTTATTTGGAGCAACAATTGAACAAATGGTAGTATTAGCTTTTTTAATGCCGATTGTTGCTTCTATGGGTGGAAATGCTGGTATGCAAACTTTGGCTGTTACAGTTAGATCATTGGCAACACAAGATTTAACAAAGAATAATTTTACTAATAATATAATTAAAGAATTTAATATAGGTGTTTTAAACGGAATTATCTTTGCAATTATAAGTTCAGTAATTGTTTACTTCTGGTTTAATGACATTCAGCTTGCATTAATAATATCAATTTCAATGGTCTTGACGATGATAGTTGCTGGACTTTTTGGAATTTTAATACCAGTAACTCTAAAAAAAATAAATATTGATCCCGCAATATCATCAAGTGTTTTTGTTACTACAATAACTGACGTCATTGGTTTTGTCTCATTTTTAGGTGTTGGGGCTTACTTTCTATAATTAAAAATTATCAATTAATCTAACATTGTCGATATTATAAGCTACAAATAGTCTATAATTGTTTTTAAAATTGTTAAGCTTTAAATTTTTTTCGTCTCTAAATTCTAAATAATCTATTTTAATATTGTATTTATTTTCTAATTTTTTTTTATAATCAGTTAAATTAAAAGCCAATTTAGGACCATGTAATTTGGACTTATACTTTATTTTTTTTAAAAATAATGCAATTTCTGCAGCTTTTTTAATGGAATTTGTTTTTAATAATTTATTTCGTGTAGATAATGCAACATTTTTATTTGTTCTTACAGTAGGACATGAATTAATCCTTGCTTTAAACTTTTTAGACAAAAATTTTTTTATTAAATATAACTGCTGATAATCTTTTTCACCCATATACAAATCTTTTGATTTTACAATAGTCATCAGTCTATTCATCACATTTAAAACACCTTCGAAATGACCAGTTCTAAATTTAGCACACAATATCTTATCTTTTTTTTTTAAATTAAATTTCTTAGCTTTAAATTTGTATATTTCTCTGGCATTTGGCTTGAACAAATATTCTACATTCATTTTTTTTAATATAGCGATATCTTTCCTAATATTTCTTGGATATTTTTTGAAATCATCTCTTTTGTTAAATTGAGTAGGATTTACAAAAATACTTACAATAGTTTTACTTTTATTATTTTGCGAAGCTTTTATTAAAGATTTATGACCAGCATGTATTCCACCCATTGTAGGCACAAATCCTACATTTTTATAGTCTTTAATCTCTTTATTTAAATCAAAAATACTTGTAATTATTTTCATATTTTAAATATATGCTTATAAATAAATTATCTTTATGATTAAACAAGCCATTATTCCTCTGGCTGGATTAGGGACAAGACTTTTACCTTTAACCAGTGTTTTTGCGAAAGAACTATTACCTATAAATGGAAAGCCCGGTATCGAGTATATTCTTGATGAATGTATAGATGCTGGAATCACAGAAATAATCTTTATTATTTCTAAAAAAAAAGAGATGATAAAGAAATATTTTTATAATGACAAATTTTATAAATCACTCATTAAAAAGAAAAAAGATCCACGTATAATTAAAGAATACAAAAAAATTTTAAAGTATAAAAAAAAAATTAAATTTGTTTATCAAAACAAACCTTTAGGTACCGGTGATGCTGTATTAAAGACAAAAAAATTTATTAAAAATAAATTTTTTTTAATGCTCTTGCCGGATGATTTAATCATGAAAAGAAATTGTTCTAAGGATATGATTAAATTACACAAAAAATACAAAGCCTCAATAATGGCTAGTATGACAGTTAAAAAAAATAATGTAAATCGTTGGGGCATATATTCAATATCAGAAAAACTGAATAAACAAAACTTTGTAATATCTAATGTTATTGAAAAACCAAACACAAAAGAAGCGCCATCAAATAACGCTGTAATTGGAAGATATATACTGAGCAAGAATATTTTTAAAATTTTAAAAAGCCAAACAAAAGGAAAAGGTGGGGAGATACATATTACCGACTCAATTAAAACAATGATTGACAATAAATCACTATTTATTGGTCATAAATTTTCTGGAAAATATTTAGATTGTGGCTCTATGAATGGCTACATTAATTCAACATTAGAAATAGCAAAATTATGAAAATATGTGTGATAGGAGCAGGCTATGTAGGATTAGTAAGTGGAACATGTTTTGCTGAACTTGGTAATAATGTTATTTGTGTTGATAATAACTCAAATAAGATTTCTAAACTTAAAAATGGAGAAATGCCAATCTATGAACCCGGTTTAGATGAACTTATTAAACGAAATTTGAAGCAAAAAAGGTTGCAATTTTCAACAAATATATCCACGTCAATTAGAAAATCAGATCTTATATTTATATGTGTTGGTACTCCTACCAATCCTAAAACTAATCAAGCTGATTTGAAATATGTTTATCAAGTTATAATGGATATAAAAAAGAATTTAAATAAATATAAAATAATAGTCACTAAATCCACAGTTCCAGTAACTACAGGTGATAAAATTCAAAATTTTTTAACAAAAAAAAATAATAAAAAATTGTTTGATGTTGTTTCAAATCCAGAATTTCTGAGAGAAGGTGAAGCTATCAGAGATTTCATGTTTCCTGACCGAGTTGTAGTTGGAACCAACAGTAAAAAGGCCAATAATGTTTTAAAAAATTTATATTCTCCAATTATTAAAAAGAAGGGAAGATATTTCAATACATCAAGACGTGCAGCAGAGGTTATAAAATATGCATCTAATGCATTTCTAGCAACAAAAATTACTTTTATAAATGAAATTTCAAATTTATGTGAAAAACTTAATGTTGATGTTACTGATATTTCAGTTGGTATGGGATCTGATGAAAGAATTGGAGGAAGATTTTTAAGAGCTGGACCAGGTTATGGTGGTTCTTGTTTTCCAAAAGATACACGTGCATTAGTTTCTACCTCAAAAAAATTTAAAACCAATTTATCAATAGTTAAATCAACAATTTATTCTAACGATAATAGGTACAAATATTTATTAAATAATATTAAACAAATATTAAATAATAAAATGAAAAATAAAAAAATTACATTTTTGGGTGTTACTTTTAAGGCTGGTACTGATGATATGAGAGACTCGGCATCTCTAAAATTAATCCCATATTTGACTAAAAAAGGTGCAAAAGTTTCATACTATGAACCTACAGGAATTAAAAACAATTTTGATATGAAGAAAGTATCTTATTTTAATAATATCAAAGATGCATGCATAAAAAGTGACCTTATAATAATTCATACAGAGTGGAATGAGTTTAAACAGCTTAACTTTAATAAGTTAAATAATAAGAAAAAATTTAAGATTTACGATTTAAGAAATTTATATTCTCCTTCAAAAATGAAAAATAAAAATATCAAATATTATAGTATAGGCAGATAACTATTTAATCTCGAATATTGCATCAACTTCAACTGCAACACCTAAAGGCAAACTATTAGTACTCACAGCAGCACGTGTATGTGCGCCATTATCTCCAAAGATATCTTTGATTAAATCTGATGCTCCATTAACTACTTTAGGTTGTTCTATAAAGTCATCAGTAGAATTCACAAAACCTGTTAATTTAACACATGATTTAATTCTTGATAAATCATCTGAGCATGCCTTTTTAGCTTGAGCAATTATATTTAATGCACATCTTTGTGCTGCTTTGTAAGCTTGTTCCGTATTAAAATCTTTTCCAACTTTACCTTTAATTAATTGTCCATCAGCATCAATTGATATTTGTCCAGAAATATAAAGTAAATTGCTAAAAATTTTTGTGGCAACATATGAACCAACAGGATCAGTAGCTTTTGGTAGAACTAGACCCATTTCTTTTATTTTTGCTTCAATAGACATTATTTACCTTTCTTTTTATTTTTATTCTTATCGTACTCTTTTCTTTTCTCAATTAAAATAAGAGCTTCCTCCATTGTTAATTCAATTGGGTCTTTTTCTTCAGGTATAGTAGCGTTTAGTGATTTGTATTTTATATAAGGCCCATATTGGCCTTTCATAATTCTTACAGGTTTTTTATCTTCGGGGTGTTCACCAAGATCTTTAATCAAAGATGATGATATTCTTCCAGGCTTTGCCTCAGCTATTAGTGTCACAGCTCTATTAAGACCAATGCTAAATATTTCTTCAACATTTTCTAAACGTGCAGATTTATTTTCACACTTTAAATAAGGCCCAAAACGACCAACATTTACTGTAATATCCTTATCATTTTCAGGATTTTTACCTAGACTAATTGGAAGTGAGCATAAATATTTTGCTCTATCTAAATCTATACTTTTAATATCAATTCCCTTGGGGATAGATACATTCTTAAAATTATTTTCTTCTTTTTTTAATTTTTTCTTTTTCTTTTTTTTTTCTTCAATATCATCAATTTCTTTTTCATATTGAAGGTAGGGACCAAATCTTCCGTTTTTTAAATATATGTCTTTACCTATATCATTTTGACCAATTAATTTTGGCTCTGCTAAGGTCAATTGTTGGGCTGCTTTTGACTTTGAAAGAGGTCGTGTAAATTTACAATCTGGATAATTTGAACATCCAATAAAAGCACCACCACGAAAACTATTTTTTAAACTTAATTGACCACTATCACATAATTTACATTTTCTATTAATTTTTCCATCTTTATCGACTTCAAATATTAATGAGCCTAAACTCTCGTTGAGCATGTCTAAAACTTCTCTAGTTCGTTTTTCTTTAACATCTGTTACATTTAAATTAAAATCTCTCCAAAATTCTTCTAAGACCTTAATCCAATTTTCTTTGCCAGCTGTAATATCGTCTAATTGATCTTCTAACTTAGCAGTAAAATCATAATCAACATATTTAGAAAATAATTTTTCAAGAAAAGCAGAAAGCAATTTACCCCTGTCTGTTGGAAAAAATCTTTTGTTTTCTATATCAGCATAACCTCTATTTGAAATTACTGATATAATACTTGCATATGTTGAAGGTCTTCCAATTCCTAATTCTTCTAATTTTTTAACAAGACTTGCTTCGGAATATCTTGGTGGTGGTTGAGTGAAATGTTGTTCATCTGTAAAATCTTTAAACTCTACTTCACTTTTAACAACCTCTGGTAATATGTTTTCATCATCTTTATTTTCTTCTAATCTTGAAACCTTTAAAAAGCCATCAAATTTTAATGTTGAACCACTGGCTTTACATATATTTTTATTATCTTCAGACATAATTGTTATAGTTTTCCTATCAAATTTTGCTGACTCCATTTGTGAGGATAATGATCTTGACCATATTAAGTTGTAAAGTTTGTATTGATCTGTGCTTAAATATTTTTTCATATCTTCAGGGACTCTACCAATGTCTGTTGGTCTGATAGCTTCATGAGCTTCTTGAGCATTTTTGGCCTTTTTGCCTGAATAATTCAAAGGGCTAGGTGGCAAATATTTTTCACCATAATTTTGTGTAATGAAATTTCTAAAAGTAGCTACAGCATCTTTTGATATATTAGTTCCATCTGTCCGCATATACGTAATTAATCCAACAGTTTCTCCATCAATATCAATACCTTGATATAGTCTTTGGGCGATTTGCATTGTTCTAGAGGCACCAAAACCAAGTTTGCTTGATGATGTTTGCTGTAAAGTAGAAGTCGTAAAAGGACCAGAGGGGTTTCGTGTATAAATTTTAGATATTATATCTGTGATATTATATTTTTTATTTTTAATTAAATCTAAAGCATTATTAATATCTTCTTTATTTTTAAAAGAAAATTTATCAATTTTTTTACCATCTAACTGAGTGATATATGTACTTATATTTAGATTTTCCTTTGTTATGAAATTTAGGCTTAGTGACCAAAATTCCTCTGGTTTAAAAATTTCTATTTCATGCTCTCTTTCAGTTAACAATCTAAGAGCAACTGATTGAACTCTTCCTGCTGATTTCGATCCTGGTAATTTTGTCCAAAGAATTGGCGATATATTAAAACCTACTAAATAATCAAGCGCTCTTCTTGCCATATAAGCGTCAACAAGTTCATTTTCTATATTTCTTGGATTGTCTATACCGTTAGTTACAGCTTTTTTAGTTATTTCATTAAAAACCACACGTTCAACCTTTTTATCTTTAAGAAGTTTTTTTTCATTTAAAAACTCTTTGACATGCCAAGCAATTGCTTCACCTTCTCTATCTGGGTCAGTAGCTAAAATAATTTTTTCAGAATTTTTAGCTGTATCGGTAATTTCTTTTAAATATTTTTTTGAGAAACTATCTACTTCCCAAATCATTTTAAAAGAATTTTCCGGATCGACAGAACCATTTTTTGAAGGAAGGTCTCTAATATGACCATAACTTGCCAACACTGTATAATCTGAACCTAGATATTTATTTATAGTTTTAGCTTTTGCAGGACTTTCAACAATTACAAGATTCATAATTAGTCAAACTACTTATAACTATTAATCTGTCAAATTAATAAATTTTACTCTTGGTTTCTTCTTTGTTTATTAATCTTTTTATATTTTCTCTATGTGTATAAAAAATTAAAACAAACATAATAATGAAAAAAATTATGTTACCCTTATTAATTATTAATAAGTATAAAGGTATCGAAATAGAAGCAAACAATGAGGATAGAGACGAATATTTTGATATTAAAAAAGTTAAAATCCAAATAGTTCCGAAAACTAATGCATAATAAATATTTATTGAAATCAAAATTCCAACAAAAGTTGCAACACCTTTCCCACCTTTAAATTTTAACCAAACAGGGAATAAATGTCCTAAAAATGCACAAAGTGCAGATATATACACTAAATCAGGATAATTGAACTTTATATAGATAACAGGCACAACAGCTTTTGTTATATCCAAAACAAGTGTTAAATAACCCAATGACTTATTACCAGTTCTTAAAACATTTGTGGCACCAATATTTCCTGATCCTACATTTCTAATATCCTTTTTAAGTAAAATTTTTGTAAATAGATATCCAAAAGGTATAGAGCCAAATAGATAAGATACTAAAGCTATTATAATATAATCCATTATTCAGATTTAAATAATTCTTCGCCATTAACAAATGTACTTATTACTTTACCTTGAAGTTTTTTGTCTTCAATAGGGGTATTCTTTGATTTTGATATTAATTTCTCTTTTCTAACAACCCAAGGTTTATTTATATCTACAATACAAAAATCAGCATCATTTCCTGTCGATAAATTACCTTTATTTATTTTAAGTATTTCTGCAGGTTTTGATGTTAAAGCTTTTATTATTTTTTCCAAATCAACTGATCCATTATGATATAATTCTAAGCTTAGAGGCAATAAAGTTTCAATTCCAGATGCGCCAGTTTCTGCTTGAGCAAAAGTTAATCTTTTATTTTCTTCATCTTCTGGTTTATGATCAGAAACAATAACATCAATTGTTTCATCATTTAATCCCTGAACTAAAGTGTTTCTATCAGTTTCTGTTCTCAAAGGAGGTGATAATTTTAAAAAAGTTTTGAAATCACCGATGTCATTTTCATTTAATGATAAATTGTTTATTGAAACACCACAGCTGAATTTTACTTTATTTTTTCTTTCTCTGATTATATCTACAGAGTTAGCAGATGAAATCTGAGAAATATGATACCTACAACTATTATATTCTAACAATGTTAAGTCTCTTTCTATAATTAACAATTCAGCACTTATTGGAATTCCTTGGAGACCAAGTTTTGTTGCTATGATGCCATCATTAATCATTCCATCTTTTGATAATTCTGCATCTTCTGCATGTTGTATTATTAAGGATTTTAAATCTGATGCTGAATTCATAATCCTATTCATAATTCTAGGATTTTGAATTGTTTTTACTCCATCCGTGAAACCAATTATTCCTTTACTCTGTAATAAGCCGAATTCAGTCATATTTTCTCCTTCTGCTTTTACTGTTAATGCAGCCGTTGGATAAATATTAATTTTTGATTTATCTCTTCCTCTTCTTTTAAGAAAATCAACTATTGAGACATTATCAATTACTGGGTTTGTATTAGGCATTGTAACAACTGATGTTACACCACCTGATAAAGCAGCTTCACTAAGGGTTCTAAAATTCTCCTTATATTCATATCCTGGTTCGCCAACAAAAACTCTCATATCTACAATGCCTGGAAATATGTATTTTCCATTTAAATCTATTACTTTTTCTCTAGATGGAATGTTATTTGTATTTACTTTTTTTCCGATAGCTTCAATTTTTCCATTTTCTCCAATTATTATTCCTCCAACTTCATTCAAAGAGTTATGAGGATCTATTATATTTGCATTTATAAAGTATTTTTTTTTCATTTATTCACAAAAAATTTTTAAGCAGGCCATCCTTACTGCTACACCTAATTCAACTTGTTCTTTTATTACACTTTTATTTATATCGTCTGCTAGGTTAGTATCAATTTCAATTCCTCTATTCATTGGTCCTGGGTGCATTATTAAAGCATCTTCTTTAGCATATTGAATTTTATCAGGTGTTAAGCCATAATACTCATAGTATTCTCTGTTTGATGATAGAAATGAGCTGGTCATTCTTTCATTTTGTAATCTTAACATCATTACTATGTCGCAATTTTTAACGCCTTTTTTCATATCAGAAAAAATATTTACACCAAATTTTTCAATTTCATTTGGCATCAAATTGCTAGGGGCTACGATATTTACTTCTGCACCCAACATGTTTAGAAGATAAATATTTGATCTTGCAACCCTTGAATGTAGTATATCTCCACATATTGCAATTTTTAGACCTTCTATTTTTTTTCTTCTATTTATAATTGTTAAAGCATCCAATAATGCCTGCGTTGGATGTTCTCTTCTACCATCACCTGCGTTAAGTACTGCACAATTAACTTTTTGAGATAGAAGGTTACAAGCACCTGAGTCTTGGTGTCTAATAACAATAATGTCTGGGTGCATTGCATTTAACGTCATAGCAGTATCTATTAACGTTTCACCTTTTTTGATAGCAGAATTTGTAATATTCATTGACATTACATCTGCACCCAATCTTTTTCCTGCTAATTCGAACGAGCTCTGTGTTCTCGTTGATGGCTCAAAAAATAAGTTTATTTGAGTTTTTCCTTTTAAAATATCAATTTTTTTATTTTTACTTTTATTTAATTCTATGAATTTAGAAGCTTCATTAAGGATAGTGGTAACATCGCTAACAGATAAATCCTGGATACCTAACAAATGTTTTTGAGATATTTTAATAGCTTTTTTTGATATAGCTGCCATTAAAATTAACTCTATAACTATATAGTGTAAACTATGCAACCATTAATTTTGAATATAATCTAAAGCGCCTTGTAAAATAAAAGCTGCTGCAAACTTATCAATATCTTTCTCTCTTTTACTGACATTTATATCTAATTCACTTGATAAATTGAAAGCACCAACAGTAGATAATCTTTCATCCCACAAAGACACAGGAATATCAATTTTATTTGAAATATTGACTGCTATATCTTTTGCTGATTGTGAAGATTTTCCGTAAGTGCCATCCATATTTATTGGATTACCTATAATAATTCCTTTGATGTTATATTCTGTAATGATACTTTCAAGCTCATCAATTAATTTATCTTTTTTAGATTTATTTAAGGTTTGAAGGGGGGTGGCAATTTTTTGATTATAATCACTTATTGCAATCCCAATCCTTTTTGTGCCTAAATCTATACCCAATAATCTTGAACCACTTGATAATTTGTTTTTGAATTCATTAATTGTGATCATATTGTATATTTTTAACTTAAGTGGTACTTTGCGACATTATTTTTTACCATATGACGATAGATCTTAAAACTGTAAAACACATATCAAAATTAGCAAGGATCTCACTTGAAGAGAAAAAAGCTGAAAAATTGGCAAATGATATGAATTCTATATTTGAATTTATTGAAAAATTAAATGAGCTAAAAACTGAGAATGTTGAACCATTAACCTCTATAGCTGAAACAACGTTAAGATTCAGAGAAGATAAAATAACTAGCGATAATATAAGAGAAAAAATTCTTAAAAATTCTCCTGAAAAAAATGAAGATTTTTTTGTTGTTCCGAAAGTAGTTGAGTAATGACAGATATAACATCCTTAAGCCTTTTTGAATTAATTAAAAATATTAAAGAAAAGAAAATATCATCAAATGAAGTTGCAAAATCTTTTATTGATAGATCTGAAAAGTCAAAAAAACTTAATGCATATGTAACTGAAAATTTTGAAAATTGTCTTAAACTTTCAAAAGATTTTGATAACAAACCAAATTTTGATTTAAAACTTCCAGGCATTCCAATTGCTGTAAAAGATCTATTTTGTACAAATGAA
The DNA here is from genome assembly GCA_902582765.1 of uncultured Pelagibacteraceae bacterium. Taxonomy (GTDB): domain Bacteria; phylum Pseudomonadota; class Alphaproteobacteria; order Pelagibacterales; family Pelagibacteraceae; genus Pelagibacter. The sequence continues at coordinate 67,221 of CACHTK010000001.1, forward strand.
GTAAGAACAACAGCTGGGAGCAATATCTTAAACAATTTTGTACCCAGCTATGAGTCTACCGTAACACAAAATATATGGAATGAAGGTGGTATTTTGCTTGGTAAACTTAATTGTGATGAATTTGCAATGGGCTCATCAAATGAAACAAGTTTTTTTGGTAATGTTCAAAACCCAATTGCAAAGGATTTAGTTCCAGGTGGATCATCTGGTGGTTCTTCATCCGCTTTAGCAGCAAATTTAACACCTGTAACAATAGGTACTGATACTGGAGGATCTATTAGGCAGCCAGCCTCATTTACTGGAACCGTGGGTCTAAAACCTACCTATGGAAGTTGTTCAAGATATGGAATTGTTGCTTTCGCATCATCTCTAGACCAAGCAGGTCCTATGAGTAAAGATGTCAAAGATAGCTCCATTCTTTTAGAAGTGATCTCATCATTTGATGAAAAAGATTCAACGTCAATTGATTTTAAAAGAAATAATTATTCATCTGATTTAACTAAAAATATCAAAGGTATAAAAATTGGAATCCCAAAAGAATACAGAGTTGATGGGATGCCAGGTGAAATTGAGAGTCTTTGGAAAAAAGGTATTGAATATGCAAAAGATTGTGGAGCTGAAATAATTGACATTTCATTACCTCACACAAGTTATGCATTACCAACTTATTATATTGTAGCACCGGCAGAAGCTTCATCTAATTTAGCAAGATATGATGGTGTTAAATATGGTTTAAGATCTTCCGGAGAAAGTTTGATTGATATGTATGAAAAAACTAGATCAGAAGGTTTTGGCGAAGAAGTAAAGAGAAGGATAATGATAGGCACCTATGTTTTATCTTCTGGATATTATGATGCTTACTATCTTAAAGCTCAAAAGGTTAGACAATTAATTAAACAAGATTTTGATCAAGCTTATAATAAAGTTGATGCAATTTTGACACCTTCAACACCTAGTTCTGCATTTAAAATTGGAGAAAAATCTAATGATCCAGTTTCAATGTATTTAAATGATATATTTACTGTCCCAGTAAATCTTGCAGGTTTACCTGGAATTTCAATACCAGCAGGTACAGATAAAAATAATTATCCATTAGGTTTACAAATAATAGGTAAACCGTTTGATGAACAAACAGTTTTAAATATTGCTTATTCAATGGAGGAAAAAATCAATTATAAAAATAATATAACTGATTGGTGGATGGAATAATGTCTAAAAATAATTCAGAATATTTAATTGAGCGAAATGATAATGTTTATGAAGTTGTTATAGGACTTGAAGTTCATGCTCAAGTAACATCAAATTCAAAACTTTTTTCGTCTTCTTCTACAAAATTTGGTGCCGAACCTAACACTCAAGTAAGTTTAGTTGATGCAGCATTTCCAGGAATGCTTCCAGTAATTAATGAATATTGTGTTAAACAAGCTATAAAAACTGGTATTGGTTTAAAAGCTAAGATCAATAATAAGTCTGTTTTTGATAGGAAGAATTATTTTTATGCTGATTTACCTCAGGGGTATCAAATTTCACAATATAAATACCCAATTGTGGGTGAGGGCAATGTTATTTTGGATATGCCCGAAGGTCAAAAACAAGTTGGAATAGAAAGATTACATTTAGAGCAAGATGCAGGAAAAAGTATTCATGATGTTGATCCAAGTAACACGCTAGTTGATCTAAATAGATCAGGTGTAGCTTTAATGGAGATTGTTAGTAAGCCTGATTTAAGATCACCAGATGAAGTGAATGCTTATATAAAAAAACTTAGATCTATTATGAGATATTTAGGAACTTGCGATGGGAACATGCAAGAAGGATCATTGAGAGCTGATGTTAATGTGTCTGTAAGAATAAAAGGCTCAACAGATTTAGGAACAAGATGTGAAATAAAAAATGTTAATTCTATAAAGTTTATGCAAATGGCAATTATTTATGAAGCAAATAGACAGGTTGATTTATTAGAAGAAGGTGAGGAAATAGATCAAGAAACAAGACTTTTTGATACAAAAAAAAATGAAACAAGATCAATGAGGTCAAAAGAAGATGCTCATGATTATAGATACTTTCCAGATCCAGATTTACTTCCACTAGAAATTACGGATAAATTTATTGATCAACTGAAATCTGAAATCCCTGAATTACCAGATGAAAAAAAGAAAAGGTTTATTGATGAGTTTAAAATCTCTCCTTATGAAGCAACTATACTAGTCTCTGATATTGAAACAGCTAAATATTTTGAAGAAGTTGTTGCTAAAATGGGTAAAAACCGTGATATGAAACTAGCTGTAAATTGGATAACAGGGGAATTATTTGCTGTTTTAAATAATAAAAATATTGAAATTGCTCAAAGTCCAATAAGTGCAAAAAATTTAGCAAAATTGATTAATTTAATTAAAAACGGAACTATTTCTGGTAAAATTGCTAAGACAATATTTGAATTAATGCTGGATGGTGACATAGATCCTCAAATAATTGTTGAGGAAAAAGGGTTGAAGCAACAAAGTGATCCAAAAGCTCTAGAGGCATTAATTGATAAAATAATCAACGATAACAGAGAAAAAGCCATTGAATATAAACAAGGAAAAGAAAAACTATTTGGTTTTTTTGTGGGGCAAGCAATGAAAGCTTCTGGTGGAAAAGCCAACCCTAAATTAATTAATGAAATATTAAAGAAGAAACTTTAATTTTATCATAACCTATAGTCATTATATAATTAAAAATATGGGTAAGAACATTGAGATTTCTGAAAAAATTGAAAAATATATAAATAATTTTAGTTTTAAACTAAGCCCAGTTCAAAAAGAAATTATAGATTATAATAATACTCTTGGTAATGAAAAGAGAATGCAAGTAGCAATATCCCAATGTCATTTCCTCCATTTAATAATAAAAATATCTAATATAAAAAATGTACTTGAGATTGGAACTTTTACTGGTTTAAGCGCACTTTCTATTGCTCTTGCACTTCCAGATGATGGAAAACTTACAGTACTTGATAAAGACAAAGTTACAAGTAAGATTGCAGTAAGTTTTTTTAAGAAAGCAAATCAAGATAAAAAAATTCAAACAATTGTAAAACCTGCGCTAGATAGTTTAGATGAATTAAAAAATCAAAAATATGATATGGTTTTTATTGATGCTGATAAGCTCAACTATAAAGAATATTATGAAAAATCACTTAAGATGTTAAACAAAGGTGGTTTGATCATCATTGATAATGTTTTATGGCATGGTGAAGTCGTAGATGAAGATAAAATGGATAAATATACATTAAATATAAGAGAATTAAACGGGCATATTTCACGTGATGAAAGGGTAGAACAAATAATTATCCCATTAGGAGATGGAATGACTGTTTGTAGAGTTTTATAATGTTTAATATTTTTGGTTTTTATAAATTTAAAAAACTTAGTAATTTAAAAAAATTAAAAAATAGATTAGAGAATAATCTTAAAGACTATGAAATTTGTGGAACAATAATAATTTCATCAGAGGGTGTTAATGGAACGATTTCAGCTAAAAAAGATAAACTTTTAAAATTCAATAAACTTTTAAAAAAAATATTATATATAAAAAAATTTAATTCAGAAAATAATTCAAATAGTAAATTTAATCCATTTCATAAACCTAAAGTAAAAATTAAAAAGGAAGTTGTTCCAATGGGTTTTAAAGTTAGAAACTACAACTATCCCAGCAACAACCTCAGTCCAAAGCAATGGAATAAAATAATTCAAAAAAAGGATACAGTTTTGATAGATGCACGGAAATCTTTTGAGTATGATGTGGGTACTTTTAAAAAATCTTTAAATCCAAATATAGAAAACTTTCGTCAATTTCCTAAATATTTAAATCAATTTAAAAATAGTGAAAATATAGCAATGTTTTGTACAGGTGGCATCAGATGTGAAAAAGCATATATTTATTTGAAAAAAAAAGGATTTAAAAATGTATATGTTTTAAAAGGTGGAATTATTAATTATCTGAATAATATTGATAAAAAAAATAGTCAATGGAACGGTGAATGTTTTGTTTTTGATAATAGAGTTTCAATAAAACATGGCTTGAAGCAGGGCAGTTATTCAATTTGTAGTGGTTGCAGAAAACCTCTTTCTATCAAAGAAAAAAAATCTTCTAAATATTTAGAAGGCATTCATTGTCCAAAATGTCACGATTATTTAACAGATGATCAAAAATCAAGATTTGCAATGAGGCAAAAGCAAATAATACTTGCAAAAAAAACTGGCAAGAGACATATCTTTAAAAAAGAATATTAATTAAATTATTATTTTTATGGATTTGCTTAAAGAAAATATACCTTTACTTGTTAGAAAACTTGCAATACCAGCTAGTGTTGGTACACTTTTTCAAACCTTATACAATATTGTTGATACTTTTTATTCAGGAATAATCTCACCTGAAGCACTTTCTGCGCTCAGTAAATCATTTCCAATTTATTTTATTATTGTAGCAACCTCAATTGGTGTAACAGTTGCGGGAACTTCCTTGATAGGGAATAGTATTGGAGAAAAAAATGAAAAAAATGTCTCTTATTATTTTACCCATATTATTATTTATGGACTCATCATATCAGTTTTTATTACATACTTAGGTTTATATTTTGCTGAAAAAGTTTTTAATATAATGGGTTCAACTGAAGAAATTACTAATTTAGGACTTCAATATACAAATATTATGTTTTATGGATCATTTCTTTTTTTCCTTGTTGTATCACTTAACTCTTTATTACATGCAGAAGGTGATACAAAAACATACAGAAATGTTTTGGTTTTAAGTTTTCTATTAAATATAATTTTAAATCCTATTCTAATATTTGGTTTTCTATTCATACCTGCTTTAGGTATGATGGGTATAGGTCTATCAACAATTATAGCTCAATTTATAGCTTTTGCGATTATTTTATATAAGGTCTTACAAAATCCAAGGGTGAAAAAAATTACCAAGGAATTTTTTAAAATTAAATTAACATTTTTAAAAAACATATTTTTTCAATCAATGCCAATATCAATTGCTATATGTGGATATGCAGTTGCTGCTACATTTATATTTACTTATGTTGGTCAAACTAGTGAATTGGCTGTAGCTGGTTATGGTGCAGCTACGAGAATTGAGCAAGTTGTTTTACTTCCTATATTAGGAATAAATACTGCAATTATCTCAATTATAGCTCAAAATTATGGTGCAAATCATTTCGATAGAGTGAAAGAGACTTATTTTATATCTGTCAAATATGGCTTTCTATTAATGTTTTTCTCTGGAATATTTGTTTATTTCACAGCAGATATAATACCAAGACTTTTCTCTAATGATGAAACTGTTTTAGAATATGGACGTAGATACTTAAAAATTGCAGCATTTATTTTACCTGCATATCCAATTTTCTTTTTATCAAACGGTTTTTTTATGGGTTTAAAAAAATCTAATTATGCAATGATAAATAATATGTTGCGAAATGTTCTTGTTCCTATATGTGTTTTTTACTTAGCCAAATATCTATCTGCAGATTTTGATAGTTTTTTCTGGTTGTGGTTTATTTTTCAATGGTCACTTTCGATACTATTATTTAGTTATGTAAGTTATTATATAAAAAAAAAATTAGATAAACCTAGCGCTATCCTTAATCCACAACCATAAATCTTCTGAGAATGATCTTCTCACAAAAAGATTTATTTCGTTTATTTCAGTATGATGAATAATTACATCTGTATGATTGAGTAATGTTTGCGTTACAGAATTTTTAGTATTTTTAAAATTATTGAAGTTAAAAGGAGATCCAGATGAAAGTAGATCAAAAGTCTTTTTACCCTTTATATTAATACATATCCATTGATTAGAAACATCAACTATTGAGCCAAAATTTAATTTAGAAATTTCGTTATAAAGATCATTATAAACATTATTGTTATCTTCATTAAAATATACTAACCATTCATCTGGACTTAGCCATAGAGCATTAAATTGTTGATTTGAGGAACCCGAATTTGGTTCAATTGGTAAGATGATTGATAAAATCTTTCCTGCTTTTGTAAAAAACTCCTTTTTTTTCCCTCGAATATTTATTTTTTTAATTGGTTCAGATAACTTTAATTCTAGTTCATCTAATGATTTTTTTTCAAAGTTAGGATATTCTAAATTAAGCATTGATCCTCTTGTTTTCTTTATCAAAAAAAATAAAATCTGAAACTGTTACATTGATATTTTTATTTTCCATAGGTACAAAAAGTTTTTGACCATTCATCTTTTTTCCACCTTTAACAACTGCTAGTGCAATCGATTTATTTAAATTAGGGCTAAAATAGCTTGATGTTACATGTCCAATCATTTCAACAGGTTTCTTATCTAATTCAGAGACTATCTGAGCACCTTCTTCTAATATTTCATTAGGGTCATCCGTAAGCAATCCAACAAGCTGTTTTCTGTCCTCTCTCATTGTATCACTTCTATAAAGTGATCTTTTACCTATAAAGTCATATTTTTTTTTACTAACTATCCAATCCATCTGAAGATCAATAGGTGTCATAGTTCCATCTGTATCCTGGCCAACAATAATAAATCCCTTTTCAGCTCTTAATAAATGCATTGTTTCTGTTCCATAAGGAGTAATTTTGTATTCTTCTCCAGCTGCAATGCAGTTTTCCCATAATGATTTACCATATTTTGACTCTACATTAATTTCATAACTAAGCTCTCCTGTGAAACTTATTCTCATTATTCTACATTCAATTTTGTCAATTATTGCATCTTGGTAAGACATATGAGGAAAGGCTTCATCACTAAAATCTTTATTAGGAAATAATTTATTCAATATTTTTTTAGAATTTGGACCACAAATACTTGCTGTAGAATAGTGATCAGTAACAGAGGTTAAGTAAACATCTAATTCTGGCCATTCTGTTTGTAAATAGTCTTCAAGTTTCGAAAGTACATTTGCTGCGCCACCAGTTGTTGTGGTCATTAAATAATGATTTTCACCCAATCTTGTGGTTACACCATCATCATAAACCATACCATCTTCATTTAACATTAAACCATATCGGCATTTCCCAATTCCTAATTTTGACCAGGCATTTGTATAAACTCTGTTTAAAAATTCAGAAGCATCAGATCCCTGTATATCTATTTTTCCTAATGTAGAGGCATCCAAAATTCCAGCACTATCTCTTGCAGCTTTACTTTCTCTTTGAACTGCTTCATGAAGATTTTCATTATTAATAGGGTAGTACCATGGTCTTTTCCATTGCCCAACATTTTCAAATTTTGCATTATTTTGAACGTGCCATTCATGAATTGAGGTTTTTCTAACAATATCAAAAAATTTTCCAACATTTCTTCCTACAATTGCCCCAAAAGTTAATGGTGTAAATGGTGGTCTAAAAGTAGTTGTACCTAAAGTACCCATTTTTACTCCAGCTGTGTCAGCAATAATCCCCAAGGCATGCATATTCGATAATTTACCTTGATCTGTAGCCATTCCAGTTGTTGTATATCTCTTTACATGTTCTATCGATTTAAAACCTTCTCTAAGTGCTAACTTTATATCTTTCGCAGTCGAGTCATTTTGAAAATCTATAAAAGATTTAGTCTTACTCTCTGAGATAGTATTTGGTAACAGCCATATGTTTTTCTTCTCTGACTCTTTTGAACATAAAACTGAAATTTTATCAAAACCGCCTTCATTAATGTTTAAAAATTTTTTAACTTTATAATTTGTATTTTTAACTATTTCTTCTAGTTCAAAATCACCGTTACATGATCCAACATTTATATGATTTTCACTTTTTTCAGTTGGAACAAATACTTGATCTATTTCTCTAAAATCTAATTTTCCTCCTGATTGAGTATGCATATGTACCATAGGTGTCCAACCTCCACTTATTGATAAACAATCACACTGAATTTTATGTTTATTTCCAGTAACATTCGATCCATCTTCTGATAAATTCATAATTTCTATTGATTTTATCTTTTTGTAGCCAAAAGTATTAACCACTGTAGAATTCCAATATATTTTAATTCCTAGATCTTCAGCATTTTTAACAATGTTTGATGAAGATTTTTTTCTAATATCAACAATCTTTACTGATATTCCCTTTTCAAATAACGACACTGCAGTTTCATAAGCACTATCGTTGTTAGTAAAAATAATATTATTTAATCCAGTGGATACACCATAAAAATCTAAATATTTTTTGACAGAGTTAGCAAGTATAATTCCTGGTCTATCATTGTTGTTGAATATAAGAGGTCTTTCTATTGCACCAGCAGCAACAATTACTTTATCTGATCTTATTTTCCATAATCTCTGTCTTATGCTACCATTTTTTTTATCTAATGGTAGATGATCTGATATATTTTCTTTGGCCAAAAGGTAGTTATAACTATGAAAAGCTGCCAAACTTGTTCTATTTTTTATTATTAAATTATCTAATTTTTCTAATTCTGATATTTCATTCATTAACCATTCATTTGATTTTTGACCGTCTATGACAAAATTTTTGTTATTTTGATAAATTGTGGATCCACCAAGTATATTTTTATCTTCGATTAATATTGTCTTTAAATTATTTTTTGCTGCTATTTTTGCAGATATAATACCTGAAATCCCACCTCCAATAACTAATACATCACAATGCTCGTGTTTATGGTCATATATTTCCGGGTCTGGTTGTGTAGGTGATTTACCTAAGCCAGCAGACATCCTTATTAAAGGTTCATAAATTTTTTTCCAAAAACTTTTAGGCCACATAAAAGTCTTATAATAAAAACCTGCTGGTATAAATGGTGATATTAAGTTATTAATTCCACCTATATCAAAGTTAAGACTTGGCCAACAATTTTGACTAGATGCTTTCAATCCTTCATAAAGTTCTATTTCTGTAGCTCTTACATTAGGCTCTGTTAAATCAGTATTATCATTTATTTGGCATATTGCGTTTGGCTCTTCAGATCCACATGACATTATACCTCTTGGACGATGATACTTAAAACTTCTGCCAACTAAATGAATGCCATTTGAAAGAAGTGCTGAGGCTAAAGTATCACCCTCAAAACCATGATATTTTTTACCGTCAAAAGTAAATGAAACAGTTTTTGTTTGATCAACAAATCTTGTTTTATTAATTCTATATTTGGTCATTTAAATTACAGGAGGTTTTTCACCTATTTTGTAAACTGCATGTATTTTGTCATTTGATGTATCCCTAACCATATTAAACCATTTTCTACATCCATGAGCATGGTTCCATCTTTCAAACTGAACACCTTTAATATTCTTTCTCATAAATAAATATTCTGCCCATTCATCATCACTTAGCTCTGTAGGTTGTTTTGGTCTTACAATGTGTGCTTCGCCACCACATGAAAACTCACTCTGGTCTCTTTCTCCACAATACGGGCAATTTATTACAAACATTAGTGTGCTACAGCAGCTGCACCATGTTCATCAACAAGATCTCCACTTACAAATCTGTTAAGATTAAATGCTGCATTTAATTTATGTGGCTCATCATTAGCAATTGTGTGAGCAAATAAATCACCAGATCCAGGCGTTGCTTTAAAACCTCCTGTTCCCCATCCACAGTTAAAATAAAGACCTTTTATATTTGTTTTGCTAATGATCGGACTTGCATCCGGGCAAATATCAACAATACCACCCCATTGTCTTAACATCTTCATTCTACTAAAAATAGGGTACAGCTCTAATATAGCTTTTAAGGTACCTTCTACTACATCATGACTTCCTCTTTGTGTATAAGATATGTAAGCATCTGTACCAGCGCCAATTACTAATTCACCTTTATCAGATTGACTAACATATGCATGGACAGCATTAGACATTACAACTGTATCTATTATTGGTTTGACTGGTTCTGAGACTAATGCCTGTAATGGTTTACTTTCAAGTGGTAATTTTAAGCCTGCCATATTAGCAATTACACTTGAATGACCTGCGGCTACTACACCAATTTTTTTTGTTTTGATAAATCCTTTTGTAGTATCAAGTCCTTCAACTTGGTCTCCATTTCTTTTTATTCCTTTAACTTCACAATTTTGAATTATATCTACACCCATTGCATCTGCACCTCTTGCATAACCCCATGCAACAGCATCATGTCTTGCAGTTCCAGCTCTTCTTTGTAAAGTTCCACCAAGTACAGGATATCTAATATCTTGAGAAATATTTATTATTGGACAAAATTCCTTAACTTGTTTTGTGTCTAACCAAACAGCATCAATTCCATTTAACCTATTTGCATGAGTTCTTCTTTTTAAATCTCTAACGTCTTGAAGGTTATGAGCTAAGTTCATAACTCCACGTTGACTAAACATTATATTATAATTTAACTCTTGAGATAAATTTTCCCAAATTTTTAAAGCATGGTCATATAATCCAGCACTAGCATCCCATAAATAATTTGATCTTATGATTGTTGTATTTCTCCCAGTATTACCTCCACCAATCCAACCTTTTTCTAAAACTGCAATATTTTTCATGTTATGTTTTTTTGCAAGATAGTATGCCGTGGCCAGTCCATGCCCACCACCTCCAACAATTACTGCTTCATATTCTTTTTTAGGCTCAGGATTGCCCCAGGCTTGTTTCCAGTTTTCATGCTGCGAAAAAGCATTTTTTATGAGTGAAAAAATTGAATATTTGTTTTTCATATTTGCAAGAAATTACTTGATTAATATTGAATATTCAATGATTTCAAGTTACACATATATCAACGGAAGAGTGGGTGAGTTGGCTTAAACCAGCAGTTTGCTAAATTGCCGAAGGAGCAATCCTTCCAAGGGTTCGAATCCCTTCTCTTCCGCCATTAATACATGCTTTGATTTTTAAAGAAATCTTTTAGATATATTGGCTTTTGAGACAAAATGTACCTGTAAACATTGTAATTTTCTAAAACTCTTTGTACATAATTTCTTGTTTCTTTAAATTTAATAAGCTCAACCCAATCAACATAATCAATCTGTTTTTTTTGAGGATCCTTATTAATTTTTTTCCAATACTTTACTCTCTTAGGACCAGCATTGTAAGCGGCTGTAGCAAAAGGGTAGGATCCTTTATACTGATTGATTAAACCAGCAATATAATGAGATCCTAAATTGATATTATATTCGGGGTCAGTTGTTAATTTAGCCTTCGAGTATCCTAACTTAGCTTGTTTCGATACAGTCTTAGCCGTATAAGGCATAAGTTGCATTAATCCTTGAGCTCCAACTCTACTCCTAGCAGAGGTATCAAATTCACTTTCTTGTCTGATAATAGATAAAATTAATGCTGGATCAGGAATTTTTCTTCCACCAACAAATTTTGGCACACTCATTATTGGATAATTAAATTGGTTGTGAAATCTTTTTTGATATGAGGCAATTTTAGAGACTTGTATAGCAAAATCAAAACGTGATATATCAGAAGCTAATTTAGCAGCTAAAGCCTCACTGCCTTTTTCTACGTTATCATTTGCTAAAAACCTTAAGATATGTTTTGTGTATTTATCTTTATTTAAATAATCAAGTAAATCAATAATTGCGACAAGTTTTTTTGAGTAAAACTCTTGTTCATAATCATCATCTACAAACATTAATTTATCTAGTTCAAATTTCTCTTGTGGTTTTACTTTCATATGTGAAAGTTGACCATAGTAGGTTGTTAAATATTTTGATCCCTCCAAGAACCATTTATTTGAGTTTTCTATATCCCCAATTTTTTCATATGTTTTTCCTAACCAATACGAACCTCTAGATAAGCTGATTGGATAGCTAACATTCCTGTAAAAATTTAAAAAATGATTTTCTGCTTGTTGTGCATTTTTTAAAAAACTGAGTGCTATCCAGCCACTCATCCACTCAGCTTCCGCATAGTCTGCACCCTCTGTCATTGCGTGATTTGAAACAATTTTATATGCAGTTTTATATTTTTTTTTATAAATTAAGGATCTTCCAATTATTGACCTTTCTTTCCACCATTTATCTGGTCTTACTAAATATTCTTCGGTGTTTTTTACTTTATTAAGAATTTCTAGCGAGCTATCTACGCGTCCTTTTTTTCTTCTCCATTTTAATCTATCATAATTTAAACCAGCATCATTCTTAAATTTTTTTGGTACTTTTTTTATCGCTTCATCAACCCCATACCCTCTGCTTATTAATATTTGTCTTGCTGTATAAAGTAATTGATACTCACTAGGAAGGTATCTAATAACCCTTTTAAGATCCCAGTGTTTACCCTCCCAAGCATAATAATCAGCTCTATTTATATAATCAGAGGTATCTAGAATTTTTTTAAATTTTTTTCTGATATATTTTAAATTATTTGTATTTAGATCTGCATTTATAAATCCTTCTTTAATTAATCTTATTCCATCACCAGACTTTCCAGTCTTAATTAAACTCTCTCCTAACATTATTTTACCATATCCACTTAATGGCTTATTACTTTGAAACCAATTAATTATTTCAGTCGGAGAATGGTTTTGTAAGTTTATTTTGTGTTCAGCAAGATATTTAATTCTATCAAATCTTGGATAATCTTTAACTCTTTCGATAAACCTTTTGTATTCAGAAAAAGTTGCTTTATTTCCTGATGTAAGAAGATGCCTCCACTCTATAAAATCATATATTGATTGAGCCCTTGCTTTTTTTGCAGTATTTTTTGCATCTTTCCAATTAGATTTTTCCATAAATCTAATTGCTTGTTTTGCGAATTCAAAATCTCTTTCACTATAATATCTGGTTTTTTTAACAGTCCTTAATGTTTGTTTTTTTACAATAAGTGGTTTTTTTGGAGGTAACAAAATTCCAAATATTTCTTTGGGTAAATCTTTATCATCCTTTAAACTTTGTTTTTCATTAAATGTTCCAGGTTTCAACGGTGGAATTACTATCTGACTTTTAAACGCAGGTTTTTTCTTAGGTATTATTATTTCATTTGAATATGATGATTGAAAAAAGCTAAAAAAAAATATAGTTGTTAGTAGTAATATAGATTTTCTAAAAATCATTTTTAATAACTTATGATATAAATATTTATGTTTAAAGGTTCAAATGTAGCTTTAGTAACACCATTTAAAGGCAATAGCCTTGATGAGGAAACGTATATAAAAATTATTAATTTTCATTTAGAAAATGGAACAAATGGACTTGTGCCAGCTGGTACAACGGGTGAGTCACCAACTCTTTCGCATAGAGAACATGAAAAAGTTATAGAGTTATGTATTCAAGAAGCTAAAGGAAAAATTCCAGTGATCGCAGGCACAGGATCCAATTCTACTACAGAAGCCATATCTCTCACAGAGCACGCTGAGAAGGCTGGTGCAGATGGTGCCTTGATAGTGACGCCTTATTATAACAAACCCACTCAGGAGGGCTTATATCAGCATTACAAGGCTATAAATGACAAATGCGGCATACCAATTATAATTTACAATATTCCTGGTAGATCAGTTATTGATATGACAGTAGATACAATGGCAAGATTATTTGAACTGAAGAACATAGTTGGAGTAAAAGATGCAACTGGTGATTTGAATAGGGTAGATGAGACTTTCAAAAAAATTGGCAATGAATTTATCCAACTAACAGGTGAGGACGGTCTTGCTTATGAATATAATAAAAGAGGTGGCGTAGGGTGTATTTCTGTTACAGCCAACATAGCTCCTAAAATGTGTTCTGATATGCAAAAATTTTCAAAATCACAGAATAATGATGAGCAAAAAAAGGCTGAAGAGATAGATAAAAAACTTCAACCTGTTCATAAATCTTTGTTTATTGAGAGCAATCCATCACCAGTTAAATATGCAGCTAAATTGATAGGTCTATGTGATGATAATGTGAGATTACCTTTGGTAACAGTTTTAGATGAAACAAAAGCTGAGGTTAAAAAAGCTCTCATATCTGCCGAATTAATTAATGAATAAAAAAACCACTCCTGGTTTAAAAATTATTACAATTAATAGAAAAGCATCTTTTAATTATTTTTTTAAAGAGATGTTTGAAGCAGGTATAGTTTTAAAGGGCTCTGAAATAAAATCTGTAAGATTAGGTAAAATTAACATAGCAGATTCTTATGCTGTAGATAAAGACGGAGAAATTTTTTTAATTAATTCTCATATACCTATCTATAAACAAGCCAGTTATTCAAATCATAATCCTTACTCTGAAAGAAAACTTTTGTTGAATAAAAGAGAAATTAATAAAATTATCGGTAGAATTCATGAAGATGGTTTAACTATTGTGCCAACAAAAATGTATTTTAAAAAAGGAAAGGCAAAATTAGAAATTGCAGTAGCTAAAGGTAAAAAACAATTTGATAAAAGACTGACAAAGAAGACAAGAGATTGGAACCGTGAAAAAGCAAGATATATTAGAAAATCAAGTTAATTTTGTATATCTAGCATTAGGTTCTAATCTTGGAGACAAGAAAAATAATCTAAATAAAAGTATAGATTTAATCCAAGAGGAGGGAATTTTTATAAAGAAAAGATCAAAATTTTACATTACAAAATCTTGGCCAAATGAAAATTTCCCAAACTTTATTAATTCTATCATACTAGTTAAGACAAAATTGAATATAGCAGAATTATTTTTAAAAATAAAAAAAATTGAAAAAAAACTAGGTCGAACTAAGTCTAAAAGAAATCATCCAAGAATATGTGATATTGATATAATTGATTTTAATGGTGAAATAATCCATAGAAAAATTGGAAATTATAAACTCAATACTCCTCATAAAAGAATGCATAATAGAAATTTTGTTCTGTTTCCTTTATTTGAATTAGATAAAGATTGGGTTCACCCTAAACTTAATAAAAATATAGTCATTTTAATGTCAAATTTAACCTCAGATCAGTTATTGGGTATTAAAATTACTCAATAAAATGATATAAATAGTAATGCTTAAATCTGAAGAATTAATTAATAAGGTAAAAAATTATAATAAGTTTCTTAATCCAGAAACTCTATCAAAAGCCTATGATTTTGCTTTAAAGGCCCATGAAAAACAAAAAAGAGATGAGGGCTCACCTTATATTATTCACCCGATAGCAGTTGCAAATATTTTAACAGAGTTAAAGTTAGACAGTGCAACTATTGCTACTGGTTTACTTCATGATACAATTGAAGATACTCATGCAACTTATAATACAATAGAAGCAGAATTTGGAAAAGAGGTTGCTGATTTAGTTGATGGTGTTACAAAAATTTCTGAGTTTGAAAATCAAGCTATATCAAACTCTAAAGCAGAAAATTTTAGAAAATTAATATTAGCAACATCAAAAGACATCCGAGTTTTACTGGTGAAACTAGCTGATAGACTACACAATATGCGTACCATTAAAGTTGTTGATAAAGAAAAGCAAATTAGAAAAGCAAAAGAAACAATGGAAATTTATGCGCCACTTGCAGATAGAATGGGCATGCATCGTATAAGAGATGAATTAGAGGACCTTTCATTTGAAGTTTTAAATGAAGATGCAAGAAAATTGATAAAAGACAGACTGGATAAAATTAAAGAAAATAATCTAATTAACTTTAATAATATTTCTGACGAGTTTTTTGAAATACTTAAAAACAAAAATATAGAACCAAAAATAGTTGGAAGAGAGAAAACTCCTTTTTCAATTTGGAGAAAAATCCAAAAAAAAAGAACTTCTCTTGAACAAATAACAGACATTTTTGGGTTTAGAATTATTTTAGATAATATTGATGATTGCTATAAAGCTTTAGGAATTTTCCATAATAAATGGAATTGTATACCAGGTAAATTTAAAGATTATATCTCATCGCCAAAAATCAATAAATATCAATCATTACACACAGCTATTATTGGACCAAATAAAAGACCAATTGAAATCCAATTAAGAACAAAGCAAATGCATGAGTTTGCAGAAAGAGGTATTGCTTCTCATTGGAAATATAAATCATCAGAAAAATTTAATTCTTTAACTTGGAAGGAGTATGATTGGTTAGCAGATTTAGTTGAAATTATTGATAAAAATGAGAATCCAGATGACTCTTATGAATATACAAAACTTCAAATGTTTCAAGAAAACGCCTTTTGTTTCACACCAAAAGGATCAATTATAAAACTACCTAAAAATGCTACACCAATAGATTTTGCCTATGCTGTCCATACTCAAATCGGAGATGCTGCTGTTGGTTGTGAAATAAATGGAAATGAAAGCGCTTTACAATCTATATTAAGAAACGGGGATGTAGTTAAGATTATCACCTCTAAAAAAGCCTCCCCCTCATTACATTGGTTAACGAGCACTAAAACAGGGAAAGCTCGTGCTGCAATTAGACGTTATTGGCAGTACCGTGAAAACAGCAAGCCGATTAAGGAAAAAAGATATAATACTACACTTTGGATTTCTCTGCCTGATGAACCTGGAAAAATGGGTGATGTAACAACCATGATTGGTGAAAACTTTGTTAATATTTCAAGTGTAGAAATGGTAGAAAAACTTAATGGAAGGATTAATTTCAAATTTAATTTAATCATACATGACCTTAAGAACTTTACAAAATTGATAAGTGAACTAAAACAAAAAGAATATAAATTTAAAATTATAAGACACAAAAACAAAAAATATGCTTTCTTCAAAAAACTCTTTAGCAGTTTTAAGAAAAACTAATGCTTTGTTAGATGGACATTTTGTATTGTCATCTGGACTACATTCACCTTCATATGTGCAATGTGCAAAATTATTAAGTTTTCCACACAAAGCTGAAAAATTTACAAAATCTTTAGCAAGTAAAATAAAAAAAACATTTAAAAATATTGACTTAATTCTTTCACCGGCTATGGGTGGAATTATTATTGGTTATGAGATCGGTAGAATTTTAAAAAAAGAAACAATTTTTTGTGAACGTGTTGAAGGAAATTTTAAGTTAAGAAGAGGTTTTTATATTAAAAAAAAAACAAGAGTTTTAATTATTGAAGATGTTATAACTACAGGAAAATCAAGTTTAGAATGTGCTAAACTAATAAAAAAGTCTGGAGCAATTTTATTAGGATTTGCATGTTTAATTGACAGATCTAATAAGGAAACTTTAAAAATTAAGAAAAAAAATATTATCTCACAAGTAAAATTAAAAATTCCTACTTTTAAAGAAAATAATATTCCCGAAAGTCTTAAAAAAATTCCAATTACCAAACCTGGAAGCAGATTTTTAAAATGAAAAAGAGACTTGGGGTTAACATAGACCATGTTGCAACGTTGAGAAATGCTAGAGGTGAAAAACATCCTGATCCCTATACTGTAGCTTTAGATGTTTTAAAGGCTGGCGCAGACTCAATTACTGTTCATTTAAGAGAGGATAGGCGACACATTAATGATATGGATTTAAAAATTCTCTCATCAGATAAATCAATCCCTATTAATTTGGAAATAGCCTCAGATCCAAAAATGATTAATATTGCATTAAAAAATAAACCTTCTTTTATTTGTCTTGTTCCTGAAAAAAGAAATGAAGTTACTACTGAAGGAGGATTAAATTTGAAAAAGAATAAAAATAAAATCAAAAAAATATTAGAAATTTTTAATAGAAATAATATTAGAACAAGCTTATTTATAAATCCATCTCTGCAAGATATAAAATTATCAAAAATCTTAGGAAGCAAATGTATAGAAATACATACAGGTAAGATTTCTAACCAAATAAAACAAAAGAAAAATTATACTAAAGAGCTAAATAAAATTAAAAAAATGTGCCTTTTATGGAAATAAAATAGGTTTAGAGGTTCATGCTGGACATGGTATGGATTATAAGACAACAAAAATACTAAATAAGATAAAACATATTGAGGAATTTAATATAGGCCATTTTATAATTGGAGAGTCTGTCTCACATAGTATTTCAAAAGTAGTTAAACAATTTATTAAAATATTAAAATAATGCATATAATAGGTAATGGTGTTGATATTATTAAAAACAGTAGAATAAATAATTCATTAAAAATTAAAGGTTTTTTAAATAGAATTTTTACAGAAAAAGAAATTCAACAAGGAAAAAAATTAAAAAACAAAATTAATTTTTATGCAAAAAGATTTGCAGCAAAAGAGGCATTTGTTAAAGCGATTGGAACCGGCTTTAGGTCAAATATAAATTTTATAGATATTGAAATTAAGAATTACAAGAATGGAAAGCCATATATTTCACTATCAAAAAAATTAAACAATTTTTTGCAAAAAAAATTCAAAATACAAAAATATAAAGTCTTTTTATCACTTTCTGATGAAAAAGATTATTCAATAGCGTTTGTTGTTATAGATAAAAAAATATGAAAAAAATAATTATTGAAAATATTAAAACTATAATTTATGCACTTATCATTGCAGTTTTAATTAGATCAATTTTGTTGCAACCTTTTTATATTCCTTCATCATCAATGGAACCAAATTTATTAGTTGGGGATAGACTTTTTGTAACTAAATTCACATATGGTTATAGCAAGCATTCCTTCCCATTTAGTCCACCTATTTTTGCAAATCGTATTTTTAACGATAATCCTAAAAGAGGTGACATTGCTGTATTTAAAACTCCGGCCGATAATAGAACCGATTATATAAAGCGTGTTATTGGTTTACCGGGAGATACAATTCAGTTTATTAATGGCGATCTTTACCTTAATGGAAATCAAATTTTAAAAACAATTAAATCAAAAAATATCACTAATTATTGTGGAAAATCAAAAATAAAAGTTAACACATTTGAGGAAAAACTTCCAAACGGTAAAGTTTATTTGGCATCATACAGAACTGATATTACTTTCGCTGAGACAGATAAATACCTTGTTCCAAAAGATCATTTATTTTTCTTAGGAGATAATAGGGATTGTTCAAAAGATAGTAGATTTTTATCTGAAGTTGGATATGTTCATAAAAATAATCTTGTGGGTAAAGCTCAAATATTATTTTTTTCATCAGATCCATTTATAGGAAGTATTGTTAAATTTTGGAAATGGAATGAAATATTAAGGTTAAATAGATTTTTCAAAATAATTGATTAATT
>CACHTK010000002.1 GCA_902582765.1 uncultured Pelagibacteraceae bacterium
AATGTTTAACGCTTCCAATAAAAGCTTTAAAAAAAGTAATACAATAAATGAATAAAGATAAAATTATAAGATCCCTTTTAGCGTTGATTTTCACAACTATAACAATTGGTGTTCTCACTTTATTAACTTATAAAACTAATTTTGGACTTTTTTTAATTGCATCATTTGGATCCTCAATGGTTCTTTTATATGGTTACCCAGAAAGTCCATTTGCGAAACCTAAAAATATATTATTTGGACATCTAGTAACTTCAACAATTGGAATTCTATTTTATAATTTTATCCCATTGCCAATTTATATATCAATACCTTTAGCGGTAGGTCTCGGTGTTGGATTTATGATTTTACTAGATGTAACCCACCCCCCAGCTGGAGGAAATCCTATTATAGTCATATTGGGCTCAGTATCGTTTGACTATTTATTCTCTCCAATATTAACTGGATGTTTGATTATAATAGCCTTTGGAATTATTTTGAATAAATTCGTTGCTAAAAAGAAATACCCCTGATCAACTACTATTAGTTTGATTGATGTTCTAATTTTATGCTACACTTTCTTAAGAAAATATCTATAGAGAGATTTTAAAACATAAATATTAGGAGAAAAAATGAAAGTACTTTGCGTATTATATGATGATCCAAAAGGTGGGATGCCTAAAAGCTACCCATTGTCAGATCTTCCAAAACTAGAAAAATATCCAGATGGGATGACACTACCAAGTCCAAAAGGTAGAGATTTTACGCCTGGAGAACTATTAGGATGTGTATCTGGTGAATTAGGATTAAGAAAATTTTTAGAGAGTAACGGTCATGAGTTAGTTGTAACAAATAGTAAAGATGGTGATGGATGCGAAGCTGACAAACATATCGTTGATGCTGATATAGTTATTTCTCAACCATTCTTTCCATATTATTTAACAAAAGAAAGAATTGAAAAGGCAAAAAATTTAAAAATTGCGATCACAGCAGGAATTGGTTCAGACCATGTAGATTTGCAGGCAGCAATGGATAATAAAATTGATGTTGTCGAAGTAACATTTTGTAATTCAAGATCAGTTGCTGAGCACATAGTAATGATGATTGTATCAATGGTAAGAGATTATCACAACCAACACCGAATTGTTAATGAAGGTGGATGGAATATTGCTGATGCAGTTCAAAGGTCTTACGATGTTGAAGGAATGCACATTGGAACAGTTGCGGCTGGAAGAATTGGTTTAGATGCATTAAGAAAAATGAAACCATTTGATGTACATCTTCATTATTTTGATAGACATAGATTACCTGAGTCAGTTGAAAAAGAGTTAAATCTTACTTTTCATGAAACTGTAGAGTCTATGGTTAAAGTATGTGATGTTGTTACAATTAACTGTCCTCTTCATCCTGAAACAGAAAATTTATTTGATGATGAAATGATATCTAAAATGAAAAAAGGTGCATATATTGTAAATACAGCAAGAGGTAAAATTTGTAATAGAGATGCAATTGCTAAAGCTTTAGAAAGTGGTCAACTAAGTGGGTATGCAGGAGACGTGTGGTTTCCTCAACCAGCTCCAAACGATCATGTATGGAGAACAATGCCAAACCATGGAATGACACCTCATACTTCTGGAACTTCACTATCTGCTCAGGCTAGATACGCAGACGGTGTTAGAGAAATACTTGAGTGCTTTTTTGATGGTACTGAAATGAGAGATCAATATTTAATTGTCAAAGATGGTCAGTTAGCAGGAATGGGTGCTCACTCTTACAGTAAAGGAAGTGCTACAGGCGGTTCTGAAGAAGCGGCAAAATATCAAAAAAAATAGAGTTTTAAATACAAAACATTAAAGGTAAGCTATCATTAATCTAGATAGCTACCTTTAATGAAAAAAATTTTATCAATAATTTTCTTTCTTATTTCTTCAATCAGCTTTGCCAATTCACCAAATTTTGAAAAAGCCTATTTTGCTGGAGGATGCTTTTGGTGTATGGAGGAATCTTTTGAGAATATTCTTGGTGTTTCAAAAGTTATCTCTGGCTATTCAGGTGGTACTACAGAAAATCCAACTTATAAAGAAGTTACATATGGAAACACAGGTCATTTTGAGGTTATTGAAGTCATATATATTCCAGAAGTAGTTAGCTATGAAAAACTCTTAGAAGAATTCTGGGTAAATATTGATCCATTTGATGCTGTAGGACAATTTTGTGACAAGGGATATAGTTATAGATCAGTGGCATTTTATCAAAATGATGAGCAAAAAAACTTAATAGAAAATAGTATTAAGGAAATAGAGAAAAAATTCGAAAAAAAAGTAGTAACTTATGTAAGAAAATTTGATAAATTTTATTTTGCAGAGGCTGTTCATCAAGATTATTACCAAATAAATTTTCTTAATTACCTAAGATATAAAAAAGGATGTAGACGCGAAGCAATATTAAATAGTATTTGGGGGAATTAATATGTCTGTGGTTAGTAAATACGTATCTTTAAAAAATTATATTCCAACCGGATTACCAAAAGAGACAGATTTTGAAATAAAATCAAAAGAAATTTCAATTAATGATGAAAAAAATATTTTAGTGTCAAATTCATGGATATCAGTTGATCCATACATGCGTGCAAGAATGACTGAGAGAAAAAATTATAAACCACCATTTAAAATCGGTGAGGAAATGGAAGGGTATGCAATTGGTAAAGTAGAACTCTCAAATGATAAAGATTTTAGTGTTGGAGATTTAGTATTTAGCAGTCTTGGTATGAGAGATAAATTTGTTTGTAGTTCTGATGAACTAAAGAAAATAAAACCAATTGATATACCTATACAGTCATACTTGGGTCCACTTGGAATGACAGGGCACACAGCTTATATTGGACTTTTCAAACATGGAAAATTGAAATCTGGGCAAACTATATTAGTCTCTTCTGCTGGAGGTAGTGTTGGATCTACAGTTTGTCAAATTGCAAAAAATCTTGGATGTAAAGTTATTGCCAGCACAGGGTCTGATGAAAAAGTTGATTGGTTAAAAAATGAATTAAAAGTTGATCATGCTTTTAATTATAAGAAAGTAGAAAACCTTGTATTACATTTCAAGGAAATTTGTCCTGATGGTTTTGATCTTTATTTTGATAATGTTGGTGGAGACTTTTTAGAGTCCGCTATTTTCCAAATGAAAACATATGGTCGTATTGTGATTTGTGGAAGAATTTCACAGATGAATGCAACAAATCCTGGATCTGGTTTGAAAAATATGGCTTATGTTTTAGTAAAAAGACTTACAATTAAAGGATTTCTTATTTTTGATCACGATAATGAAAGAGAACTATTTGAAACTGAAATGTCAAAATGGTTGGCGGATGGTAAAATAAAATTTAAAGAAACTATCTACGAAGGAATAGAGAATGCTCCAAAGTCATTTATTGATTTATTAAACGGTAAAAATATTGGCAAAATGCTTGTCAAAATTTAGTTAGGAAATTTTGTGACTTAAATCCTCAATAAATGATTAAAACATTTCCTTTACTATTTATATTGCTATGGTCATCTGCATTCATCTCAGGTGATATTATAGTTCAGAATGCAACACCTTTTGCGGCACTTTCCTTTAGATTTGGAATTGTAACTATAGGTTTCTTCTTATTCGCATTACTTAAAAAAGAGATAATTTTTACAAAAGTGAGATATATATTAGAAAGCATAACTACAGGTGTATTATTTCATGGATTATATCTTGGTGGTTGTTGGTACGCGTTTCATGTAGGAGTCCCTGCAAGTGTTGTAGCTTTAATAGTTACTCTTCAGCCAATATTAACTAACTTATTATCAGGACCAATTTATAAGGAAGTAATAGGGTGGAGACAGTGGGTTGGTATTATATTTGGTTTTATTGGCTCTTTACTAGTGCTTGGAGTAGATTTTGGAGATGAGTTCCCAAAGGATGGACTAGTAACTTGTTTTATTGCTCTTGCTGCAATCACTACAGGAACTTTGTGGCAAAAAAAATTAAGTGGTAATGTTCCATTATCAGTTAATAATGGATTTCAAGCTTTTGGTGGCTGTGCTTTTAATTTAATTTTAATATTAAAATTTGAAACTCCTTATATAAATTTTACAACAGGATTTTTATTAGGAATGACACATCAGATTATTCTAGTGTCATTTGGAGCCTTCACAATTTTAATGTTTTTAATAAAAGCAGGCTCAGTGAGTAAAACTTCAACATTATTTTTTCTTGTCCCACCTACAACAGCTATGATGGCCTATTTATTTTTAGGAGAAAAGTTATCTAATATTGATATAGCAGGATTTATACTTGCAACAATTGGCGTTTATATTGCAACTAGAAAGTAAGTGAAAATTTTAAATTTTATAAAAAAATTTTATCGGCCTTTTGTGTTAACTTATCTTTTTTTTTCGATTGGGATAAGTTTTTATCCATCCTTTGAATTTTACTCGTTTAAAGGACAATTATTGATATTAGCTGTATCTATATTTAACGGAATACTAGGAGTTTATGTTAAAAAATTATAAAACGTAAGGTTCTGGTCTAGCATTACTTTTTAAAACTCTTTCTACATCAAAAACACTTATATCTATTGATTGGTAGCTACCTGTTGTAATCAATTCAGTCAGAGCCCTTCCAATACCTGGTGCCTGCATTAAACCTCTTCCAGTGAAACCAGAGGCTAAATAAACATTGTCATATTTTGGATGTTTGCCTACAACTGCGTTGTTATCAAGTTTATTACAATCATAAAATCCTGCCCAACCACCGGTTAATTTTAGTTCTTCAAAGGCTGGAACTCTTTTTGCCAGAGCAGGCCAAACTAATTCTTCAAAATCATTCCATGCTGGTTCTAAATCTTTCGCATCAAATACAGATATAGGTGAACCTGCTAAGAACTCTTTACCCTCTGGTCTCCAATATACACCTGTTGTTAAATCTCCGGTTAGTGGCATATCAGGAAAATGTTTTGGACATTTAACTCGAAATACAGTGTGCTTTTGTGGTTCAACTGGAATATCTGATAACAATTCTTTAGTCCAACATCCCGCTGCTGAAATGATAGTTTTTGCATTTATCTCAGACAAATTTTTAACCTCACCTTTAAGAAACTCTGCGCCTAACTCAATTGCTTTACTTTTTAAAGCACTATGAAACATAAAAGGATCAATCCAACCTTCACTTTTGTTATCAGTATATGTAGCTGTTTCTATACCTTCGTTATTTATATATGGAAAAATTTTATTTAATTCTGAACCTTTAATATTTTTTGTACCAGCATCGCATTCTCTATGATTTTCCAAAGCTTTATATTGTTCCTCTGCATGTTCTGGTCCAAACATTAAAAGGTATCCATTAGGAACCATGCTTGCCGTTGGGTTTGGATTTTTTTTTGTTTTTAATAATTCTGGTATTTTAAAAATGAATTCTCTAGCAAACTTACCTAAAAGTATATTTTCTTTTTGAAAAAATTGTCTTCTAAATCCACCTAAAGATAAAGGAAATGAGGCAGTCTTATATGTAGGGTCTCTCTCAATTACCTTAACTTTTCTACCTTCCATTGATAAAAAGTATGCAGTTGCAGCGCCTATTATACCTCCACCAACTATGACGACATCATCCATAAATTTTAATATATACTATTTTCTTTGCATTAACCATAAAGCATCTTGAGATAAAAAATAAATTTTTCCGTTAGAGGGATGCACTTGAATGTCTCTAATTCTTCCAATTTTATTTTTAAAAATAACCTCTTCTTTTACATTTGATAAGTCATCAAATATCAGTTTTCTTAAGGATTTATCTTTTAAAGAAGTGATTAAAGCATGACTATTCCACTCATTAAACTCATCACCTTTATAAATAGTTATTGCACTAGTTGCTATTGAGGGTATCCAATATTGAATAGCTTTTGTAAATCCAGGTTTCCATTTTGGGCCAATTGGAATTCCAGAATAATTGGTTCCTCCCCATCCTAAAATTTTCCATCCATAATTTTCACCTTTTTTAACTTCTCCGAACCAATCTCCACCTTTTGCCCCATGATTACTCATGTAAACTTTTCCATCAAATTCAGAAAGTGCCATCCCTTGAGGATTTCTAATTCCAATTTGATAAATCTCTGGCAACCAATCTACCATACCCTCAAACTTTGGATTATCTTTTGGTATACTTCCATCTAAATGAATTCTTATAATACTACCTGGGTGCTTTGAGGCGTCTTGTGCAATCATACCTTGTCCTCTCTCACCCGCAGAAGCAAATAAAAAATTATCTTTGATAACTAATCTTGATCCAAAATGATAACCAGAGTCTATTGGGGGATTTGATTGAAAAATATTTTTAAAGTTTAATTGTTTCCTATTAAATTCTGCTTTTGCAATAGAAGTGCTAGTTTTATATCCACCTCTATCTTCAGTATATGAAATCCAAATATTATTGTCTTTATGAATAATATCTAATAAGCCTCCTTGACCATGGACAACAAAGTTAAGTTGATGACTAATTTCTTGAACTTCTCTAGATAAAATATTTACAATTTTTATTTTGCCACTTTTTTCTGTAATTATTATTTCATTACTATTAATAAAAGAGGATCCCCAAGGTGAATCTAGGTTAACTAATTTTTCTAATTTAAAGTTTTGTGAATACGATTTTGAGGCAAATACGAAAAAAAGAATTAAAACGTATATTATTTTTTTCACTTTATGAAAGTTTTGATCTTCCACCATCAACTGCAATTATTTGACCCGTTACCCAGGAACTTTCCTCGGTAAGTAAAAATTTTGCTAAAGCTGCTCCATCTTTACCCTCACCTAGTCTTTTAAGTGGATGGGCTTTAGCTATTCCTTGAGCAATTGCTATATTTTTTAACATTGGTTGAGCTATCTTAGAATTAGTTAAACTTAGAGCAACACTATTAACTCTTATGTTTGGAGCAAATTCAGCTGCTAATGATACAGTTAGTCCCTCAATAGCCGCTTTGGTTGATGCTATTATTGAATGATTTGTAAAACCTCTTTGAGCTGCAACTGTTGAAAATAAAACAATTGAACCATTATTTTGTTTTAGGTTATCTTGATATCCTTTTATTAAGTCCACCGCAGAATAAAAATTAAGTTTCATACATTTATTGAAATCATTCTCAGTTGCCATCTTTAAAGGCTTCAAATCTATAGATCCAACACAATATGCTACACCTTTGATTTCTGGTATGTCTGATTTAATTGTATCCACGAACCCCTCGTGTAATACATCTGCCACAGTATAAGAAGAGTTCAATTTCTCAGCTAAATTTTTAAGTTGACTTTCATCTCTTCCAACTAAATGAATTTCTTTACCAGAAGAATACATTTGCTCTGCTAAATTGGATCCGATAGAACCTGTCGCACCGACAATTAGATATTTTTCTGACATATAATAATTAATGAAATTATTTTTTATACTTGGAAATCAGTTATTTCCATTAAAAAACCTCGACCGCTTCAAAAAAGACCACCTATTTTTTATGTCAGAAGACTACCAATTATGTACATATGAAAGACATCATAAATTAAAAATTCTACTATTTTTATCTTCAATGAGATCTTATGCGGATAAATTGAAGGAAAATAAATTTAAGCTTAATTACTCAAAAATTGATTCTACTGATTTTAAAAAGGACTATACGAAGAAATTAGAAAAATTGTTAAAGATGAATAAGATAAAAGAAGTAACTAGTTTTGAAGTAGAGGATAAATTTTTTGAAACAAAAATATATAATTTTTTAAAAAAACAAAATATTCAGTGGAATATAATTCGATCGCCAATGTTTTTAGATAGTCGTGAAGATTTTAAAAAATATTTATCAAAAACAAAAAAAACCCTTTATGGCAAAGTTTTATAAAGAAAAGCGAGAAAGATTAAACATTTTGTTAAACAAAGATGGCACACCAGAGGGAGGAAAATGGAGTTTTGACGAGGATAATAGAAAAAAACTGCCAAAAAATATCTTAATACCAAAATTTCCAGAAATTAAAGAAACTAAACATACAAAAAGTTTAAAACCAATTATTGAAAAATTATTTAGTAAACATCCAGGTGATACCAAAAAATTTTGGTTTGCAACTGAATATAAAGATATTTCAAAATTATTAGATTTTTTTATTAAAGATAAATTAAACCTATTTGGTGATTACGAAGATGCTGTTGATCAAAAAAATAATATTTTATTTCACAGTGCTCTTAGTCCGTATTTAAATCTAGGTTTAATAACTCCAGACATTATCATTCAAAAAATAATGACTTATCACCATAGTAAGAGTGTGAGACTAAATTCTTTAGAAGGTTATATAAGACAAATAATTGGTTGGAGAGAGTTTATGAGAGGAATATATCAAAATTATAGTAAAGAAATGGAAAGTGGAAATTTCTTTAAACATTATAGAAAAATGAAAGATACATTCTATGATGGCAGCACTGGTTTGGATCCTTTAGATCATGCAATTAAAAATGCTAGCAAATTTGGTTGGTCGCACCACATTGAAAGATTAATGATATTGTCAAATATTATGAATTTATGCGAAGTTGAACCAAAATCAGTTTATAAATGGTTCATGGAAATGTTTGTGGACTCATCTGATTGGGTTATGGTTCCAAATGTTTATGGAATGGGTTTGTTTAGTGATGGTGGAATTTTCGCAACTAAGCCTTATATCTGTGGATCAAGTTATTTTATGAAAATGATGGATTTTAAAAGGGGCAACTGGTGTAATGTTATGGATGGTCTTTATTGGCGTTTCATAGATAGAAATAGAAAATTTTTTTTGAAAAATCCAAGGTTGTCTATGATGGTAAGAATTTTTGATAAAATGAAAGAAGATAGAAAAAAATTAATATTATCAGAAGCAAACAAATTCATTAAAGATAATACTTATGGGAATTAAAGTTTATTTTAACGATTCTTGCAATATTTGTAGAATGGAAATAAATCATTATAAAAAAATTGCAAATAGTGATTTGGAGTGGATAGATATTACAAATAATGATGAGGCTATAAAAATAACATCTAAGTCGCAAAAAGAGTTGCTCAGAAGGTTGCATGTAATAAATGATGGTGAAGTTATTGGAGGTGCTAAAGCATTTATTATAATTTGGTCAAAAATACCAAAATATAAAATCCTATCTAAAATTTTTTCAATAAAACCCTTATTTATTATTTTTCATTATATATACGAAATTGCTGCATTTTTCTTATTTTTAAAAAACAGAAAACAATTAAATGAAAAAACAAAACCTACCAACTAAGGTATGCAAAGTTTGTAACAAGCCTTTTTCTTGGAGAAAAAAATGGAAACTTAATTGGGAAAAAGTTAAGTATTGCTCTAAGAGATGCGCCTCTAGTAATTAATTATTGTGTATTGCTTTTTCTAGGATCTTTAAGTGATTTTAAGATTTTTGATAGCCCTGTAATTTTTAAACTATAATAAATTACATAAATTAAAGTTAGTCCTAAAGCCATGGTAGATAGAAACACAAAGATGGCTGTCAAAATTTTTTCTTGGAACCAGTTCTCTACTCCAGAGTTAGAATAATAAAGAATATTCCAAAACGCGACGAAAATTAACTCATATATGATTATAATTTTGAACATATGGTTGATATAGTTCTCAATATAATTAATACTATTCAATTCTTGTCGCATGTCGATAAAAATTTATGAGATAAAACAAAGAAAATAGATGAAAAAAGTAATTTGGATAACTGGCGGTAGCAGTGGAATAGGAAAAGCAGTTGCATTAAAGTTTGCAAATAAAGGATGGCAGGTAATTATATCATCAAGACGTGAGGAAGTCTTAAAAGATATTTCAGATAAAAATGAAAATATTGATTATTTGAAATTAGATATTGTTGATTATGAAGCATGTAATTCAGTTTTTAAAACAATCGTGGAGAAATACAATAAGGTTGATATTTGTTTTTTTTCTACTGCAATTTATGAGCCTGAAAAAGAGAAGAATTTTGATCTTCAGAATATAATTGATGTTACAAATGTCAATTATATTGGAACCATAAACTGTATTAAAGCTGTTGAAAAATATTACAAAGAAAAAAGGCAAGGAGTTATATCTATTGTATCTTCTACTGCAGGATACAGAGGATTGCCAAATTCAACTGCCTATGGGCCTGCAAAAGCAGCTCTTATTAATTTAGCAGAAAGTTTATATCTTGATTTTCAAAGATATGATGTTCGCGTATGTCTAGTCAGCCCTGGATTTATCAAAACAAGACTTACGGATAAAAACACATTTAAAATGCCATTTTTAAAAACCACACAATATGCGGCTGAACAGATTTATGATGGTTTAATAAATAAAAATTCATTTGAAATAGCTTTTCCTAGAAGTTTATTTTTAATATTAAAATTTTTTAAGATTTTGCCAAATGGGATCTACTTATATTTGATAAGAAAAATGACGAAGCTTCAAAAAAAATAAATTTAATCTTTAACAAACATCACAGTTAATTCTGCAACTTTAATACCAAACTTTGTCATTTTTGCTCTATTAATTGCTACTCTTTCATCTTGCATAAAGATCCAATCATCAAAAGTTATTTTCATTTCTCTTCCTTTTACAGGAACTAACAGTACATATTCAAACTTAAATGCAGGACCATAAGAAAAACCCTTTGCAGTTCCAACTACATCTCCAGCAGTGCCTTCATAGTTATGTTCATCGATTTTATTGATTGTCCATTGCCTATTTTGAATTTCTCCATCGTTCCAAACAAATTTTTCGTCAAGTATTAATTGTTTTCCATCCCACTTTCCATCTAGGTCTGCAGAAAATTGTCTTGTCACTTTACCTGATCTATTTTGTAAAATTCCCCATGCTTTTACATTTCCAGATAAATACTCTTCTATTATTAATCTAGGTTTTTGGTTTTTGAAATCTTCTGGTTTCATTGCTTGGTTTGATGAACAACTTGTAATCAATACTGAGATTATTATCAATAATAAATATTTTATTTTCATAGTATTATTTATTTTTGAAGAGCAAATTGGATTAAGTCTATATTTTTTGATTTAAAACCTGCTTCACAATAAGATAAATAAAAATTCCACATTCTTTTAAAAGTATTGTCAAAGCCTTGGGATGAAATTTGTTCCCATTTTTCTAAGAACTCTTCTCTCCAAATATTTAGTGTATTTGAGTAATGATCACCATATGAATTACAATTCTCAAACTTAAGTCCAGATTGATTTGCTAGTTTTACTAACTCATTTTTACTAGGTAAAAAACCACCAGGAAAAATATATTTTTGGATAAAATCAGTTTTACTTTTATATCTATCATAGATGGATTCATCTATAGTAATTGATTGTATAGCTGCTGTTCCTCCATCAACTAAGTTTTCTTTGATAGTATTAAAATAGTTTTTTAAATAACTCTGCCCTACTGCTTCTATCATTTCTATAGAGGCTATTGAATTATAATTATTTTTAACATCTCTAAAATCTAACATTTGTATATTTATTTTTTCATTCAAACCCTCTTTGTGAATTCTTTCTTTTGAATATTCGTATTGTTTTTTGGAGATTGTTATGCAATCTAACTTTACGTCATAATTTTTTCCAATATATTCTGCAAATCCTCCCCAGCCACAGCCAATCTCAAGCATCTTATCACCTGATTTAGGCTTAACAAGACTCGAGAGTTTTTTATATTTATTTAACTGAGCTTTTTCCAAATCATTACTATCGTCAAAAATTGCGCTCGAATAAGTTAGGGTTTTATCAAGCCATAATGAGAAAAATTCATTCCCTAAATCATAATGTTTTCTAATGTTTTCTTTACTCCTAGATTTATTATTTTTAATAAACAAACCTTTAATTTTATTAAATATTGAAAGATCGAAAGAGCCAGAAAATTTATGAACTATTTTTATATTTTTTGCCGCAAGCTCTATAAGATTAGTTAAATTATTTGTCTCAAAATAATTATCCATATATGCTTCTGCTAGACCTACACTTCCATTTTTGATAATTTTAAAAGTTAACCCTGGTTTATTTATTTTTAGATTAGCATTTAATTTTTCATTACCATTTCCGAAGGTATATTCTTTTCCATCATGGTTTATTATTTTTAAATTTCCATGTTTAATAAATTTTAGTGAGTTAAAGACAATTTTGTCTGATAATTTATTCAAATTCACTTTTTTCTACCGAACTATTATTTTTAATATTTATTTTTTTTTTAATAAACTTTATTCCTTTTAACCATAGTTTAAATGCCTCATAGTGGATTGCGACAATAACTTTAAATGTCATCAAGGGGTGAAAAATATAGGAAACGAATAGATTTTTATTACTAAATTCTTTTGCGGTACCGTCCTGGGATGCGAATAAAAGTTTACCATCATTATCAGATTGGTCAATTATAACTGATATTTTGTCTGAGGGTTTATTTACTCTAAATTTGTAACTACACTCCATATCTATGAAAGGCGATACATGAAATTTTTTTACACAACTATTTTTTAAAGTTTCATTATCTTCAGCTTTGAAAATGTATGTGTGTTGTTCACCAAATGTATTTTTAACCTCATAAAATAAAGAGATTATCTTATCGTACTTATCATATATAAAGAAAACACTTAGAGGATTAAATACATAACCCAATATTCTTGGATAACAGAATAATTTGATTTTAACGTCTTTATTGTCGATACCAATATTTTCTAGTTTTTTTTTTACCCAGTTTTTTAAAGAGGTACCATCTCTATCCCCATGGTCTTTATCAAAAAAACTAATGATATTGAATTTATTATATGAAAATATTTTAATTTTATTATCAATTTCATCTAAATCATCTAAGTCTATTAGTAATGAAAAAACCCTATATTTGAAATAATGATTTTTAGGTTTAAATCGTCTATGTATTACTTTTCCTACGTATATCTTAGAGTTTTTAAGCATTTATATACTTAATCATATCTATTGATGATTTTATACCATCTTCATGGAATCCATATCCAAAATAACTACCACAAAATAAAATATTATTTTTATTTTGAATTAGGTGAAGATCTTTCTGGCTATTGATTGCATTTTGATCAAAGTAAGGGTGTGTAAATATAACTTTTCGGATTATTTTTTCTTCGGGTATCTCTAAATAAGGATTTAATGTTAAAAAAATATTTTTACTTATATTTAAATTTTGTAATAGGTTTAACCAATAAGTAATTGAATTTTTTTCACTATTCTCAGATTCGATCGAGGAATTCCATGAACACCAAGCACTTTTATTATTTGGCATATAACTTATATCCTCATGGACTATAGCCTCATTTGTTTTATATTTAAAATTACTTAAGATCTTATTTTCTATTTCTTCAGGATTTTCAATTAAAGAGAGAGCTTGATTAGCATGAGTGGCCAATACGACTTTATCATAAGTAAAATATTCATTTTTATCTCCATAATAAACCTGAACTCCTGATCCAATTCTTTTAATTTTATTAATATTATAGTTTTTATAATATTCACCACTGATTTTGCTTAGAATTTTATCTACATATGTTCTACTTCTTTTGGAAACTGTGAACCATTGCGGTCGATCTTTTAATTTAAATAATCCATGATTTTGAAAAAATTTAAAAAAAAATTTCAAAGGCATTTGTTTTGCCTCGTAAGGAGGCATTGACCATATAGCTGATACCATAGGTATAATATGGAATTTGATAAAATACTCTGACAGTTTTAAATTGTCTAAATAGCTGCCTAAAGTAATATTTTCTTTAAGGGGATCTTGGTTTTCACTTTGTTTATAAAAACTAATTATAGTAAAAAACATCTTCAAAAATTTTATATTTAACAAGTTTGATTTATTGCTAAAAATTCCGGAAAGACCTTTTCCACAATATTCTATATTTGAGTCTCTAACAGATACTGAGAATGACATATTGCTTTTTTCGATAGCAATATCATTTTCTTGAAAAAAATTTATTAAATTTGGATAGGTTTTTTTATTAAATACAATAAAGCCTATATCAACAGGGACTATATTATCTCCAACATTAACATCAATAGTATGAGAATGACCTCCAAAATGGTCTTCTTTCTCAAATAGATCTACTTTATATTTTTTAGATAAACTATACGCTGCACTTAGACCTGATATACCAGAGCCTATAATAGCTAATTTCATTATTGAGGATTATATTTATTTTCTTTTGTAAAGGATGAGACAAATTGTAGAAAAACTGCAAAAATTATAATGCTTCCTCCTATTAATACATAGAATGAAGGATTTTCATTTACAAATAGCCAAGCCCAAAGAGGACCAAATATCGCCTCTGTAAGCATTATTATGCCAACCATAGCTGATAGAGTTTTTCTCGCACCAATTGTTATAAAAATAAAGCCAAGTCCTATTTGAAATGTCCCAGACAAAAATGCCAAAAACATATCATTTAAAGATATAGAAATTTTTGTTGAAGCTAAAAAACCTATTATCATTGCAACTATTCCAGCAACTAATTGTAGGGGCACCATATCTACATGAGGATATCTTCTTACAATTAAAATTAGAGATGCAAAGGTAATTGGCATTACAAAGGCAACGATATTTCCAGACATTTGTCCACTTGATAGAGTATTTCCTAGCATTAAAATTAATCCAGAAATTGCTAAAATGATAGAAGCTAAAGTAATTTTTGAAATTTTTTCTTTCAAAAAAAAATATCCAAATATCGCTAAGAAAATTGTTTGTGTTTGTATTATGAAATTTGTATTTGCAACAGTAGTATTATACATAGCGTAAACGTAACTGCTAAATCCAATACCCAATATAATTCCACCAATTAAGCCAGGAATTCCCGATACATAAATTTTTTTAAATACCTCTCCTTTGTAAGTTACAATTAAAAAAATAGTTACAACAATTATAAAAAAAACCTGTCTCCAAAATAAGATTTGCCATAAAGTTGATCCTTCAAATGATTTGACAATCAACCCACCGAAACTAAGACAAAATGCGCCAAAAAAGATTAATAATGGACCTGGTAGCTTTGAAATAAAATTCATTTAATATTGGAAATCAAATTTTGAGTTTCCATCTCATACAACTTAAAAATAGTTTCTGCATCTTTTAAATTAATTTCTTTAAATTTAATTTTTGATCCTGGAGGTATTTGTACTAGTTTGTCATAATCAGCACTTATTACAACTCCAATCTTAGGATAACCTCCTATTGTTCCATGATCAGAGAGCATAATTATTGGATCCCCATCTGCAGTAATTTGGATAACACCCTTCACTAAACCTTCTGACTTTATATTTGTGTTTTTAATATTATTAATCTTAGGTCCTTTAAGTCTTATGCCCATACGGTCACTTAATTTGGTTACATTAAATTCATTACTAAAAAATGAATCTATTGCATTCTTTGAAAAATAATCAAAATGGGGTCCTTTTATTATTCTAATATTTTCAATTTTAGAATTTAGGTATTCTATTTTATTTTTTGGCAGGATTTTTTTTATATTTTTTAATTTAATTATTTGTCCTATCTCAAGTTTTTCACCACTATTTGCGCCAATTTTAGCCTTAGTATTTGTAGAACAACTGTTTAAATAATAATCTACCTCAAATGTGCCTCCAATAGATAAATAACCATATACAGATCGATTGGTAGACAGTATATCTAAGCAATCATTATTTTCTAAAACAATATTTTCGTAACAACTAAATTCTAAATTTTTGTTTTTTCTTATAATTTTAAAATTAACATCTCCAGTAACATTGATGGAGATATTTTCTCCAATATATTTCAATTTTGGACCTTGATATGCAAATTCTAGGACCGGATTATTTATTTTATTATTTGAAATAGTATTTGCTAATAAAAAATTCCTATTATCCATTGCTCCACTAAAAGGTATGCCTATGTGATAAAAATTATTTCTACCATTGTCTTGAAATGTAGAATTGATACCTGGTCGTAATACCTCAAAATAGTTTTTATTCATATTTTTTTTCATATTCTAGTTTAGAAATTGGATAAAATGATATTGTATCACCTGGATTAATTAGATTTGGTTCAGTATTTTTTTTATTATCAAAAATATCAACTGGTGTTTTGCCAATTATATTCCAACCACCTGGGCTTTCAAAAGTATAAATATTACAAAATTGCTCTGTAATACCTATGGAATTTTTTGGGACTTTAACTCTTGGTGTTTCTAAACGTTTTGCAAAAAGAGATTTATCCATATCTCCTAAGAATGGCATTCCCGCAATAAAACCTGTCATATAACAATAATAATTTTTTGAAAAGAATTTTTCATAAATTTTTGCTTCATTTATTTTTAATAATTTTTGTAAACGTTTTATATCTAGTGCAAATTCCTCTGCACAACAAACTGGGATTTTAATTAGATTATTTTTTGAATTATTATTTTTTTTTAACTCTAAATTTTCAACTTGTTTTTTTAATTTAGCATAACTCGTAAGTTTTAAATCGAAACTGATTACTAGTTTATTATAACTTGGTGTAATATTTGTAATACCTAAAAAATTACTTTCTCTTAAATTATTAAAATAATTTATAACATTTCTGTTTATTTCTTTATTTACCTCAGTACCAAAGTCACAGTACAATGCTGCGTCACCAAGATTTGATATATTTTTAATCATGTCATGTTATACTTTAAGCTTTATAGTATGGAAATTAATTTAAATTGTGATTTAGGTGAAAAATCAAAGCATCATTCAAATGAGAATGATCCCGATTTACTCAAAATAGTAAACTCTGCAAATGTGGCTTGTGGGTATCACGCTGGTGACGAGGAAACCATGAGAGAAGTTGTAGAGATTTCAAAGCAAAACAATGTAAGTATTGGTGCACATCCATCTTTTAATGACCCAGAAAACTTTGGAAGAAAAAGGATTAATCTTGGTGCTGATGAGATTTCTAAGCTTTTAACAGATCAATATGAAATTTTGCAAAATATTGCCATTAAATTAGATGAAAAAGTTTCTCATATTAAGCCACATGGAGCCTTGAATAATATGGCTTGTGAAGACCTTGAACTAGCAACAATTTTAGCAAAAACTATTTATAGTATTGATAAAGATATAATCTATTTAGTACCAACAGGTTCAAAAATGGAAATTGCAGCTAAAAAATTAAATATGAAAATTGCATGTGAAATTTTTGCAGATAGAAATTATGAAGACGATGGAACGCTTGTATCAAGAAGTAAGGATCATGCCCTAATAACTGATCCTGAGCAAGCTAAAGAACATGTATTCAATATGGTAAAAAACCAAACCCTTAATTGTCACAGTGGAAAACAAATACCTTGTGAAATCGATTCAATTTGCATACATGGAGATAATGTAAGTTCTCTTTCGACTGCAAAACAGGTAAGAGAAAACTTGATAAAAAATAATTTAGAATTGAAGCCTCTAAATAAAATGAAAAAGTTTATATAATTATGATTAAAAAACTATTTACTCTGCTCATACTCTTTTTTTTAACTGTTGAAACTTTTGCTGCTGGAACAAGTTCATCAGATAAAAAACCGAGCTATAAAAATGCTGTAAAAATAATTGAAGCTGCTAAAAAATATGAATCTAAAAATAAAATGGATAAAGCATTAAAAAGATACGAAAAAGCTCAAAAAATTTTATTAAAACTCGACAAAGAAAAGCCCTTACAAGCTGATACACTAAATTACCTGGGTTTTACAACTAGAAAACTTGGGGACTTTGAAGCAGGAGAAAAATATTATTTGTTAGGTTTGCAAGTCGATCCAAAGCATGTTGGTATAAATGAATACTTAGGTGAATTATATGTTGTGACCAACAGAATTGATTTAGCAAAAGAAAGATTGGAAATTTTGAAAAGCTGTAATTGTGAGGAGTATCAAGAGTTAAAAGAAATTATTGAAGGAACCAAAAAATCAAAATACTAATTGATATTTTGAATCATTTGTTCGGGCATCCATAAAGCGATTTGTGGGAACATTACAATCAATAAAACTGCAAAAATCATTAATAAAAATAACGGGAAGGCACTTTTTGCTATGAACCCCATATCTTTGTTTGCCATTCCTTGGAGAACAAATAGATTAAAACCAACAGGTGGTGTAATTTGAGCCATTTCTACAACAATAACTAAAAATATTCCAAACCAAATCATATCAAAGCCTGCCTGTCTTATCATTGGTTCAATTATTGCCATTGTAAGAACAACTGCAGAAATTCCATCAAGAAACATCCCAAGAATTATGTAAAAAACCATTAATACAAATATTAATACATAAGGTGATAACTCCATATTCTGTATCCACAACGCTAGATTTCTGGGCAAACCTGTAAATCCCATTGCAAGTGACAAGAAAGTTGCCCCAGCTAAAATAAATGCAATCATACATGAAGTTTTAGTTGCTCCAAGCAATGAGTCTTTAAATGTTTTATAGGTTAAACTCTTTTGAAAATAAGAGAGAATTAAAGCTCCAACAACACCTAAAGATGCAGCCTCGGTTGCTGTTGCTATACCAGTATATATTGAACCTATTACTCCAAGTATTAATAAAATAACTGGAATTAATTGTTTGGATTTACCTAGTTTATTTAAAAATGAAAAATTTTCATAATTTGTTGGCATTTTATTTTTATTTAATAAAGACCAAACAATTACATAGCCCATAAAGATTAGGGCAATCATTATCCCTGGAATTATTCCAGCTATAAAAAGTTTTGCAATTGACTCTTGAACGGTCACACCATAAATAATTAAAATTATTGAGGGTGGAATTAATAAACCTAAAGTTCCTGAACCTGCCAAACTTCCAAGCAAAATTTTTTCAGGATATTTTCTTTTTCTTAGTTCTGGAATTGACATTTTTCCAACTGTAGCAACTGTGGCAGCAGATGATCCGGAGATAGCTGCAAACAAGGCACAACCAACAACATTAACATGTATCAAACCGCCTGGTAACTTCTGAAGCCATGGTGCCAATCCCTCAAATAAATTTTCTGATAATTTAGTTCTAAAAAGAATTTCACCCATCCACACAAATAATGGTAATGCTGTTAGTGTCCACGATGATGAAGCTCCCCATATTGTTGTGGCCATCGCATCTCCTACTGGTCTAGAAGTAAACAAAATCATGCCTATTGAAGATACCCCAACCATACTGATGGCTACCCATATCCCAGATCCTAAAAAAAACAGTAAAACACTAATAAAAAAAAATGCTAATAAAATTTCAATCATACTTGTTAACTATTCTTAAAATTAATTGATGAAAGACACATATAAAAAATAATAATGAACCAATTGCTACACTTGATTGAGGTATCCAAATTAATATTTCGTCAGCACCTTCACTTCTTTCTTGAAACTCATAAGATATCTTTAACATTTTAAGAAAATAAAATGCCATATATCCTGAAAAAATAGATGCTATGATTAAACTCCAAATTTCTAGAAATTTTTTTCTTAGATCAGAGGCTTTTTCTAAAAATAATGTGATCCTTATATGACCTCCATTTACAAAAGTGTATGAAAGTGCAAAAAATGAGGAAGCGGCCATACAGTAACCAGAATATTCAGCTAAACCTCTTATATAAAAACCAAACATTCTTGAGGCAATTCCAGTTAAAATAAAAGCTGCTATCAAAATTAAAAAAAATGCAGCGATATATCCTGAGAAATTATAAAGATTATTTAATGATTTATTAATTTTTTGTAACATAAAAAAGGCCGTTTTTTTAAACGGCCTTTCTCATTATATTAATTTTATTTGTAAGCAGCAAGTACGCTAGCTCCTGTTTTGCCAGCCTTTTTCTTCCATTCCTTTGCCATTTTTTTTCCAACTTTTTGGAAATGTTTTTCTAAATCAGCGTTTACTTTACCTACTGTCATTCCTGCAGCAGCTAAAGCTTTCTTATCCTCAATATTTCCAACTCTAGAAAGCATCCAACCTTTTTCTTCTGCAGCAGTTGCTTCTTTCATTATTAGTTTTTGAGTATCTGCATCTAGTTTGTTCCAAGATCCTCTATGAGCAACTACCATATTTTTTGGGAACCAAGCAGCTATATCATAGAAATATTTTACTCCATTCTCCCAAATTTTACTATTTTTTCCAGTAGTTGGTGAAGTAATCATGCTCTCAACTGCTCCAGTTGAAAATGCTTGACTTATTTCTGCAGCTTCAATTTTTGTTGGAGCCATACCAGTTAGTTCAGCAATTCTAATTGTTGCTGAATTATAAGCTCTAAATTTTAAACCTTGTAAATCTGAAACACTATTAATCTCGTTTTTACTATACAAACCTTGTGCAGGCCATGGTACAGCATACAAAAATACCAATCCTTTTTGACTTAAGCTTTCTATGATTGCTGGTTTCGATGCTTGATAAAGTTTCATAGCATCGTCATAAGATGTTGCTAAGAATGGTTGTGAGTCAATCTCAAGAATTGGATCTACTTTTCCAAGAGCCGACATAAATCTCTCTCCCATTTGAGCTTGTCCAGTTCTGACAGCTCTAAAGATTTCTCCACCTTTAAATAATGCTCCCCCAGGGTGAGTTACAATAGTTAATTTACCTCCACTTTTTTCTGAAACGTTTTTAGCAAATTCTGCAGCATTAGCTGAATGAAAATTGCTTGCACCATAAGCTAAAGCCATATCCCACTTCTCAGCAGCATTTACGTTAGCTGTTAACAAAACAGAAAATAAAATAGAAATTAAAGTTTTTAAATTTTTCATTAATCCTCCTTATTTTTAAAAAAATACATCTGATTATGTATTATTTGTTAAATCAATAGAAAATTTTCTATGTTTTATTGAAAAATAAGAAAATACTACTATTATAAAGTTACTTTGATCGAAGAAGCCCTTATTTTACTACAAATTATATTTATAAATATAATTTTAACTGCTGATAATGCCATAATAATTGGCCTTATCGCATCTAATTTTGTCCCTAAAAATAGAAAAAAAATTATATTTTGGGGAGTAGTTGGCGCTTTAGTCTTTAAAGTTTTATTTGCAATATTTGCTACATATTTATTTAAATTTTACTTTATAAAAATTCTAGGAGGTTTGCTATTAATTTGGATAGTTAACGATTTAAGAAAAGATCTTTTACAAGTTCAAAAGCAAACTAAATCACCTACAAAAAAATCTTTAGAACCATCATTTGCTAAGGGTATGTATAAAGTACTTTTTGCAGATATTACAATCAGTTTCGATAATGTTATAGGTGTTGTTGGGGCTTCTAAGGGTAAATTTGGATTCTTGATTTTTGGTTTAATTTTATCTGTAGTACTTACAGGTGCAATGGCCACTTATCTAGCTAATTACGTACAGAAACATTTATGGGTCGTCTATGTTGGAATGGCATTTATTCTTATATTAGCAATACAACTTATTATTGGAGGACTTGTAGACTTAGAAATTTTAAATATAAACGAAGAGTTTAAAAAATATTTTTAATAAGAATATTTAATTGACGGATATGAGCCTTTCTTAACATCTAATTTAAATTTTTTAACTGCTTTCCTTACATTGCTTTTCAAATCAGCATATTTTTTTACAAATTTTATTTTATTATCTGTTAGTCCCAATAAATCATCAGTAACTAAAATCTGACCATCACAAAAATTTGATGAGCCTATCCCTATTGTAGGAATGTTAATTGATTCTGTAATTTTTTTTGAAACTTTTTTTTCAATACATTCTAAAACAATTGCAAATACTCCAGCATCTTCTAAAGATTTGGAATCTTTTAACAAATTTTTTTTTTCTATATCTGTTTTACCTTTGTATCTAAATTTTCCTCTTACAGTTTGTGGTGTTATACCTATATGGCCCATTACAGGAATTTTATATTTTATTAAATGTTTAACAATTTCTATAATTTTCCCCCCTCCTTCTAATTTTACGCCATCACATTTTGTTTCTTTCATTACTTTTTTACAATTCTTAAGTGCTTGAGATTTATTTTTGTATGTATTGAAAGGCATGTCAATAATCAATAAACTTTTTTTAACTCCTTTTCTTACACTCTTGGAATGCTCAATCATCATTGATAAATTTACTTTTCTTGTGGTTTCAAAATTATATAAAACTGAACCCAAAGAGTCCCCAACAAGTATTAAATCTGTGAAGTTATCAATCTCTTCAGCTATATTTTTTGAATAAGCAGTTAAACAAACAATTTTTGACTTATTTTTTTTTTTAAGAACTAGCCTACTCGTTTTTGTAAGCATAAATATCTGCTTACCAAGTACCCGTATTTTCCATAGATTTCCAAGGTTCTATGGGTTCTAAGTTACCTTCTTGAAGAATTTCAACTGATATTTTATCTGGAGATCTAACAAAAGCCATGTGACCATCTCTGGGAGGTCTGTTTATTGTGTAACCCATATCTTTTAATCTCTGACAAGTCTCATAAATATTATCAACTCTGTAAGCTAAATGTCCAAAATTTCTTGATCCTTCACCTAAATTGTCTCCATCCCAGTTATAGGTTAATTCTATTTCTGCATTTTCATCATTTGGAGCTGCAAGAAAAACTAGTGTGTATCTTCCTCTTTCATTTTCCATTCTTTTTGTTTCTTTTAATCCTAAGCCATCACAAAAAAATTTAAGTGAATCTTCAATATTTGAAACTCTGATCATTGTGTGTAAATATTTCATATAATTTACTTATATATTCTTATTATTCCAATTCAATAGTGCTTGGTGGCTTTGAAGTAATATCATAAACAACTCTATTAATACCTCTAATATTATTTACAATTTGGTTAGATATTGACTGCATGAAAGATTTATTAAATTGAAAGAAATCTGCTGTCATTCCATCTTCTGAGGTGATTGCCCTTAATAAACAAAGATATTCATAAGTTCTATTATCTCCCATAACCCCAACAGTCTTAACTGGAAGTAAAGCAGCATATGCCTGCCAAATCTTATCATAAAGATTATTTTCTTTTAAAGATTTGATATAGTAATTATCTGCCTCTTTTAAAATTTTTATTTTTTCTTTAGTGATTATACCAGGCATTCTTATTGCAAGACCTGGTCCTGGAAATGGGTGTCTAGATATAATTTCATGACTTAATCCAAGTTCTAATCCTAATTTTCTAACTTCATCTTTAAAAAGATTTTTCAATGGCTCTACTAATTTAAGTTTCATTTTTTTTGGTAAACCACCTACATTATGATGTGATTTAATTTTCGATGTTTGGCTACCTGTAACAGATTTACTTTCAATTAAATCAGGATACAAAGTGCCTTGGGCCAAGAATTTTACATTTTTAATTTTATTCGCGCATTTTTCAAAAATTTTAATAAAAAGATTTCCTATTATTTTTCTTTTTTTTTCTGGATCGGAAACATTTTTTAATTTTGTCAAAAATAAATTTTCTGCATTTACATAGATTAGATTAATTTTAAATCTCTTCTTAAATGTGTTTACAACTTGATTTTCTTCATCTTTTCTAAGTAAACCAGTATTAACAAAAATACATGTTAATTTTTTTCCTATTGCGTTTGATAGTAATTTAGCAACTACACTGCTATCAACACCTCCAGATAGTGCACAAATTACCTTTGAATTTCCTACGCTATTTCTTACTTCATTTATTAATTTTTTTTTCTGGTCTCTTGAAGACCAATTTTTAGTTAATTTACATATAGAAAATATAAAATTTTTAAGTATTAACTTTCCTTTAATAGTGTGGCTTACTTCTGGGTGAAATTGAATACCAAAAAATTTTTTTTCTAAATTTTCAATAATACACATCTTAGAATTTATAGTTTGTGCAATTATTTTAAAATTTTTTGGTAATTTTGTTACTTGATCTGCATGGCTCATCCATACATTATTTTTTCCCTTAGAAAAAAAATCTTTAGTTAACTTACTTTTCCTGGTTTCTTTTACTTCAGCAAGCCCAAATTCTCTCTGCTTAGAACTTCTTACACTTCCTCCCATTGCTTTTGAAATAATTTGATGACCAAAACATATGCCCAGTACAGGTACTCCTAGTTTAAGAATTTTATTATTAAATTTTACTTTTTTACTCTCATAGACATTTAAAGGACCACCAGATAAAACTATTCCTTTAATATTTTTTTTAAAGTTTGTGAATTTTTCTATTTTTTTGTGACTTACTATCTCACAATATATACCCAGTTCTCTGATTTTTCTTGCAATTAATTGTGTAAATTGGGAACCGAAGTCTACAATTAGTATTTTATTAAGAGTGTCTTCAAGACGCATCTTTTCTTTCAAAATCTTTTAAACGACTTTCAATTGAAGCAATTTTTTCACACAAATCTACACAAATTTTCTTAAAATCTTTACTCAATTCATCTGCTTTTGAAAAATTTGATCTTTCTAATTCCATATCAATTAAAAGGAACATTGCCTCTTCATTCTTAGGGTCTAAAAGTAAAGTAGTTTTTATATTCTTTTCTTCTTGTCTTTTATCTTCTTCAATTTTAAAAATTTTAGCTAAATAAAGGTAAGATGCTGAGTCTTTTGGGTTATAGACTATATTTCTATGAAATAAAAACTTTGAATCTTCATATTTTCTTTTGTCAAACAAATCCTTGGCTTCCTCAAAAAAATTATTTTCATTAGCCTTAGCAAAAAGGCTAAATGAAATAAATGTAAAAATTAAAATTAAGTATTTCATATTTATTTTTTCACAACATCTATATTATGTACCATACTTTCATAAAAACCTGCTTTAGTAATTTTAACAAATTTTGGTTTTTTTCTCAGATCAATTACTTTCTTAGCTCCCATGTAACCCATTGAAGATTTCAAACCTCCAACTAAGTTGTATATTATTTTATCAACTTTACCTTTGTATTTAATGTATCCCTCTACACCTTCCGCTACATATTTTGATGAATCTTTTTGTTTCGTCTGAAAATATCTGTCTGCTGAACCTTTATTCATTGCACCTATTGACCCCATACCCCTAAAATATTTATATAATTTACCATTTTTCTTTATTTTTTTTCCAGGTGCTTCATCTGTGCCTGCAAATAATGAACCAATCATAACTGCATCTGCACCAGCTGCTAATGCTTTAGCAATATCACCAGAAAATTTTATTCCACCATCAGCAATTAATCTTGTTTTACTTTTCCCAATTCCTCTTTTAACATTTAATATAGCACTTAGTTGTGGAACTCCTATTCCTGCTACAAGTCTTGTTGTACAAATAGAACCTGGGCCTATTCCTACTTTTATAATATCAACACCTAATCCAACCAAAAATTTTGCAGCTTCCGCTGTAGCTATATTTCCAGCGCAAATTGCTGTTTTTTTGGGACGTATTTTTTTTATTTTTTTAATTATATCTCCTACTTTTTTCGTATGTCCGTGAGCTGTATCAATTACTATTATATCTAAGTTTTCTTTTAGTATTTTTTCAGCTCTATTTAATTCTTTTTCGCTTGCACCAACTGCTGCGCCTATTAATATTTTTTTTGATTTTACTTTTCTAATTTCTTTAATCTGTTCTTGGATATTTAAGTTTCTATGAATTATTCCTAATCCCCCAGCGATCCCCATTGCGATCCCCATTGACGACTCTGTAACAGTATCCATTGCAGATGACAAAAGAGGTATTTTTATCTTTAAACTTTCTGTTAAATTCACAGAGGTGTTTACTTCACTAGGTAGAATTGATGAGTAATTTGGCGCTAAAGTAACATCATCAAATGTTAAAGCTTCTTTAATAGTTTCCATGTCCCTATATAAATGATTCTTGGAAAAATAAAAGGATAACTATCTTAAATTTCTACAAATTATAAAATTTTCTTTAGAATCTTTTCTGCTTGAAGGTGGCTTAAAAATATCAACA
The DNA here is from genome assembly GCA_902582765.1 of uncultured Pelagibacteraceae bacterium. Taxonomy (GTDB): domain Bacteria; phylum Pseudomonadota; class Alphaproteobacteria; order Pelagibacterales; family Pelagibacteraceae; genus Pelagibacter. Next base: position 25,874 of record CACHTK010000002.1, read on the forward strand.
TCTTTAAAAGATTTTTTACCTAATGCGACAATCTCGTTAAAAGATGATCCCATAAAAAGCTTAGAAATAAAATTTCCTTTTTTATTTAGAAATTCAATTGCAAAATTCATTGCCTCTAAACATAGTTCTCCTGTAACTAATGAGTCTACACTTTTATTACCTGTAGTGTTTACAGCCATATCAGAGACTATAAGATCTACTTTCTTACCAAAATAATTTTTGATATTTTTTTTTTGCTGCTCCTCAGTAAAATCCCCAATTATATGTACTAAATTTGTAATTGGCTCAATATCCTTTAAATCAATTGAAATTATTTTAGTTTTACTAAAATTTCTTGATATATACTGAGACCAACTACCTGGGGCTGCACCAAGATCTATAACTAAAATATTATTTTTTATTATTTTAAATTTATCGTTTATTTCTTGCAATTTATATACAGCTCTTGACCTGTAACCCTCTAATTTTGATTTTTTGACATAAATGTCTCTTTTTTGCTTAATGATCCAATTCTTAGAAAATTTATTCTTTTTCAACTAATTCTCAAACCTTAAAGATTTTTCAATTATATCTCCATCTAATGTTTTAATTTTGGATATATAATTTTTATTATTTCTTATAATGTCATTATTTTTTCCTGCTAAATGAATAATTCCTATTTCATGGTTTGGTAAATATGGTTCAACAAAAGTTTTTTGTTTTTTGTCAAATTTAATTGCTTCAATTAGAGTCCAGTTGCAATAAGCAGGTAGAATTTCCACATCTAAATTGTCTGAATATATCGTAATATTCATCGCTATTTGCTCTGAACCCCAAATTTTTCCAGAGGACAATGCTTTTTTTAAATTTTTTTGCCAAATTTCCCAATGAGGAGCACTTTCTTCCAAGCAAAATAATCCAATATTTAAATGAGGTTTGAGTGCAACTTCTCTTGAAACTTTTTCTGAAAATCCAGATGACTTCGCATGTTTGTAATTTTGTGATTTTATTCTTGCAAAACTTCCAAATACCCATTCTGCTCTTAAAACTCTTCCATAGGATCTATCTGCTGATGTTGCTATTGCTAATTTTTTATTCTCACATCCTTTAAAATAAAGATCGATAGCATACCAAGAGTTTACCCAAGCATCAGCATCTATCCATAAATATTTTTTATATCCTGGAAAATAATTTGGCAAGAATGCTCTAGATACCTGACTTTTCAACCATTCTCTTCCTTTTATCTTAGAATTTGGAACTTCTATATCCCACTCAGCCTTTTTGATTTGAAATACTTTTTTTTCTAATACTTTAATTTGTTCATCAGTTAATCCTGCATCCATGATACAAATATCTACTGTTTTGCTTTGTTCAAATCTATTAATTGAGTCAATTAATTCGTTCAGAAGATTGAAATAATTTGAATCTGCTAATGAGATTATTGTATTTTCCCTCATTTATAATACATCTTCATGATGATCGGTGTCATCAGCGATGGCTTTTACATTCTTTTTAATCATAAGATAATGCATTGAACTTATTGGTACCATTAACAAATAAATTACACCTGAAATAATAATAGCATTAAATGTATAAACAAGAATTAAGCCAAAATATAAGATTATTCCAAATAATAAAAATATTGATGTACTTCTTGGGACTGCTATCCTTTTAAAAGAATAAGTGGGTATTTTGCTTATTAATAATATTGAAATAATAATAAACATAATAGGCACAATAATTTGATAATTTAAATTTATAAATTTAAATTCACTAATACTTAATATCAAAGGCATTAAAACTAGAACTCCACCCGCAGGAGATGGAATACCCTCAAAAAAATTATCTTTCCAAGAACTCTCTTCGTTGGATGAAACATTAAACCTTGCTAATCTAAGTGCAACACAAACAACATAAATTAACGAAATTAACCAACCTACTCTACCAGTTTCAGACAAAGCCCAAAAATACATTATAAAAGCTGGAGCAACACCAAAACTTATAACATCAGTGAGAGAGTCTAGTTCTTTTCCAACTTTAGAAGTTCCTTTAATTAACCTTGCAATTCTGCCATCTAACCCATCAATAATTGCAGCAACAATAACTGCGATAATTGATAATTCAAATTTACCGTCAAATGCAAACTTTATTGAAGTCAGTCCAATACATACTCCAACAAGTGTTAAAATATTTGGTAGAATAACTCTTGTTTTTTTATTAGAAACTAATTTAATATTTTTATTTTGTAGCTCCATTAAATTATTTTTTTGCAATTAAAGTTTCGCCAGCTATAGTTTTTTGATCAACTTTTACTAAAGGAGAATAATTTTCAAAATACATATCAGCTCTACTTCCAAATCTGATCATGCCTATTCTTGAACCTTGTTCTACAAGCTCATCTTTAGAAACCTCTGTTACAATCCGTCTTGCAACAAGTCCTGCTATTTGGACAACAATTATATCTTCCCCATCAGAATTTTTTATTTTATAATAATTTCTCTCATTATCTTCACTTGCCTTATCTAAAGATGCATTAAAAAACTTTCCTGGTTTATAAAGTATCTCAGATATTGCTCCAGAACATGGAGACCTATTTACATGGCAATCAAAGACATCCATAAAAATACTTATTTTTTTCATTTGTTTATTTTCTAAACCTAATTCTTTGGGACCATTAGTATCCATTACTTGCAATACAACTCCATCAGCTGGACTTGTGAGATAACTGTCATCTCCGATAGAAATTCTTTCAGGATCTCTAAAAAAATAATAGCACCAAATGGTTAATATCAATCCTAAAAACCCAAGAAATCCATTTATGAAATAGAGAATTATAGTTGCGATTGCAAAAATAATAATAAATTTGTAACCTTCATTGTGTATTTTTGGAAATATTTTACTCATGACAAACCTATAATTGATAATTTTGGATTAATATGTATACAAAAAGAATAAATTCAACTATTAAGATATATCGAAAAAATGAGTAAAATTAAGGTTAAAAACCCTATCGTAGAGTTAGATGGCGATGAAATGACCAGAGTGATATGGGACTTCATAAAAAATAAGCTCGTTTTAACTTACCTTGATCTCAAAATTGAGTACTACGATTTAGGAATGGAAAGTAGGGATAAAACTGAAGACAAAATAACAATTGAATGTGCAAATGCAATTAAAAGAAATGGTGTTGGTATTAAGTGTGCGACCATCACTCCTGATGAAGCTAGAGTAAGAGAATTTAATCTTAAAAAAATGTGGAGATCTCCAAATGGTACAATAAGAAATATAATTGGAGGAACTGTTTTTAGAGAACCTATAATTTGTAAAAATATTCCAAAACTTGTGCCCTCATGGACAGATCCATTGATCATAGGCAGGCATGCATTTGGTGATCAATACAGAGCAACAGACTTTACAGTACCTGGTAAAGGTAAGTTAGAAATCAAATGGACTGCTGAAGATGGTTCTGATGAGAGAAAATATGAAGTCTTCAATTTCCCAGGTCCTGGAATTGCATTATCAATGTATAATTTGGATAAATCAATAGAAGACTTTGCAAGATCTTGTTTTAACTACGGATTAATTAAAAAATGGCCAGTTTATCTTTCTACTAAAAATACAATTTTAAAAAGATACGATGGAAGATTTAAAGATATTTTTAAAGAAGTTTTTGAAAAGGAATTTAAAGATAGATTTAATGAAAATAAAATTACTTATGAACATAGATTAATAGATGACATGGTGGCATGTGCAATGAAATGGCATGGTAAATATATTTGGGCGTGTAAAAATTATGATGGAGATGTACAATCAGATACTGTTGCTCAAGGATATGGATCTTTGGGTTTAATGACAAGTGTTTTGCTTGCTCCAGATGGTAAAACAATGGAAGCTGAAGCCGCACATGGAACAGTAACAAGACACTTTAGAATGCATCAACAAGGCAAAGAAACATCAACAAATCCTATTGCATCTATTTTTGCTTGGACAAGAGGTTTGGCTCATAGAGGAAAATTAGATGGGAATGAAGAATTAATAAAATTTGCAGAAACACTTGAAAAAGTATGTGTTGATTGTGTTGAAGAAGGTTCAATGACTAAGGACTTAGCTATTTTAATAGGACCTTCAACAAAGTATTTAACAACTAATCAGTTTTTAGATACTTTAGACGGTAAGTTGAGACAAAAACTAAATTAAAGTTTTAATTTTTTCAAAAGCCTCATTTATTTTATTTTTAAATTGGCCTCCTGCTTGTGCAAAATCTTTTCTGCCACCACCACCTTTTCCACCAATAATTTCAGATCCTGTTTTAGCAAATGTGACTGCATCATACTTATCAATAAGTTCATCTGTTATCCCAACTGCAAGACCTACTTTGTCTTCTAAACTAGCAAAAACTATCACAATTCCTGTTTTTAATTCTTTTTTTCCAGCATCAACCAATTTTCTTAGCTCTTTAGGTGGAAGATCATCAACTTTTTGAAATCTTACACTTATATTATTAATTTTAAGATCTTGAATTGTATTTTTGGAATTATTTTCTAAAATTGAGCTAAATTTTAATTGTTCTAATTGTTTTGATAATTCTTTAATTAAAATTTTATTATCTTCATTTTCAAGATTTGGTTTAACACCAAATTTAATTATCTGTTTTGATAAGTCATTAATCATTTCTTCATCTTTTTGTGCAGATAAGTCAGATAATTTCTCTTTATTTTGTAAAAAACTATTTAATTGATTTTCTCTAAGAGCTTCTACTCTTCTAACACCTGCTGCAATTGATGATTGACTAATAATTTTGAATTTCCCAATATCACCAGTGTTTCGTACGTGCGTACCTCCGCATAATTCAGTGGAAAAATACTTTTCTTTCTCATCTCCCATAGATAATACTCTAACTTCCTCTCCATATTTCTCTCCAAAGAGTGCAAGAGCTCCATTATTTACTGCTTCTTTAGGAGTCATAATCCTTGTTTTAACTTCTGATTTTTTTTGAACCATCAAATTAACGTGATTTTCTATTTTTTCTATTTCCTGATCTGAAATTGGTTTCATATGGCTAAAATCAAATCTTAGTCTATCTGGTGCTACTAATGATCCTTTTTGTGTAACATGAGTACCTAATACTCTTCTTAAAGACTCATGCAAAAGGTGTGTTGCTGAATGATATGCTCTTATATTATTACGTCTATCAATATCAATTTTCATCTCAACATTGTCTTTAATTTTTATACTTCCTGATTTGACTTTGCCGTAGTGTACAAATAGATCGCCTAATTTTTTTTGGACATCTGTGATCTCAAACTTAAAGTCTCCAGATATTATTTCACCAGTATCTCCTACCTGTCCCCCAGACTCTCCATAAAAAGGTGTTTGATTTAAAATAATAATTCCTTCATCGTTTTTGTTCAATTCATTTACTTCTTTGTTGTCTTTTAATAATGATAAAATAATACCTTCTGCTTGATCAGTCTCATATCCTAGGAATTCTGAAGGACCTAATCTATCTTTTATCGAAAACCAAATATCATCTACCGCACTGTCACCTGAGCCTTTCCAATTTTTCTTAGCAAGTTCTTTGCTTTCTTTCATTAAACTTTGAAATTTATCGTTGTCTATTGTTAATGATTTATTTTTTAAGATGTCTTGTGTCAGGTCTAATGGAAAACCATAGGTATCATAGAGTTTAAAGGCTACTTCTCCAGGTAGTATCTTGTCTATTTTAGTTATTTCCTCATTTAATATTTTAATACCTCTGTCTAAAAGAATTAAAAATTTTTCTTCTTCCATTCTTAATGTTTCTTTTATTAAAGATTCAGCCCTTTCTATTTCTGAATAATTACCTTTCATCTCATCTTTTAAGGTTTTAAAAATATTATAAAAAACTGGTTCTTTAGAACCAAGAAGATGAGAATGCCTCATTCCTCTTCTCATAATTCTTCTTAGGACATAACCTCTTCCTTCATTTGATGGCAAAACTCCCTCAGCAATTAAAAATGAGCTTGCTCGTAGGTGATCAGCTATTACTCTAAAACTTGCTAAATTATTATTATTCGGCTGGACTTTTAAAATTTCTGCAGCAGAGTTTATTATTTTTTTAAAATGATCTGTTTCGTAGTTGTCGTGAGTTCCTTGAAGTAATGCAGCAATTCTCTCTAAACCCATTCCAGTATCAACTGATGGTTTTGGCAGATTAATACGCTTATCTTTTGAAATTTGCTCATACTGCATAAAGACTAAATTCCAAATTTCTATAAATCTATCCCCATCCTCATTTTTTGATCCTGGTAATCCGCCTTCTAAGTGGTCTCCATGATCATAAAATATTTCTGAACAAGGACCACAAGGTCCAGTTTCACCCATAGACCAAAAATTATCAGATGTTGCTATCCTTATGATTTTATCTTCACTTAACCCAGCAATTTTTTTCCAGTAATTAAAGGCTTCGTCATCGTCGTGGTAGACTGTTACATAAAGCCTATTCTTATCTAAACCAAATTCTTTTGTTATTAAATTCCACGCAAGTTCAATAGCTCTTTCTTTAAAATAATCACCAAAAGAAAAGTTTCCCAACATTTCAAAAAACGTATGGTGTCTTGGAGTATAGCCAACATTTTCAAGATCGTTATGCTTACCACCTGCTCTTACACATTTTTGAGATGTTGTAGCTCTTTGATAGTCTCTCTTTTCCAGTCCAGTAAATACATTTTTAAATTGGACCATTCCTGAATTGGCAAACATCAATGTTGGGTCGTTATTCGGGACTAAATTGCTAGACTCAACTATTTTATGATCATTTTTTTCAAAATAATCTAAGAATGCTGACCTGATTTCATTTAATGTTTTAGCCATACTTAACCAAAATACAGCATTTTTATATGATGTCTACACTTCTGAAGGGAAAAAAGGCGCCCAATTGAGCGCCTTTTTTTAATAACTAAAAGTTATCTGCTAATTTTTTTTAGTAGGAACTTCCTCCTCTTTCTTCTGCGCTTCAAGCTTTTCTTCACTTAAAGGATTGCCTTCAATCTTCTTTGAAATAACTCCAGCTTTTTCTCTAATAGCCATTTCAATTTCAGCAGCAGCTTTTGGATTTTGTTCAAGGTAAAGTTTAGCATTCTCTCTACCTTGACCAATTTTTTCACCTTTATAAGCATACCAAGCTCCAGATTTTTCAACAATCTCAGCTTTGGCACCAAGGTCGATTAGTTCCCCTACTTTACTAATTCCTTTTCCATACATTAAGTCGAACTCAACTACTTTAAATGGTGGTGCAACTTTGTTTTTAACAACTTTTACTCTTGTTGTATTTCCAACAATTTGCTCTTTATCTTTTATTGCTCCAATTCTTCTAATATCCATTCTTACTGAAGAATAAAATTTTAAAGAATTACCTCCAGAAGTTGTTTCTGGACTTCCAAACATTACACCAATTTTCATTCTAATTTGATTAATAAATATAACCATTGTATTAGTTCTTGATATTGATCCTGTTAATTTTCTAAGAGCTTGAGACATTAGTCTTGCTTGAAGACCAACATGGTGATCCCCCATATCTCCCTCAATTTCTGCTCTTGGAGTTAATGCTGCAACAGAGTCGACTACTAAAACTGACATTGAGCCAGATTTGATTAAAGTATCAGTTATTTCTAATGCTTGTTCACCAGTGTCTGGTTGTGAAATAAGCAACTCCTCTGTGTTAACTCCTAATTTCTTTGCATAAACTGGATCCAATGCATGTTCTGCATCTACAAATCCACAAATTCCACCTGCTTTTTGTGCTTCAGCAACAACTTGTAATGCTAATGTAGTTTTACCAGATGATTCTGGTCCATAAATTTCAACAATTCTGCCTTTTGGTAATCCACCTATTCCAAGTGCCAAGTCTAAACTCAAAGATCCAGTAGAAATGGACTCAATATCCATTGCTTTTTGTTCTCCAAGCTTCATCACAGAGCCTTTTCCAAAGCTATCTGTTATCTGGCTAATCGCTGCATCTAGTGCTTTATTTTTTTCTTTATCTTCCAATTCTTTATCTTTTGTGGATTTCACCACTTTTAAGTTATTTTTAGTCATTTTTTGCCTCGTTTTTTTCATTTATTAACATTCGAATCATGAAAATAAATGTACACATTTTGTTCTCATTCGCAATATTTTTTTAAAATTAGAGCTAGAAGTCGCTATTTATCTAAGTTTTAGGTATTCACTATTTAATAAACCTACAGACTTTAAGAGTCTATATTGAGCTAATAAATAATTTCTTTCAGCTTCGGCAAGATTAATTTTAGCATTAATTAAATTTGATCTGGATTGAAGAACATCAAATGTAGATCTATTCAGACCACTCTCATATTCAAAACTAATCCCTTCATTTGCAATTTCAGCAGCCTTGACTTGTGATTGTACAGCTCTTAGAAGGCTTTTCGAAGACTCTAAAGTGGACCAAGCTGCAGTAACCCCTTGAGTATTATTTCTAAAAGCATTCTCTAGTAGTAATTTTTTCATTCCTTTAACTTGAAGATTTTTATTTATATTAGATTTATTCTTTCCTCCGAATTGAAATGGCCAACTTACAGTTGCTTGTAGTACATCTTTCTCTCTTTCATCATACGTTGCGCTTAAATCATCAGTATATGATCTTTCAAGAGAAAGTTTTGCTGTCGGAGATAAATCTGATCTTGCAATTTTAACATCTAATTCAGACTGTCCATATTCTATTTCAGCAATAATAAGATTAGGACTTTTTTGTTCAGAAATCTTTTTTGCATCAACTAAACTTGAAGGTAATGGAACTTCAGAATTATAAATTTTTTTTAATTTTTCATTGCTGTTGATTGGTCCAATTATATTTTCATAAGCTAATTTGCTGGTTACGATATAATTTTGTGCTCCAATGTAACCTGCTTGTGCCCCTGATAAAGAAGATTGGGACTGTGCTAAGTCAGTTGCAGTTATTTGAGCTCTAGATAGTCTTGCATTATCTATTTCGAATTGTCTTTGAAGAAGGTTAACATTTTCTTCATTAATACTTAATTTTTCATAAGCAAGGATTAAACCTGTATAAGCCTCAATTGCTTTCATAAAAACATCTTGTTCTTTTTTAATAAGTTGTGCTTCAGATAAGTTTAGTCCTAATTTGCTTTTTTCATATTTTGTGCCACGTTCACTACCATCTAAAAGTGTTTGTTCTAACTTTATAGAAGATGTCATTGGATTTGTATTAGTTATAGAAGCATCAGTACCATTTTGATTAGTAAGTTTATTGGTATCTTCAATACTTTTGGTTCCTGTAAGAGTTAAAGTTGGAAAAAAATCACTTTTAGAAATATTTAAGACTTCCTTTTGAACTTCTAAATTTTTTCTCTCAGCTTTAAGCTCTAAATTGTTCTGATAGGTCTGTCTTAATGCATCACTCAAAGTTGCTGCATTTACTGGTAGTATAAAAACTATTAAGCAAAAAGTGATTAAAGAGATTTTTTTCATTAATTATATTTTATTGATTTAATTTGATGATTTCTATTTAAATTTAATACAATTGATGAATATTTTGGAGCAAATTTAAACATATTTTGTGTGACCCTTTGGTAAGTCTGCATAAAAGTTAATACCTCATTTTTGCTCATAATCTTACTATTTGCTTTGTTTTTTGAGTTTAATTTTAGTAACGCCTCCTGTTTAAGCCTCCAGCTCTGCAACAATTTAAAATTACCTGCTTTTAAAAATAACAAACAGTCTAATTTAGAAAATAATTTTTTGTATTTAGTTTGTAACTGAGCATTTACATATTTTCTCCATCTTAAATTTTTATCTTCTGTTCTTTCCAGAGAATTAATTGATTTTTTTAAGGTTATATCTTTTTCTGCTCTAGCTCCTACACACCATCCCTCAAAGATTATCACATCTGGTACCTTTTTAACTAGATACCAAGACTTTCTTTTTAATCTATCGTCTATTGCCTTATTAAATTTAGGAAGTCTCTGTTGATTAAATCGCTTTCCCTTTATTTTTTTAAGAAGATCAAAAATAAAGTTTATGTCGTGAGTGCCTGGAACACCTCTGGTCATTAGTAAGGGATGAATTTTTTTAGATAATTTTATTCTGTCTTTTCGGGTTTTATACAAATCATCAATTGATATTTTAAAAACATTTAACTTGAAATATTTTGTTAAAATGATTCTTAGAATAGAACTAATTGTTGTTTTACCAGTTCCCTGACCTCCTGCTAAGCCTATTAAGTAAGGTTTAGATTTATTTGTTCTATTATTGATCCAGAAACTTATTGGAATTAGAAAAGATTTAATCATCTTTTCTTTATTTTTAAATTTTTCTTTTGATGTTTCTTGTGACTTAATAAATTTAAAGCAATCTTTACTAACTTTTCTGTAACACTCAGTAATTGATTGCATAAAAAATTTATTGTTTTTGATCTAAAGGATGATTTTTGCCATCGTTCACTGGCACATCTTCAATTTCAAATGGCTCCACACCTTCTATACAAGCTATGTTTACACCAAATATTTTTGGATTACTTCTAGGTCTATTATGAGTGTGAATTCCACAAATTGAGCAAAAGTAATGTTTGGCAGTATTAGTATAAAATTGATAAAGAGATAATTTATCTTCTCCTTTAGTAAGTTTAAAATCATCAGGACCAAGTACCCCTATAATATAACCTTTTTTTTTGCATATTGAGCAATTACAACGCATGATTTTTTCAATACCACCTAAAGGCATCTTAACCTCTGCTTCTATTGCACCACAATGACATGATAATTTTTTCATATTTTAATCTCCTAAAAATTTATCTTTTATTATCTTTTAAATAATTTTTATATCTTGCGTAACTTTCTTTTGGCCAAGTATTTTTTAAATCATACATTTTTTCAAAACAATTTGCATCATCAGTAAGTTTTAACCATGGATCTTTATCTTTTATAAATATATGCGCTTCAGGAGGAAAGTTTTCTGAATTATCTAAAGTTTTAGTTCTAACTGTTGATCGACCAACTGCTGTAGCATAATCTGTGTAAATATAAGTACCACATTTGTTACAAAAATAAGCCCTCGAAGTAGCTCCACTACCTGTTTTAAGTTCAGTTGACGAAATATTACCCTCTATAATTAAAGTATTGTCTAGAACGCTCGTATTAACAACATAAGAAGACCCAGTTATAATTTTACAATCTTTGCAATGGCAAGCTTGGGTGAATAAAGGTTTTTCTGTAATTGTATACTTAACTTGCCCGCATATACATCCACCGGTTAAGTTTTTATTTTTTTCCATTTTAATATTTAATCTATTTGTGGTTAAAGTTATCCACATGTATACAACATGTGGTTTTGATGTTCACGTTTTGATTCACTTTTGATTCAGTTACAGACTCAAAATACAACCTGATTGACACTATTGAATAACTTAGATATTAATTAGAACAAAATAAGAACATTTATGAAGCTAACTATACCTTACTATTTACATAAAGCTGGCGCGGGTTTTCCATCCCCTGCTACGGACTATATTGAGGAAGACATCGATTTAAATGTTCATTTAATCAAAAATGTTCCAGCAACCTTCATCATAAGAGTTCAAGGAAAATCAATGGTGGATGTTGGAATTAATGATGGCGATCTATTAGTTGTTGATAAAAGTTTAACACCAAAAAACTTCTCAACAGTTATTGCAAATGTTCATGACGAACTAGTTGTTAAAAGTTTAGTTCAAGAAAGAGATAAAAAATTTTTAACATCAGGCTCTAAAGAATTTACAGATCGAATTTTAATTAACGAAGATGAAGATATATTTATTTGGGGAGTTGTAACTTATGTCATCCATTCAGTATACTAAAAAAATAGCACTTATTGATTGTAATTCTTTTTATGTTTCTTGTGAAAGATTATTCAATCCTAAAATAAGAAAAAAACCTGTTGTAGTTTTATCTAATAATGATGGTTGCATAATTTCAAGATCAACTGAAGCTAAAGCTTTAGGTATTAAAATGGGAGAACCTTACTTTAAAGCAAAAGATATTATCATTAAAAATAAAGTTGAAGTCTTTTCATCTAATTATTCTTTATATGGAGATTTATCTAGAAGAGTGATGAGAACACTAAAAAGATTTAATTCTGCTATTGAAGTTTATTCTATTGATGAAGCATTTTTAGATTTATCAAACTTTCCAGACAATGAAGTTGAAAAAGTTGGAAAAGAGATCAGAGAGACAGTTTTAAAATGGACAGGTATTCCAACTAGTATTGGGATTGCTAAAACAAAAACTTTAAGCAAGGTTGCAAATCATATTGCTAAGAAAAAAAAATCAGGTGTAACAAGTTTAATAGGAATTGAAAATATTGATCCTATACTAGAAAAAGTAGAAATTAATGATGTATGGGGTGTTGGAAGACAATTAACAAAGTTTTATCATAAAAATGGGATTTATAACGCCAAGCAACTTAAAAATAAATCTAATACATGGATAAAGAAAAACTCTAATGTTTTAGGGTCAAGAACTGCAATGGAGTTAAGAGGAGTTCCTTGTATTGATATTGAGACAACTCAATCAAAAAGAAAAAGCTGCGTTGTATCTCGTTCTTTTGGTCAAAGAATTGAAAAATACCAAGAATTAAAAGAAGCAGTTGCAAATTATTGTTTGAATGCATCTGAAAAAATAAGATCTGAGTCTTTAATTGCAAAGTCAATTACTGTTTTTGTTAGAACTAGTCCTTTTCAGAGTAGATTTGGATATTATTCAAACTCAAAAACGATAGATTTTGCAATTTCTACAAACAACAGCATTGAAATAGTAAAAACTGCCCTAGTTGCTTTAGACTCTGTCTTTAAAAACGGTTATCGTTATCAAAAAGCGGGTGTAATGCTTACTGGTTTATCTAATGAAGATGGTAGCAAGAACCTATTTTCTTCTGAAAAAGATGAGAAAATAAAGGGTTTAATGAAGTCTATTGATAATACGAACTATCGATATGGAAGATCTACTCTAAGTCTTGCTAGTGCTGGTGTTCAAAAAAGATGGAACATGAGAAGAGAGCATTCATCTAAAATAGATACTGCAGATTTTTATTTACTACCAACGATCAGAACTTAGTTTAAAAACATTAAAATAATCTTAATATTTTCAATTGTTTGCTACAGCATTGTAAATGCAACCTATTCCTATTCCAATTTCTAAACCGTTTTTCAAACTTGAGCTATCTACTAATACTTTCTTTAGCCACTTTGAAATTTCGTGATCAGGATATCTTACTTGAAAAATATGAAACCATCCGGATGCATACCCTTGCCTATTTATTTTTCTGAATACCTGATTACCATTGGATGGTTGAGAATTGTATTTTTTTTTTGCCCAAGGTTCTATTGACATTGGGTCCAGATAGCCTTCATGAAATATCTGAACAGCTTTTAATAATTTAGTTTCCATATTTTTAGGCAGATCTAAATTTGCTGCATAAGCCATTTCAATAACTAAAAATAACTCAGCTAAAGATTGATTGTGATAGTGAAGAGCTCTATTTCCACGAGTTGTTCTATCTTTAAAACTTCCATCTTTTAAAAGTTCTTTATTCATTCCTTTTAATACTTTTTTTATGTTATTTTTGTATTTTTTATGTTGCGAATGTTTAATAAATACATTTGGAAATGACCAACCACCTTGGTGACCATAAAAATCATTAATTGATTGATTGGGTATTCTTTTATAAAAACTTTTAAACCATTTATTTATAATTTTATGTCGATAATCCTCAATTTTAAATCTCTTAAAATAAAAATCATAAATATAATTTAAATTCAGTATTGTTAATAATGTGCTAGCATCATCAAATTTAATTGCTGGATCTTGTCCATCTTTATCTTTCCATACACTTTTGCAATCTTTTGATTTGAGATTTTTTTGTTTATCACTAGAATAACATGGTTTAGTTTTAGTAAGTGCATCATTCGAAGCCCATATAAATAATTTATCAAAAAGTCTTTCTTTTAATATTTGATCATCTGTGGCTGACATAAAAATAGTTGCTTTACTAAATTGTTGGAAAACATCCTCAAAATGTCCACCTTCAACCTCATCAATGTTATCCATTCGAGAATTAAACCCTTTAATTCTTTGAGGTAGATCTTTATCAATTATATCAAAACGTGTCTTATATTTATTAAATTCACAATATTTAATTTTATGTTCTTTACTCAAAGAATTATAGGTTTGTAAAATACCGTTTGGAACAAAAACATTCTCACTTAACTGATAGGCGTAAGAAGAAGAATAAAAAAAATAAACAATTAAGAAAACTAAAATTTTTCTCATAACTTAAATTTATATTTTACTAAATGTAGATTTTTTTTTGTTCTTTAATGATAAATTATTGTAATTATAAGTTGTAGTACCTGTATCTCCAATTCGGTAAATTCCTATTTTAATATAAGGTTTATTAGGACCATAAGGTCCATCTGTTTTTTTTGAAGATATGGGTACATCATAATGCTGTAAAATAAATTCATCATCTAAGTAATATTTAACAGATAAATATTTTGATTTTTTTTGATAATCAATTTCTGCCCTAAATTTATAAATTTTACCTACTTCTAAAGTTATAAAATTGTGCATTTTACAATTATCTTCAGAACATTCTCCTTTTGGAAACTTGTGAATTATACTCCACTTACCATTTAATCCAATCCATGAAGGTGGTGCACCACTATTTCTACCATCATGAATTTGAAAAATAGTAGTCCTTTTTGATGGAGCACCTTCTATTAATAAATCTGTTTCAAATATTGAGTGACCAATTGGTAGTTTATGAGTAACTTCTTGTCTTCCTGAGTAAGGATATCCTCCTGAAGACTTTTTATCATTTTTACATTTACCAATATCACCCTTGTCTAACTTAAATGTTATATCTTTAACTTTAAACTCATTTTTGTTGTAACTTTTTTTTGACTTTCCATTCACAACAAGCGCTTCTTTATCAACTATACCACAAGAAACTTTCCATTTATTTTTATTTTTCCATTCTCCAGCATTTGCAGGAACATTAATAGTAATTACAATAATCAAAAATACCAGAAAACTTTTCATATATTTTTTAAAAATTACCAACTACACTTTCATAGTGCACATAGCATGCATTATTCTCTTGGTCAGAAAAATTAGTGAATTTTTCCATACACTTAGTTAAACCCTCTTTAGCTGCTCCAGCTTTACTATATCCTATATACTTTAAAAGATATTCATCGTTATTTTTATTTTTAATTATTGCTAAAAAATTACCTTTCATTTCCTCAAATTTTATTTCTTTAGGAACAACTTTAGAAGTAATTCTCTTAATTTTTTTTGCGCCCTCAGGCATATATTCTGAATCACGGATTTTATATTTATATTTCGATCTTGCTATTTTATCTTTAGATTTGTAATCACATTTTTCTTTATCCATAATTTTTTCACAATTTTTACTTATTACATACTCTTTAATAGATAGAGTTGATGGTTCAATTGAATTTGGATCATAAGCTGTGCTCCAATATCTATATAAACCAATTTTAAAAGCTATACCCCCAGTTTTGTCTAAAATCATGTTCGGTCCATAAAATTCGATTACTTTTTCATCGTTTAACCACATTATAAATTCTCCATCATCTTTTTTAGATGGTTTTATTTTAAACAGTGCAGTGCTGTATTCTTTTTTAAATGCAGTTAAACTCCCTAAATCGAATTTATACAACTTTTGTTTAACTCTGTTTGCTACAGGGTCAATATCTGTCCAATAAACTTCTTCTATTTGTTTATAATAAAATTGCATTCTATTGGGAAGATCGTCCTCATCGGTGGTATACATAATTTGCATTGAAGGGTAAATTATCTCTCCTCCTTTTTTAGTTCCAACTACTTGCCAAATATTGGCACTATGATTTTGTCCTGCATTTAATTTAAAAGTATATTTTAAGTAAACTTCCTTACCAAGTTTATGATAATTTTTCCTTTTAGTAACAAATTCCCATCTTTGAGCTTGATCATCTGAGAGATCCCAGTCTTCAGGATGCCCCTTCATACTATAATCAAGGGTAATCTCTACAGCTTCCTCATCTTCATTGTAATTAAGTATTTGTTCATGTTTTGTCAAAGAGTCATATGCAAGACTCATTTTTTTCTTTGCTTCTTCACCAAGAATTTCTTTTTTAAATTTTTTCAAAGCATCAACTTTTTCTGCAAAGACGTTTGTGTTTATGAAAAATATTAAAGAAAATATAATTATTAAGTTTTTTTTCATTTGTATATTTTAGTTTAATTTTAATTTTTTTGTTGAACCATCTTTATAAGTAAATTCTACTTCTTCATTTGAAAGAGATTTTATTGATGTAAAGCCATCGTACTCAAAAATAAATTCGTTTAGTTTTTTTCTACTTTTCTTGCTCATTTTTTTACCTGGAGCATTTACACCGACATCAATAATTAATTCAGCTCCATTTAGAAAAGCATTTACATAAGCTTTTATTGGAGGACCACAGGTCATAGCCTCTGTCAACCAAATTGGCTTATCAATATCAACACTTTTTAACAAATCTGCAAATTCATCTACCCAAAGCTGTTTATCACACTGACCATCTGGACCGCTTATATGGTGAATGTTTGCAATATCAAAGTGATCCTTAATTTTTGGCAAAGCTGATTTCCAATATTTTTTATTTTCTGGAAACATCCCTGCAGCACCAGCCATAACAATAACTGCATCTGGTTGCTGTTCTTTAATTACTTTTGAAGAAAAATTAAAAATTTCAACAAAATCTTCCTCACTTCCTTTAAAAAACATATCAAACTCAGGTTCATTCATAACGTCCCAATATATAATTGGTTTTGTTAATCCAGGCATATCATTTAAACCATCTCCATCATATCGATCCACCAATTTTATAAGAAAAGTTTTATAATTTTCCATTGAACATGGTTTGCTCAAATATTTTGTAAAATGTTTTCCAAATGGACTTCTGGACTTTTTTCTTTTACAAGATTTTTGATCCCAATTTGTATGAGGCCATATGGTTGCTAAAATTGTTTGGTTGTGATCTTGAGCGTATACAACGTATTTATCTACATCTTCCCAAAAAAATTTGCCTTTTTCACTTTCTATATGATTCCAAACAAAGGGTCCTGGATGAGGTCTAACCCATTGTCCGTCTTTGCCACGCATTTTTTTATCTCTCATTTCAGTTAATTCACCAAATCTAGATTGAGAATTTGCAAAATTAGTCAAAAATAAGAGTGATAATAAAATCGTTAATAATTTTTTCATTAATTAATTTATTTTGATTTCTGGTAAAGGCTTTGTCCATTTAATTGATTTAGAAATTTTTTTTCCATATGTAGGCATCCTATGACTACTTTTTCTAAAACTTACATAAGAAACAGAATCTTTATTTTCTGATTTATATAAGCATTTATCTTGATCTAAAATTTCCTCGCATTTATCACTAAATCCGAATTCTTTTACTGTTAAAGATTGTGTCGGAGTTTCATTTAAAAGCGCATCTTTAAGCCATCGATAGAAACCCCATTTAAAAGTATATCCGTCTCCTATAGTAAAATTAGGACCATAAACCTCAAAAACTTTCTTATTATCAATCCAACCTATTAATTCTCCATTATCTTCTTTTGATGCTAAAATTTTAAAACTAATTGTTCTGTAATTTTTAAATTGATCTACTGATCCTAAAGGAAATTTATATGAAACCTTGTCGAAATTAGAGTTTTCTGGGTCACCTTTTAAATAGAAAACTTCTTTAGTGAAGTTCAGCTGATGAACAACTTCATTTCCTCTATATTGTAATTTCATCCAAGGTAAAAGTCTCGAAGATCCTTTGTTGGCTATAACTTGAAAGAAACTCCCTCCTACTGCAGGATGTATAGGAAACTCATTTAATTTAAAAGTATATTTGATGTATGTTGGCTTTTTAAATTTTCTTGGTTTTTTTTTATTTGCTATCTCCCATCTTTGATTTCTCTCACCAGTTCTTTCCCAATCGTTTTTATGACCTTTAAATTTCGTATCTAAAGTAATTTTTATTGCTTTACCATCTTCATCTTGATGTATAGATAGTGTTTTTTTCTTTGATATAGATCTATTTTCCTTAGATAGTTCTTTTTTTGCTTTTCCAATCAAAATTTCTTTTTTTAAAAATTTATACGGATTTTCAGAAGCATTAGAATTTTCAGATGCAAAAATAAGAAGTATTAATATTAAAAATAATTTTTTCTTCACATTTTGAACAATTTGTCAGAGAGGTTGACTAATTTTTCTCCCCAAAAAACCTCTTTTTGTATTCTGTTGAAATCAATATCAAAAACAGTAGACATGGCTGATGCATAAACAGATCTTGCATCCAATGTTACATTGAGATCTCTACCATCAAAAAGCTCTTTTTTTTTTAATCCTGGCCAATCTGTGTGCACTTGGCTTTTCTTAATTAATCCACCAGCCATAAATATTGCTGTTCCATAACCGTGCTCAGTTCCATTACCGCCATTTTGTTTAATGGTTCTCCCAAACTCAGTAACAGTTAGTATCAACGTATCTTTATATGAGTCTTTAAGTTCAGCTTTTAAATTTTTTATAATGTCATCCATTTCAACTAAACATTTCGTATGAGTACCGTTCACTCCACCTTGGGCCGTATGTGTATCGAAACCATTTACCTCAAACACTGCAACTCTTGGTCCATTTGGTTTTCTTAAATATGCAGCAGCTTGTTTTGAAAGATTGTTATTTTCTCTTTTATCCCAATTGCTAGAATACCCAGCCATCATCTGTTCATTTTTCCGTTTTTTTATGTAGTTCATCATATCCATTAACTCTTCTTCTGAGCTATCGGCATATATAGATTGTAATAAATTTAACGTTTCGTCTCTTGGAAGTTTTCCATCTGATGGAAAATAATTATTATTTTTAGGAACTCCTCTTAATAAAAGAGGCATAGGTAAAGATAATGCCAATCCTTCTCCTTGAAGCTTAGCTAATTTCATAGCTCTTCCTACCCAGCCTGTCTTTTCTTTATATGGAGTTCTTCCGCCAGACTCCATTAGGTTTTGGCCTTCAAAGTGAGATCTTGCTGTGTACGGAATACTTGTAGCATGGACTATAGCCCCTGTATTTTGCTGCCAACAACTATGGAAAGTTTTTAGTTTTGGATGCAAAGCAAAATCTGAATCTAGCTTAATTGTATTTTCGATTAAAATATTCCTTCTTCTTTTTTCAAAATTTTTATCTCCGATTACGGGTACTGCACAAAGTCCATCCATTCCTCCCCTAAGCATAATAACTACTAGATTTTTCTTTCTTGATGAAGAGGCTAAGATAGGCAAATTAAATCCTGATAAAAATAAAGTAGTTGCTGCTGTACCTTTTAAAAAATCTCTTCTTGATATCTTCATGCTTTTAATACCTCTGGTAAATTAAATAGAATCATATGTTTTTCCTCATTAGTTTTAGCTCTTGCTACAATTTTTAAAATTTTATCAGGATTATCAAAGTTAGTACGAATTATTCTTTCATGGATAGTATTATCGATTTGATCACTTATTTTATACTGATGGAATGCTTTTTTAGCGTAAATTAATCTTCTAATAACTAACTCTGTTGATAGCCAGTCTTTTTCTAAGTCTGAATATCCATTTGGTTGTTTTTGCTTATAAGGATGACACCCAATATCTTCTAATAACCAACTTGGAAATCTCATTTCATGAGATGGTTTAAAACCGAATACAAATTGATTCATTTTATATTCACTAACAGGATATTTATAAATAGAACCTGACATATTAATTGTTGTTAACCACCAATTTTCTGGATTTTGAAATTTTTTATATTTATCGTTGTATTCAAATGCAACTTTAATTGCAGCTTTGTGAACTTCTGGAAGGAGACCGTCTGATTTTTCCCAAGCTTTAATAACTGGTGCAATCATTTCAGGTGTTGGATTGTCAGTAATTAAATATTTACATAGTTTTGTTGATATAAACTCTCTACAAGACGGGTGATTAACTAAATCTTTTATTGCAAGCTTAATACCTTTCTTTCCACTTTTGTAAACTTTTCCTAATACTTTTTTCTTACCTGGTTCATGTATTTCTCTGTCAAATGATACGTCATGACCATGTTCTCTTCCCTTTGTCCATTTAGGTCTCCAACCAGTCATAATTTTTGCAAGTTCTATAACATCCTCTTGTGTGTATCCTCCATCTGGAGAAATAGTATGCAGTTCCATTAACTCTCTAGCATGATTTTCATTTATAGTTGCTGGTTCTTTTTTTTGTCTTCTCCAATCTTCTTTTCCACTAATTGATTTTGGACCAACATTATCTTTATTATCAAGATGCATTATCATTGGCCAAGCAAGAGTGGCTTCTTTTACCATGGTCTCAAATGTTTTATCCATATTGGATCTTAAAAATTCTCTTTGATAAGCTCCAGTTGAAAAAGAAGACAAAGTTTGAGTATCACTTATTGTAAAATGATTTCCCCAAAAGTACCAAAGCTTTGCAAGAACTGGGTGGTCACTTCTTAAAGCCTCTGCGTGTCTTATACAAATTTCATTATTTGGCCAAAACTGTTTACCAACATCATTTTTTAATTGACGTTCTGCTCTTCTAAATCCTTCTGGGTCATTTTTATATTTTTTACTTAATGTTGTATTCTCTTCTACTCTAAACTTAATCCAATACTTTCTCATCTCTTTTTCGGATAAGATATATTTTCCTTTCCAATTGAATTCTGGAATGGTTTCAACTTGTTTTTGAGCCCAAACTAATGGATCAGATGGAGCTTTCTCATCAGGTTTTAAACCAAAAGCAACTTTTCTAAAAAAGTTTTTCATATAAAATATTATAAAAAATTATTTTATTTTTTCAATATTATGTATATTTGTTAAAGAATTATTAAATTCAGTCATATTTTCTCTTCCTGAGACTTTTAAAATAACCAGACCAAATATAATAATTAAAGCTAGAGGTATAGCTGTAATTATACTTATATATTCAGCAATTATTATTAAATATAATGCATAAAAAGCTATTGATCTAAAAATTACACCTGTTTTAAAAACAGCAATAATAGCTAAAGAATGCTTTATCAAATTTAAAAAACTCATCTTTGAGGGACCAAAGTATCTTAATCCTCTTATTGAAGGAGATTTAGTTAAGTTATTTTCTGTCTTGGACAGGGAACCAGAAAAACTACTCCAAGTTGCTTTCTCCTCGATTAATTTTTTAACAGATTGTTTTGTAAGACAACTGTAATTTCCAAATTTTATAAATTTTCCTGTAAAGGTAAAAGTAATAATTTTATGAAAAAAATAACAGATTTTAAAAATAATACTTTCTGATCTTTTCACTCTTTCTCCAACAATAGTATTATCAGGATTATCTTTAATCTTTTCCACAAAGTTTCTTATTTCCACAGGTCTATCTTCTCCATCTCCATCCATAGGAATTACATAATCAAACTCCTCATTTTCTGAGATATATTTAAGTCCTGCAGCAATACATCTTGCATGTCCTCTATTATTTCTCATATTTATTAATTTTAAAGATTTAATATTATTTATATTTTGAGTTTCTAATATTTTTTCCTCAGTTGAAGCATCATTCACTACAACTACTGAAAATGAAGCGTTAAGGTCAGATATATTAATATTAATTTCTTCAATTAATTTTGATACAGATTTAAAATCATTATAGACTGGAATTAATATTATAATATTCATCAACTTACTGAACCTATAAGCCTAAATAGAGAAGCAAAAAAACCATACCCTGAAAGTTCAATCAAAATAACAATTCCAATGATAAACAAAAGTTTTTTATTTTTTTGGTTTAATTGAAATTTCATTTATATGTTAAGCATTTCATATCTTTATTGCACAAGTAAACTTCACTTGAGTTATAAATCCATTTTGGTCTTTCTGGAAGATGATAAGATATATTTCCAGCGATCCATTCATTACCCTTAATATATTCCATTTTTCCAAGGTCCTTACCCTCTGTTTCATAAAAAACTTTAGCCTGCTTAGCTAAATTTTTACCATTAAAATCAGTTCTTTTGTCAGTTTGTGAGATTGAAACATAAGAATACAAAATTGGGGATAATAAGAATAATATCAAAAAGATTGAAGAAAACGCTCTAATTTTTTCCAAATTAATTTGAGATTTATAAACATAAACAAATAATAAACCAAAACTTATATAAAAAGGTGTCATCCACATAGTTCTTATTTTTACACCCATCGTAAATGATGTTAGAAAGATAAACAGAATAGGAATTAAATTAATTGATAGCAAAAACAGAAGCTTTTCGTCGTTTAAACTAATATTTATTTTAAATTTTTTAACTAAAACAAAAATCATTAGTAAAAACGGCAATAATATACCAATTTGCTTAATTAAAAAAATCATAGGGTGTTTTATGTGGTTAAAAATACTTGCTTCTTCTGAACCAGTTCTAAGAAGTCCATAAGTAATTGTTATATAATTATTTTCAGTTAACCAAATAATGTGTGGTAATAAAATTATAATAAATGGGACGAAAGAAACTAGACACTTTAAATTTAGTCTTTTTGTATAAATCATGTAAATTAAAAGTACGTCTATTGCTAAACCTAAATAAATAAATAAATATTTAGATAGAAACCCAAATCCAGCAAATAGACCGAGTAGTAACCAATCTAACATTTTATTATTCTTAATACCTTTCCATAAATAAAAAACAGAAAGAGACCAAAAGGGTATTAAGCAAACATTTACATTAAATTCAGGTGTTGTGAAGTTGTAGAAGTATATTCCTTCTAATAATAAAACAGATAACAAACAATAAATTTTATTATCAAAAAAGTCTTCGGCTAACTTAAAAACTACAATGAATGAAACAACGATACAAATTTGACTTAAAAAATAATAAGCCCAGTCTTTAGATCCAAAAATTTGGTAAAAAATTTCTGGCAGCAATGCGCTCATTGGGGGATGCTTATTAAATCCCCAGTCTAGATTACTTCCCCATGCTAATGCCTCGATAGTATCAAGTGGTAAATTGTGATTTGTTAAACTTGGAACCAATGTCCAAATTAATAAATGAGATGTAACAAAAATATAAAATAAACTATTAATATTTTTATAAATGGCCATTTTTATTAATTTATACAATTAATGCATTCTTGACACTGATTAAATGATGAATATATTCTCGAAATTCATAAAGTTGAGCATGGTAAAAATCTCTAAAAAATACATCCCAAAAGAAACAGAAAAGTATATGTGCGCTAAACATCTTGCTTTTTTTAAACAAAAATTAACAGAGTGGAAAAAAGATCTCAAAAGAACAAATAATGAAGCAATATTTAATGCTTCAATGGATGATAATAGTGCATCTGCAGATATTGTTGATCAAGCAAGCTCTTATACAGAAAAAAATGTTGAGATGAGAGCAATTAATAGACAAATAAAACTAATTTCAAAAATTGATGGTGCCTTAAAAAAAATACAAGATGGAACTTATGGTTTTTGTGAAGAAACTGCGGAACCTATTGGTCTTAAAAGATTAATGGCAAGACCAGTTGCCACTTTATGTATAGCAGCACAAGAAAAGCACGAAAAAGAAGAAAAAGTTTACGCTGATATTTAAGGGTAATCTATCTCAGCGTCTTTATTTAATACTTTATATCCTTTAATTACGGCAGGACGTTTTGCAATATCCACATACCACCTAGATAAACCTTTAAAATTTTCTAATCCAATATCATGTCTCTTATGTCTCGCAATCCAAGACCATGTTGCGATATCTGCAATTGAATACTCTTTACCTGCTAAATAATCACTCGCAGAAAGTCTTGCTTCCAAATCCTCGTATAGTTTTCTTGTAATTTTAAAGTATCTTTCTTCTCCCCACTCGCTTTTACCTTGATGATAATAATGAAACTGATGATGTTGTCCTATCATTGGACCAATCAAACCCATTTGAGCCATTAACCATTGATTTATTTCTAGTCTATTCTCTTCAGGATAAAACATTTTACTTTTTGCACCTAGATACATCAGTATTGCTCCGGATTCGAAGATTGATTTATTATTTTCGTGATCGGTTATTACTGGAATTTTGTTAAATGGACTAATTTTTTTGAATTCTGCTTTATGTTGTTCACCTTCGGACAAATTTACCTTTGTAACTTTATAATCAAGTTTTATTTCTTCAAGCATGATACTAATTTTCCAACCATTCGGAGTATCAGCAGTAAATAGCTCAATCACTATTTTACACCCAATCTGTCTTTGATAGTATTAGATGCTGTTGTAAATTCAAATCTATATTTTTCGTTAGGTCTTGCATACTTGAAACAACCTCTAGCAGCTAGAGCACCTTCATGAAAACCTGATAAGATTAATTTAAGTTTTCCTGGGTAAGTACATATATCACCAATAGCAAATATACCTTTCTTGTTAGTTTCAAAGTTTTCAGTATTAACTGGAATTACTTTTTTATCTAAGTTAAGGCCCCATTCTGCTATTGGTCCAAGTTGCATAATCAAACCAAAAAATCCCAAAACATAATCTGCTTTTAATATTTTACTTTCCCCATCTTCACTTTTAATTTCAACTTCTTCTAAAGATCCATTTCCTTTGACATCTTTAATTGAGTACTTGGTAAATAATTTAATTATATTTTTTTCACTTAATTCTTTAATTTTTTTAACACTCGCAGGTACGCCTCTAAACTCGTCTCTTCTATGGATAAGTGATACATTAGAAGTATTAGATAGTTCAATCGCCCAATCAAGAGCACTATCACCTCCACCAAATATTACAACCGACTTATCTTTAAAAATTGTTTTGTCTTTTATTGAGTATAAAACTGAAGTGCCATCAAACTTTTCTGCACTTTTTGTTGTAAACTTTCTTGGTTCAAATGACCCAACACCTCCAGCAATTACAACATTTGGCGTATGGAATTTTTTTCCACTGGTTGTTTTAACAATCCAGCTCTCATTCTCACTAGTAACTTCTTGAACTCTGTCATTTAAATGAAACTTAAAGTTAAATGGTTTAATTTGTTCTATTAAATTGTTTGTAAGTTCCTCTCCAGTACACTCTGGAACTGCAGGAATATCATAAATTGGTTTATCTGGATAAAGTTCTATACATTGACCACCAATTTTATCCAGGTTATCAACTATTTCACATTTCAATCCAATAATTCCAAGTTGATGTGCACAAAATAATCCAGTTGGACCTGCACCGATAATAACAACATCAGTTTTAATCATTAAATTTGTTTCTCCGGCATATGCACTGTTAAACCATCTAAGTCATCTGAAACCATTATTTGACAACTTAATCTACTTTTAGAATTTGGTTCATAAGCTTGGTCTAACATATCATCTTCGCCCATTTCTTTTTTTGGTAACTTATTGTACCAATCCTCTTTGACATAAACATGGCATGTAGCACAAGACATGCTCCCTCCACAATCTGCATCAATACCAGGAATATCATTTTGAACGGCACCTTCCATGACCGTAAGCCCATTTTGGACCTCAACTATGTGCTCTTTTCCATTATGCTCAATATATTTGATTTTAGCCATTGACTTTATATAAGCACAAAAAAAAATAGGGCAAGTAATCAAACTTGCCCTATTTTATATTTCGTAACTAATTGTTACTACGCTCTTCTTGTAGAGTTAGATACTGCACAAGACCAGATAATTAAACCAAATGCGATTTTATTAACAAAGTCTGCTAAGTTATAGATAACGTTTAACGCGTTACCATCTATTCCACCTGTTAGGTAACCAAAAATGTAACCTAATGGGTAAATAGCCCAACCTACAGTAACAATCATTCTTAAAGCTCCAAATGCAGTTACTAAAGATTTATTTCCAGATTTAGCAGCAACTTTTCCTGCTTCTCCTGAAAAGATTTCATAAAGAATGTAAATCCATCCAGCCATACCGATTATGAAACCTAGTGTAGCATTGATGAATCCAGCTTCTCCAAGATATCCACCTATTAACATAACTAGTGAACCGATTAAGATTCTCCAGAATATGTTTGTGTCAACTTTTCTTACTGCTGAAAGAATTAAGTAAAATTCTACTAGCTGTAGTGGTACAGTAATTAACCAGTCAATGTATCTGTAAACAGTTGGAGTATCACCTGTTTCTATCCAAACTGCTCTCATATACATATAGTGAATAAATGCTATACCTGTTACTAATCCAGCTACGTTTACTGATTTTCTCCATTGCGAACTGACGTTAGCCTGTTCCATAAAGAAAAACGCTGTAGCTGCTAACATACCCATTGATATTAACCAAAACGAAATACCTACGAAATCGTCTGTAGCTAAAAAGGCTGTTGCTGCGTTAGCTGCTGTAGTTGCTCCGAAAAGCACTGCCGCTAATGCTAACATTTTCATTGTCTTCATAAAAAACTCCCTCATAGTTAGTTTTTTTTTTTAGTTTAAATTTAAACTACAGACTAATCTAATGATTAGCCTAAAGTTAGGGTTAGATAGCAAAAAAAATTAGTTTATTGAAGAGTTTTTGACCTCTAAAAAGTATTGATTTTACTTACTTTGTGAAATTAAATACAACCTGTTACATAAAATCATTATAAAAGTGAGTCAAAAAACAAATCACTATGACAAATAGTTTTAATAGAATTTATAACCAATCTATTCAAAATCCTGAGGAATTTTGGAAAAATGTGTCTGAAGATATCTTTTGGTTTAAAAAACCTACAAAAATTTTGAATAAATCTAAACCTCCTTTTTATAAGTGGTTTGAAGATGGAGTAACAAACACATGTTACAATGCAATTGATGTTCATGTTGATAATGGGAATGGTGATAAGACTGCTTTGATCTATGATAGTCCCATAACTAACAGCAAAGCAAAGTTTACATACAGTGAATTAAGAGAAAAAATCTCAAAGTTTGCTGGTGCACTAGGTAATCAAGGTATTAAAAAAGGTGATAGAGTTATTATTTACATGCCAATGATACCTGAGGCCGTTATAGCAATGCTGGCCTGTGGAAGAATTGGTGCAATACACTCAGTCGTATTTGGAGGATTTGCTTCAAATGAATTAGCAAGTAGAATTGATGATAGTAACGCAAAAATTTTAATCACTGCCTCTTGTGGGTTTGAACCAGGAAGAACTGTTGAATATAGACCTTTAGTTGATGGAGCATTAAAACTTTCAAAACACAAAGTTGAAAAAGTAATTTTCTTTCAAAGGAAAGATCACGAGATAAAACTTAACTCTCCGCTTGAAATAAGCTGGGAAGAAGCGCTTTTAAATGCAAAAAATAAAGATTGTGTTGAGATTGGAGCAAATGATTTTGCTTACATTTTATATACATCTGGAACTACAGGAATACCAAAAGGTATAGTAAGAGACGTTGGAGGTCATATCGTTGCTCTAAAATGGACAATGAAAAATATTTATAATGTTGATGAAAATGATGTGTGGTGGTCAGCTAGTGATATTGGCTGGATAGTGGGACATTCATATATTGTTTATGCTCCATTATTTAAAGGTTGTACTACAGTTTTATTTGAGGGAAAACCTGTTGGGACTCCTGATGCGGGAGTATTTTGGAGAATAATTTCAGAGTATAAAATTAAATCTTTGTTTACAGCTCCAACAGCATTTAGAGCTATTAAAAAAGAGGACCCGGATGGAAAGTTTTTCTCAAAATATGATTTGAGTTCTTTTGAATCTTTATTTCTAGCTGGAGAAAGAGCTGATCCTGACACAATAAAATGGGCTGAAAATCTTTTAAATGTTCCCGTCATAGATCATTGGTGGCAAACCGAGACTAGTTGGGCAATAAGTTCAAATTGTACTGGAATAGAAATGCAAAAAACTAAGTATGGTTCAGCCTGTAAAGCAGTTCCAGGTTATGATGTAAAAATAATTAAACCAGATCATTCAATCGCAGAACCTAATGAGATGGGTGATATAGTTGTTAAATTACCTTTACCACCAGGTACTTTTCCTACTCTTTGGAATGCAGACAAAAGATATGAAGAAAATTATATGACTAATTATAAAGGCTACTATCAAACTTATGATGCGGGACACATCGATGAAGATGGATACATTTGGATTATGTCGCGAACCGATGACATTATAAACGTTGCTGGTCATAGATTATCGACAGGTGCAATTGAAGAGGTATTATCTGAACATCAATCAGTTGCTGAGTGTGCTGTTCTTGGAATTGCAGATAAATTGAAAGGACAATTGCCTATTGGTTTAGTTGTTTTAAAATCTGGCGTTGAAAAAGACAATGAAACTATTTCAAAGGAATGTATTAAAATGGTAAGAGATAAAATTGGACCTGTTGCTGCGTTCAAAGTTGTTATTGTTATTAAAAGATTACCTAAAACAAGATCAGGAAAAATATTGAGAGGAACTATTCGTAAAATTGCCGATAAGGAAGATTATAAAATGCCAGCAACAATTGATGATCCAGCAATTTTAGATGAGATTACTCAAAGTTTAATAGAAAATAAAGTTCTGATTAAATAAATTAGATTAATTATCGAACTTGATGGGCCTACCTGATGCTTCTCCTAGGATTTTCCCATCTTTCATTTTAATCTCTCCATTTATGATTGTATAAACTGGAGTTCCCTTAAACTTATATCCATCAAAAGGTGACCATCCACACTTACTCTCTATTTTTTCATTTTTGATTTCGATAATTTTGTTCATATCCACAATTGTAAAGTCTGCATCATAGTTTTCCTTTATATGTCCCTTACCTATAATACCAAAAATTTTTGCAGGATTTTCACAGACGAGATTCATAAGCTGAATTAAAGTCAGTTTTCCATCATTTACATGGTTAAGCATCACAGGTAATAAGGTCTGAACCCCAGGCATTCCTGAAGGGGTATCTGGATATTCTTTGTCTTTATTTATCTTTAGATGAGGAGCGTGATCCGAACCAATAGTATCATTATAATTGTTTCTTACCGCATACCACAGCCTGTCATAATGACTTTTTTCTCTAATAGGTGGGTTCATCTGAGCATAGGTACCTAGTTTGTTATAACAATCTGGTGCAAACATAGTTAAATGCTGTGGAGTTATTTCGAAAGTTATGTCTCCTTTATTCTGAGACAAGAAATCAATCTCTTGTTTTGTAGTGATATGCAAAATGTGAGCTTTTTTACCTAATCTTTTTGCAATTTTTACAATCTTTCTAGTAGATGAAATCGCACATTCTTCATCTCTCCATATTGGATGTGAGTGAACATTGCCTTTTTCTCTTAATTTTTTTCTAAGATTTAAAATATCTTCATCTTCTGAATGAACTGCAACAATTTTAGATGTGCTTTCAAATACTTTTTCGATATCTTCTTCTTTATGAACTAGCAAAGTTCCTGTGGATGAACCTGCAAATAATTTAACTCCACAACATCCATCTAAACCTTTAAGGTCAGCTAATTCGCTTTGATTAGTTGGAGTTGCTCCAAAATAAAATGCATGATTACAATACATTCTATTTTTTGCTAAATCTATTTTTCTTTGAAATTCTGCTTTGTTTGTAGTTGCAGGATTAGTATTTGGCATTTCAAATACTGAGGTTATACCTCCGACAATTGCTGCTCTACTTCCGGAAGCTAAATCCTCAGTGTCTGTTGAGCCTGGTTCTCTAAAATGCGTCTGAGTGTCAATACAACCGGGAAGAACAGTAAGTCCAGTTGCATCAATTGATTGACTTGAATCTTCATCTAACTTACCAATTTTTACAATTTTGCTATTTTGGATGCCTATATCAACATCTTTGAGATCTTTATCAATATAACACTTTCCATTTTTGATTATTAGGTCTAACATTTAAAAAAACTACTTATATCATTCGTTATAGTATTACAATATGAATAGAAATAATATTTACATCCTAGAGGATAGGGGTCTTATTTATATTAATGGAGATGATGCTAAAGAATTTCTACAAAACATAATTACAAACAACATTGAAAATGTGTCAGATGATAGAAGTTGTTTCTCAGCTCTCTTAACCCCACAAGGCAAATATCTTTACGATTTTATAATTATTAAACATAAATCAGGCTATTTTTTAGATTGTGAAAAGAAAATTATTGAGAATTTATATAAACAGTTAAGTTTATATAAGCTTAGATCTAAAGTAGAAATTTTAAATCTAAGTAATGAATTTGTTGTTGCAAATTTAACAAAGGAAAAATTTCTAGAATTAGAAAATTCTAAAGATGAGATGGGCTTTACTATAAAATTTAGAGAAGATCCTATTCTTTTAGATCCAAGATCTGATAAATTAGGAGCTAGATTGGTGATTAATTTAGAAAAATTGTATCTTTCAATAAAAAAATTAGGATTAAAAGTTTCTGATGCAAATGAATATTATAATTACAGTCATGAATTAGGAATTGCTCAAATTGATACGAATAATCTGCAAGATAAAATATTTGGAATTGAATGTAATTTTGAAGAACTAAATGGAATTGACTTTAGAAAAGGATGTTATGTAGGGCAAGAAAATACAGCTAGAATAAAACTTAAAGATAAACTTAATAAAAGACTATTTGCAATTAAAGTTTTAGATGGAGAGATCAATAGTGACGAAATTACCTCTGAAAATAAAAATTTAGGAAAGTTATTGATCAATAATAAAAATCCATTTGCTTTAATGAAACTTGAAGATAAAAGCTTTAATTTTGATAAAGATCTTAAGTGTGGTGATGCAATAATAAAGGTGTTAAAACCAAGTTGGATATAAATTATTTAATAAATTTTGATAAATTTGGTTTGAAATAGTCTGGTCCTTTCATAACTTTTCCAAATTCATTATATATCGGTTTTCCATCTTTTCCCAATTTACTCATATTAGATATTTGAACTTCTTCAAAACATTTATCTAAATTAATACCAAAAGCATGACCTGCACCATAAGTAACATACAAAATATCTGTTAATGCATCTGCAACTTCAGTCAAATTTTTTTCTAATATTGCCTTTTTAAGTTCCTCTAACTCTTCATTAATCAATGAAATTCTTAATGAATTAATTTTATCTGTGCTTAAACTTGATGTATCTTTTACATCTTGATTAAAAGTTTTCATAAACACACCAACTTTTTCAAAATTTGTCATCTTACTCCTATATGATTTTATTATTATTTAATGTATAAGTTTATAAATATACTCTCAAAACTAAAATATGAAATTCAGAAAAGAATATGACAGCATTGGTTCTATAAATGTACCTGTGGATAAGTATTGGGGTGCATCCACACAAAGATCAAAAAAATACTTTGATATAGGAGATGTATTAGTCAGACCAAAGTTAATAAAAGCCATAGCTATTATAAAAAAAGCAGCTGCCATTACAAATTATAAAAATAAGGATATTAGTTCAAAAGTTTATAAATCAATTGAACGTGCTTCTAATGAAGTTATTTTAGGTAAATTAGATAATCATTTCCCACTTAAAGTTTGGCAAACTGGTTCAGGCACACAAACAAATATGAACGTAAATGAAGTTATTTCTAATAGAGCAATTGAAATACTAAAAGGTAAAAAGGGTACAAAAAAACCTGTGCACCCTAATGATCACGTTAATAAATCACAGTCAACGAATGATGTATTTCCCACAGCAATGCATATTGCAATAGCAATGGAAACTAGAGAAAAACTATTACCAAGCTTAGTATTATTAAATAAAGAATTAAAAAAAAAGGTAAGTGAATTTAATAAAATAGTCAAAATAGGTAGAACACACCTTCAGGATGCTACCCCTTTATCATTGGGTCAAGAATTTTCCGGCTACCAATCTCAACTAGAAGAATGCATTAAAAGAATAAAAGTTTCACTGAATGAAATTTATTATTTAGCACAAGGTGGGACCGCTGTTGGAACTGGCATAAATACCAAAAAAAATTTTGATAAGAAAATAGTAAACGAAATTAAAAAAATCACCAAGTTACCTTTTAAGCCAGCTAAAAATAAGTTTGCTGCACTTGCTGCTCATGATGCAATAGTACATTATTCAGGTACATTAAATACAACTGCGGTATGTTTAATGAAAATAGCAAATGATATTAGGTTTTTAGGATCAGGACCAAGAGCTGGATATGGAGAGTTGATATTGCCGGAGAATGAACCTGGATCATCAATTATGCCTGGTAAAGTAAATCCAACTCAGTGCGAAGCTGTAACAATGGTTTGTGTAAAAATAATTGGAAATCATAACGGTATTACTATGGCTGGATCACATGGTCATTTTGAACTTAATGTTTTTAAACCTTTAATAATTCATAATGTACTTCAATCAATCCAAATTCTCTCGGATAGCACAAAAAGTTTTGCAAAGTATTGTATCTCTGGACTAAAAGCTGACAAAATCAGAATTAAACAATTATTAGATAACTCTTTAATGCTGGTCACTGCCTTATCTCCAAAGATTGGCTACGATAATGCAGCAAAGATTGCTAAAAATGCATTAAAAAATAAAACTACTCTTAAAGCTGAAACACTGAAATCAGGGTTAATAAATGAGAGAGAATACAATAAAATTGTCGATCCTAATAAAATGATAAAACCAGACTAACTATTTATAATATTTTTAACTAAAGATTTAAGCTCTTGAGAATTTCTAATGTTATATCTAGTCTTATCACTTTTTTTATCTTTATATGCTGTTTGATTAATTTTTATATCAAATATTGATATTATTCCGGTATTTATATTTTTCTCAATTTTAAAATACATCACATTTATATCCTTCACTTTATCTAATTTTACTTGGAATTTTTTGGCAAACTCTTTTTTATTTTTTATTACAAAAGAATTTGATGAATGAAATATTATGTCACCAGTTTCTTCTTTATATTTTATTTCAGTTTCAATTTGGCCAATTTCTCCAATATTGAGTAAAACTTCAATTAAATTTGTAGTTTTTTGACTTATATTTAAACTTATTTTACCGCTTCTGATAAGTTCGTGCTCAATATTAGTTAATTGGAATTTGATATCTCCATTTAGATTACCTAATAAATCAGGCCTTAAATTCAAAATAGAAAATATTAATTCATCTACCAAAAAATTTAGATTTTGTTTATTCAAAATAATATTCGAATTGAGATAGAAAGGTGATAACTCAATTTTTGTATCAATTTTAATATCATTATTATTTTGTGGGGATTTTAAAGAAATAATATTATTTTTAAGTTGGTATCCTATTTCAATATTCTGATTTAAGAAATTAAGTGAAGTTGCACCTTCAAAACTAGAATTATTTTCATAATTTAATTCATTTTTTATCGAAATATTTGGTTCATTAAAATCTATTTCTATTTGTGAATTCATTTGAGAATTATATTTTTTTTTCCAAAGTGAATTAAAGTTTAAATCAAACAAATTACCCTTGATATTTAATTTTTTGAAATCATCTTTTAGAGATGTAGTAAAATTAATTTTTTCTATCGGGGATATAATCAAAGTCTCATCATTTTCATCTATTATAAATACTTTACTTTTTTTAATATAAATTGGCTTACTTTCACTATTATGAAAATATTTTCTTAAAATATTATATTCTTTTTTTTTTATTAAAAAATTTGTATTTATTATTTCAAATTTTTCAAAATTAATTTTAGATTTTGGATATAAACTATTGGAGTTCAAAAAAACTTTTAATTTTTTTATGTCAAATGAAATACTTTCATTATTATTTTCATCTATTGATAATGAAGAATCACTAATTAATAAATGAGGCTTTGGAAGTAATTGATACTTTATGTCACCATTTATATTTAAGTTAATATTAAAATCTGAAAAAAACTTACTTTCAATGATGTTTTCTACACTTTTATAATTAAATAAAACTGGTATTGATAAATAAATGCCAAATAAAAAACACAATGTAATTAGAAAAAAAACGAACTTAGCAAATGTTGTTACTTTAAATTTTTTTATCATTAATCCAATATCGCTTAAAATGAAAAAAAATAAACGATGAATTTGGATTATTTAAGAAATCTTAATGAAAGACAGGAGGAAGCGGTTCTGCATTTAAACGGACCTCTTTTAATTGTAGCGGGAGCAGGCTCAGGAAAAACCAGAGTTCTTACAGCTAGAATTGCCCATATTGTTAAACAACATAAGGCATTTCCCAATCAGGTCCTAGCAGTAACATTTACAAACAAAGCTGCAAAAGAAATGCAATTAAGAGTTTCTAAATTCTTAAGAAAGGAAGCCACTAGTCTTCCATGGTTAGGGACTTTTCATTCAATTAGCTCAAAAATATTAAGAAAACACGCAGAAGCAGCTGGATTAAAATCTAATTTTTCTATTATTGATCAAGATGACCAGGTAAGATTAATAAAAAACATTTGTAAATCTGAAAATATAGATACAAAAAAAATATCCCCAAAATATATTTTAGCAGTCATTGATAAATGGAAGAACAAAGGGTTTTACCCTGAAGAAGTTATACTCAAACGTAAAGACATATTAGAAAAAAACTTTCTTGGAATTTATAAGATTTATCAACAAAAATTAATAGATTTAAATGCTGCTGATTTCAATGACTTAATACTTCATACTGTTAAAATTTTTGAAAAACATAGTGATATATCAAAAATGTATTCAAAAAAGTTTAAATATATTTTAGTTGATGAATATCAGGATACAAACTTTATTCAAAGCGAATGGCTTAAATATCTAGCAGAACATAATCAAAATATTTGCTGTGTGGGAGATGATGATCAGTCAATATATAGTTGGAGGGGAGCAGAAATCAAAAATTTTCTTCAATTTGAAAATGTTTACGAAAATACAAAAATAGTTAGATTAGAAAAAAATTATAGATCCACTCAAAATATTTTAAATGTAGCATCAAATATTATTGAAAATAATCAAAATAGAGTTGGAAAAAAACTTTTTACAGATCAAGAAGACGGTGAACTTGTGACTTTAAACTGTTTTAGAAACGTAAAAGATGAAGCAACTGAAATTGGTTCTAATATTGAAGATTTTAAAAATAAATTTTCATTAAATGAAGTTGCAATTCTAGTAAGAGCTATTTTTCAAACTAGAGAATTTGAAGAAAGGTTTTTAAAAATTGGTATTCCATATAGAATTATTGGAGGTATTAAATTTTATGAAAGAGCTGAAGTAAAGGATTGTGTTGCATACTTAAAAACAGTTTTTCAACCTCAGGATGACTTAGCTTTTGAGAGAATTTTAAATGTTCCAAAAAGATCTATTGGGGATACTACTGTAAAGGCTATAAATAATTTTGCAAGATTAAATAAATGCTCATTAGAAGTTGCCTCAAGACATTTAATTGAACAAAATAAAATTAAACCCAAAACAAAATTAGGTTTAAATTCTCTCCTAAATCTTTTAGCTAAATGGAGAAATGATTTAAGGAATAAAATAAATCACAATAAGCTATTGCAAACAATTCTTGATGAGTCCGGATATAGTGAAATGCTAAAAAATAAGAAAGATTTAGAAAATGAAAATAGATTAGAAAATATAAAAGAATTATTAAATGCAATGAAAGAATTTGATAATTTAGAGAGTTTTTTAGAACATGTTGCTCTTGCGACCTCCTTAGACCAAGATTGGCAGAGTGAAAAAGTCAATTTGATGACAATACACGCATCTAAGGGGTTGGAATTTGATGTCGTATTCTTACCTGGTTGGGAAGAAGGTTTATTTCCACATCAAAAAAGTATTGAGGAAAAAGGTGAAAGTGGTTTAGAAGAGGAGAGAAGATTGGCTTATGTTGCGATTACTAGGGCAAAAAAACTTGCTAAAATATCATTTTCTATGAATAGATTTTATCAAGGAGACTGGATAGACAGTATGGCTTCAAGGTTTGTAGATGAGCTACCAGATGAATATATTAAAAAGAATAATAATTTTGTAGATGAAAAAGAAGAGGATTTTGAATTTAACCAAGATATAGATTTCGATAGCGATAGTGAAATTAGGAGTCCTGGTTGGATACGATATCAAAAAAAGTTAAAATGAGTGCTGAGATAAATAATATTATTTTTTCAAATAATTTAGATGGATATATTTTGCCAAAAAATGATAATTATTTTACTGAATATTCTAAATTAAATAATCTAAAATCGATTACAAAATTCTCAGGTTCTGCAGGCTTTGCAATTTTTTTGAAAAATAAAAAATATTTATTTGTTGATGGTAGATATACTATTCAAGCAGAAAAAGAGTCAGGTAAAAAATTTAAAATTTGTGAAATACCATATGTGTGGCCTAAAGATATTTTAAAGAAGCAAATTAAAATTGGATACGATCCTGATCTTTTTACTTGGTCAACTCTAAACAAATATTTTGGAGAAAATTACAACTTAGTTCCTTTAAATATTAAATTTGAAAATAAAAATAAGACTCAAAGTAATTATCCATTTTTTAGCTTAGATTCTTTTGTAGCTGGTGAAACCGTAAATAGAAAAATTAATCGATTAATTCAAATTATGAGAAAAAAAAAAGTAGATTATACATTTGTTAGTTCAGGTGAAAATATTTGTTGGCTTCTAAACATCAGAGGTAGAGACCTTCCAAATTCTCCTGTTGCTAATTGTAAAATGATCATAACAAAAGATAGAAAAATCTATTTCTTTTCAAATCAAAACAAAATTAAAAAAATTAAATTAAGTCTCCAAAAATTAAAAATATATTTTTTTGAAGAAAATAAAATTTTTAATTGTTTGGTCAGATTAAAAAAAGGAAATTTTTGCATTGATGCAAAAACTTGTTCAATTTTTGAGGAAAACTTAATAAGCTATAAATTTAAGATAATCAACCGTGAAGACCCTATTTATAATTTAAAATCTTTAAAAAATAAAATTGAGATAAATAATATGGTTAATGCACATATTGAAGATGGAGTTGCTTTAACAAAATTCTTATATTGGATTAAAAATATTAAAATAAATAACCTGACAGAAAAAAAAATTGAAAGAAAATTGGAAAATTTTAGAAAAAGTAGAAAAAACTATTTGTACCCAAGCTTTGATACAATTGCTGGATCTGGACCAAATGGAGCAATCATACATTATAGATCTGATAAATTTTCAAACAGAAAGTTAAGGAAGAATGATTTATTATTGCTTGATTCTGGCGGTCAATATAAGTGGGGAACAACAGATGTAACAAGGACAGTATGTTTTTCT
This sequence comes from uncultured Pelagibacteraceae bacterium, assembly GCA_902582765.1. Taxonomy (GTDB): domain Bacteria; phylum Pseudomonadota; class Alphaproteobacteria; order Pelagibacterales; family Pelagibacteraceae; genus Pelagibacter. The sequence continues at coordinate 63,106 of CACHTK010000002.1, forward strand.
AACGTCCCAAATAAAGTTAAAGATATATTTACCAGGGTTTTAAAAGGCCATATTGCTGTTGCCTTAACAAATATAAATAAAGTGAGAAATGGCCATAATATTGATAAGATTGCCAGAAAAAGCCTTAATTCAATTGGTCTTGATTATCGACATGGAACTGGTCATGGAGTTGGAGCATTTCTTAATGTTCATGAAGGACCACAAGGAATATCAAAAAATAATTACGTACATCTAAAAGAAGGAATGGTTTTAAGTAATGAACCTGGTTTTTATAAAAAAAATGAATTTGGAATAAGAATTGAAAATTTAGTTTTTATTAAAAAAATCAAATCTAAGCTTTTATTTGAGAATCTAACAATGGCACCTATAGATACTGACCTAATTAACTTCAAAATGCTTAATAAAACAGAAAGGGATTATTTATTTAAATATCATTTTGATGTTTACAATAATATTTCACCATTTTTAAATAAGAATGAGAAAAAATGGTTAGCTAAGCTAATTTAATAAATTAAGCCACTCTTTTTGAGATAAAATTTTTATTCCTAATTCTTTAGCTTTTTGGACTTTTCGGATTGTTGGTTTTTCGCCAATAATCAAATATTTCAATTTCTTGTTTACCGAGCTTACAACAGATCCTGAATTTTCTTCAATCAAAGATTTTGCTTCAGCTCTACTCATATTTGATAATTTTCCAGTGAACATAAATGTATTATTTAAAAGTTTGCCATCTTTATTTAATTTGAGATCAGAAATATTCAAAATGGAAGATAACTTTTCGATAATTTTATAATTTGACTTATTTTCAAAAAAAGTTTTCAAAGAATTTATTTGAGTTTCACCAATTCCATCTATATCTAAAAATTCATTCAATTTATCTTTAGTAACTAAAAATATAAAATTTTTTATAGACTTTATATGTTCTGCCAAAAGTTTTGCATTTTCAATTCCAATATGTCTTATCCCAATAGCGTACAAAAATTTATCCAAAGAAACTTTTTTTGATTGATCTATAGAGTATTTTAAGTTTGAAACTGATATATCTCCCCATCCTTCTAAATTTGATATTTTATTATAATCTAAATTATAAATATCTTGTGGAAATCTAATTAAATTGAGATCCCAAAAATTTTCCACAACTTTTTTTCCAAGACCATCAATATTCATTGCGTCTTTAGATATAAAATGTTTAATTTTTTCAATTGCAATTTTTTCACAACCATAACCTTCGTTTGTACATCTTCTTACAGCATCATATTTTTTTGTCGTTTTATTAAATTCTTTAATTGTTTCTGAACCACATGAGGGGCAATTATTAGGAAAAATAAATTTTTTGGATTTTTTTTCTCTTTTTTTAAGATCAACTAAAACAACATGAGGAATAACGTCACCTGCTCTTTCTACTTTTACAGTATCACCAAGTCTTATATCTTTTCTAATTATTTCATCTTCATTATGAAGTGTTGCATTAGAAACTACCACACCCCCAATATTTACTGGCTTTATTCTTGCTACTGGAGTTAAAGCCCCTGTTCTACCAACCTGAATATTTATGTCTTTTATTATAGAATATGCACTATCTGCTGAAAATTTATGAGCAATAGCCCACCTGGGAGAATTTGCTGTAAATCCTAATCTGTTTTGAAGATCAAGATTGTTGATTTTATATACTAAACCATCAACATCATACTTTAAATCAAATCTATCATTCTCAAATTTTTTGTGAAAAATTTCTAAATCTTTAATAGTTTTTAATACCTTATTATGTTCATTTATTTTAAAACCCCATTTTTTCAATGAACTTAAAAAATCAGACTGTTTCTTTATTTTATCACTTTTAAAATAACCATAAGTATAAGCAACAAAATTAAGTGGAATTTTTTTTGTTTCTACTGGATTTTTTTGTCTCAGAGAACCTGATGCTGCATTTCTAGGATTAGCAAAATCATTTTTTAACTTATTAAAATCATCTTTTTCTATGAAAACCTCACCTCTAATATCTATGTCATTTGGAAAATCTTTGTTAGTTATTTTCTGAGGTATATCGTTAATGGTTTTTAAATTTTCAGTAATTACCTCACCAGTGGTGCCATCTCCCCTTGAAGTACCCATTACTAATAATCCATTTTTGTAAGTTAACGAAGCTGAAATTCCGTCAATTTTTGGCTCAACGCTATACTCTAATTCAATTTTCTTATTTAAATAATTAAATATTTTTTTTTCAAAATTTTCTAAGTCCTTAAAGTCGAAAGCATTTGATAAAGACAACATTTTAACTCTATGCTTAGATTTAACAAAATTTTTAGAAGGAGTGTAACCCAATGAATTTGAAGGGGACGAAGCACTTTTTAAGTATGAATATTTTTTTTCTAAATTAAAAATTTCTTTTTTTAAATTATCATAATCTTTATCTGATATTTTTGGAGAACTTTCTTCAAAATAATGTTTATTATGATTTTTAAGTATATTTATTTTCTCCTTATAATATTTTTTAATTTCACGTTCTTTCATTTATTTTTACTTAAATAAATCTTTAAGTTTTTTAAGTAAAGATTCTTGTTTTTTCAAATCTTTTTTTATTTTAGTTTTTTTGTAATTTGAGTTTAAAATTAGATATGATCTCTCATACCAATCACTTGACTGATAATTATAACCAAGTAAAGCTGAATATTTTTTAGCCTCACCCACAAGGCCAAGTTTATAATTTAGTTCAACAAGTCTATACAAAGCTTCTTCGATAAAAATTGTAGTATCATATTCATTTACTATTTTTTTTATATCGGTTCATTGCTGGAATCCATTTTTTCTCTATCTAAATAATAATTTGCTAAATACAATTCTTTGGAAGCAAGTATTTCCTCTATCAGCTCAAGTTTAAATCCTGCATCCTCAGCAAATTCAGTATTTGGAAATTCTTCAATTAATACGTTAAAATAATTTTTAGCCTTTATAATTTCTCCAAGATCTTTTTTTCTCATCAACTATTTGATTATAATGACATATCGCAATCAAATAATAAGCATAATCAGTATTTGGATGGTTTTTATATTTGTCTAAAAATCTTTCCAACTCGTAAATTGCATCCATAAAGTATAATTGTGAGTAATAGGCATAAGCTGCCATTAGAGTAGATCTAGGAGCCCAAATAGATTGTGGGTAAAGAAGCTCTACTTCATTAAATTTCTTAGCTGCAAAGAAAACATCTCCTGAATTAAATTCTTTTAAACCTTCATTGTAAGCTTCTATCATTTGCTTCTCTAGGTTTACCTCTTTAATTATTGAGATTTTTTCTTTTTTTTTGGTGCAAGAAATTAAACCTAAAAGTATGAATAGAATTAAAAGAAAATTAATAAATTTCATTTTAGAATTTTATCAGAATTTTTTTTAAAATTCTAATTTTTAAGCAATAGATTTTAAATTTTGACGGTTATGCATTAAGGAATGAGGAAGATTTTTACCCTTAATTTCTAATAAAGAATAATTTCTATGATCATTAAATAATTTTCTTAATAATTTATTCGTTAAACTATGTCCCCCTTGTCTACATTTAAGAGATCCTATTAATCTATAGCCAACTAAGTAAAGGTCACCCATACAATCAAGAATTTTATGGTTTACAAACTCATTTTTATTTCTTAACCCTTCTTCATTGAGTATCTTATTGTCTCTAACCACTATTGCATTATTTAAAGACCCACCTTTTCCTAAACCTATTTTTTTTAATTTTTCAATATCTTCATATAGACAAAACGTTCTAGAATTGAATACATCTTCAAGTTTATCTTCAAAGACATTTATTTTATTCTTTTGATTGTTTATTAACTGGTTTTCATAGTTTATTTCAAATTCAATTTCTAGTGTAGTATTAGACTTATCAATAGAGATGAATTTTTTTCCTTCTTCTATTTCAACGCTATTATTTATTTTAATCAATTTTATTGGGACATCGCTATTTTTTAGTCCAGTTTCTTTTATAATTTTTACAAAGTTCTTTGCAGATCCATCAAGTATTGGGACTTCTTGTGAATCTAACTCTACAACTGCATTATCTATACCTAATCCTAAAAAAGCAGCCATCAGATGCTCTATCGTAGAAACTTTTACACCATATTGATTTGATATTGTTGTGCAAAGAGTTGCTTCAGAAACATTTTCAAAATTTGGAATAACTATATTGTTATTCTTAATATCAACTCTTTTAAAAATTATACCAGAATTAGGAGATGATGGTAAAATATTAAGGTTAACTGTTTTTTCCAGTATGTATCCCAACTCCAGACAGTGATATTTTATTAGATACGGTTGATTGAGATAATAATGACATTGAAGAGAATATATAAAAAAAATTCTAAATTTGTCATTCAAGTAATATTACAAGAAAATACGATTATTTTGAAAATAGATTAAAAAACTTCTCAAAAAAGCCTGTTTTAATTGGCTTTTTTATATTCTTTATCAGTAAACTATCATCACTTCCATGGTAATTTATACCTGCATCACAAATCTTGATGTCGCTTTCATCAAAAAAAATTAATTCTGAAAAATGTTTTTTTGAATTAATATCATTAATATTTGGTAACAATTTTGAACCACTTCCAATAAAAATTATTATTGGTTTTTCTATAGAATTGATATTTTTAAAGTAATTAATTTGTGTGACTGTAATATCAATAATTTCGTTTACTCTTGCTTC
>CACHTK010000003.1 GCA_902582765.1 uncultured Pelagibacteraceae bacterium
AATTTACATCAAAATTACCCTCAGATTTAGAACAGATTTTAAAAAAACTAAGAAAAATCAAGTAATAAAAACATTGTAAAAATTTATTTATTTATTAAATAAATACTTCGGATGAATAAAAATACATACAACTTACCAGCACTTTCAAATGAGGGTGGATTAGCTGCTTATCTTGATCAGATTAAGAAATTTCCAATGCTTGCAGCTGAAGAAGAGTATATGTTAGCTAAAAATTGGCAATCAACTGGAAATGTTAAATCAGCAGAAAAACTTGTAACAAGCCATTTGAGACTAGTTGCAAAGATTGCAATGGGTTACAAAGGTTACGGGTTACCCCTAAACGAGATGATATCTGAAGGTAATGTGGGATTAATGCAAGCAGTAAAAAAATTTGAGCCAGAAAAAGGTTTTAGACTTGCAACTTATGCAATGTGGTGGATCAAAGCTTCAATACAAGAATATATATTAAGATCATGGAGTTTAGTAAAAATAGGAACAACCACAGCACAGAAAAAACTTTTTTTTAATTTAAAAAAAATTAAAAACCAAATAGCTCCTCGGTCAGAAGGGGATCTAAGAAAAGAACATGTTGAAGATATAGCCAAAAGACTTTCAGTAAGTGAAAGTGAAGTTGTATCAATGAATAGAAGACTTTCAGGAAAAGAACAATCCTTAAATGCACCAATAGGTGAGGATGGAGATGAGTGGCAAGACTGGGTGGTTGATAATGAAATGGATCATGAATTAAAAATTGCTCAAAGTGATGAAATGGAACAAAGAAAAGATTTACTTCAAGACTCTATTAAAATTTTAAATGAAAGAGAAAAAAAAATTTTATACTCAAGAAGATTAACAGACGATCCTATAACTTTAGACGAACTAAGTAAAAAGTATAAGATTAGTAGAGAAAGAGTAAGACAAATAGAAAACAAAGCTTTTGAAAAGCTTCAAAAGCACATGCTCAACTCTGCTAAATCAAAAAACTTATTGCCAGCAAATTAGAGATTAAAAGGATCTTGAATTAAGATTGTATCATTTCTCTCTGGACTAGTGGAAATACTTGAAATTCTTGTCTCTACAAACTTTTCCAATTCTTTTATATAAATTTTTGCATTTTCTGGTAATTCTTCAAATTTTTTTATACCTACTGTTGAAGATTTCCAACCTTTAAAAGATTTATACACTGGTTTTGCCTTAAATTGATCATCAACGGAGGCTGGGAGGTAATCATATTTTTTACCATTTATCTCATAAGCGATGCATATTTTAATTTCATCTAGTTGATCTAGCACATCTAGTTTAGTTAAGGCAATTCCATCAATTCCTGAAATTTTTAGAGTTTGTCTTACGAGGACCCCATCAAACCAACCACATCTTCTTTTTCTGCTTGTGACAGTTCCAAATTCTTTTCCTCTTGTTCCAAGTAAGTCACCGATTTCATCTGTTAGTTCTGTTGGAAAAGGGCCTTCTCCAACTCTTGTGGTGTATGCTTTTGTAATACCTAAAACATAATTAATAGAGTTTATACCACAGCCTGAGCCGGTCGCCGCAGATGAAGCAACAGTATTAGAAGAGGTTACAAATGGGTAGGTACCATGGTCAACGTCTAGAAGAACACCTTGAGCGCCTTCAAATAAAATTTTTTTATTTTCAGATTTAAATTCATCTATTTTTTTCCATACTGGCTGTGAAAATTTAAGTATTTTCGGTGCAATATTTAACAGATCTTTTTTTAATTTATCTTTTTTAAATTCAGGTTTTCCCAAACCTTTTCTTATAGCATTATGATGATTTAGTACTGCGTCCAATCTTTTTTCCAAATTTTTTTCTGATGCAAGATCCATTACTCTTATTGATCTTCTGCCAATCTTATCTTCATATGCTGGTCCTATTCCTCTTCTTGTAGTTCCAATTTTTGATTTTCCTGCTGTATCTTCTCTAATCTCATCCATTTCTTTATGAAATGGCAGGATAAGAGTGGCTGCTTCTGATAAAATTAAATTATCAGGATTAACTTCTACACCTTTAAATTTAATTTCATCAATCTCATCTAAAAATGCCCATGGATCAACTACTACGCCATTTCCTATAATTGATATTTTATTTTTTCTAACTATTCCAGATGGTAACAATCTTAATTTATAAACAATACCATCTATAACAAGAGTATGCCCAGCATTATGCCCACCTTGAAATCTTACAATTACATCAGCCCTACTTGATAGCCAATCAACAATTTTACCTTTTCCTTCATCTCCCCATTGTGATCCAACTACAACTAAATTTTTCATCTAAAATTTTTTTTTATTTGTATACTATTTAAATGGTTTACAGGACCGCGACCTTTCCCTAAATTTGGTTGTGTTCTTAATGAATGATTTACATATTTAATTCCCATTTCACAAGATTTCTTTAAAGTTTTTCCACATGAAAAGTAGGTAGTTATAGCGCTAGAAAGAGTGCAGCCTGTACCATGGCTATTTTTTGTATCTATTTTCTTATTTTTAAAGATTATAATTTCTCTTTTGTTAACAAACACGTCTTGAATATTTTTATAATTTAAATGACCTCCTTTAATAAGGACATTTTTTGTACCTAATTCTATTAAATGTTTACCGGCTAAAATTACATCATGTATAGTTGATATTTTAGAATTGGTTAAAACCTCAGCTTCAGGTATGTTTGGTGTAATTAAATCTACTTTGGACAAAAGTTTATTTTTTAAAATTTTAATAGCACGGTCATTAATTAATTTTTTTCCACCCTTTGCCACCATCACAGGATCTAATATTATTTTTTTTGCTTTTATCTTTTTTAATGATTTTATTACTGAATATATAGCTTCTTTTGAATGAAGCATTCCTATTTTAATAGCGTCTGGTTTTATATCTTTTGCTGTAAATTCAATTTGATAAGAAATTTCTTTACTATTCACTGGAATGATTGATTTAACACCTGTTGTATTTTGCGATGTTATAGCAGTTATAGCAGTCATGGCATATGAGCCAAGCGATGTGGCAGTTTTAATGTCTGCTTGTATGCCTGCACCACCAGAAGAGTCTGAACCAGCAATAATTAAAATTTTAGATTTTATTTTCAAGTTAAATAATTGATTTTTTTACAACATTAATACATTTTGAAAGTATAGTTTTATCTACAGTTTCACACATTATTCTCACTACTGGTTCTGTTCCAGACTTTCTCACTAACATTCTCCCTTTTCCTTTTATTAAACTATTTGCTTTTTTAATTGCATTTTTGCACTTGGGATTATTAATTATTGATTTATCTTTTACTTCAACATTTTCTAATAACTGAGGAGTAGGTGTAAAATTTTCAAATATTTCACTCGCTTTTTTACCTTTCCTCATAGAAAAGAGAATTTCTAATGCTACTAATAAACCATCACCTGTAGTCGCAAATTTACCAAGGATAATATGGCCAGATTGCTCTCCTCCCAAATTAAATTTATTTTTCTGCATTGCTTCTTTTACGTATCTATCGCCAACTTTAGATCTTATAAACTTTATCTTATTTTTAGAAAAATATTTTTGTAATCCATAGTTTGACATTAAGGTACCTACGACACCACCTTTTAAAATTTTTTTTCTTTTCCATCTTGTTGCTAGCATTGCTATTATTTTATCTCCATCAATAATGTTACCTTTTTCATCACAAATAATAATCCTATCAGCATCACCATCTAAAGAAACTCCAATATGGGATTTATTTTTTTTTGTATGATATTTAATTTTATTTGGAAATGTAGAACCACATTTTTTATTTATATTAAATCCATTTGGAGAAGTTCCGATTTCGTGAACTATGGCACCCAATGATCTAAACAATTGAGGTCCTACTTTATATGCAGCTCCGTTAGCACAATCTATTGTAATTCTTAAACCTCTTAGATTAAATTGTTTAGGAAAATTTGTTTTTAAAATTTCAATATATTTATTTGAACCATTCTCTAATCTTTTAACTCTGCCTAATATTTGAGGATTTGATAATTTTTTTGATATTTTTGAATCAATAAGTTTTTCTATTTTTTTTTCTATTTTGTCAGACAATTTTAAGCCATTTGGTCCAAATAATTTTAAACCATTATCATAAAAAAGATTATGCGATGCTGTAATCATGATTCCCATATTAGCTCTCATTTTTTTAGTAAGCATTGCAAGTCCATTTGTGGGTAATGGTCCAAAAGTGAAAACGTGCATTCCAGCTGATGTTAAACCAGATACTAATGCTGGTTCTAGTGCATATCCTGATAATCTAGTATCTTTAGCAATTATCGCCATCTGTTTGGTTTTTTTTTTATTATTAAAATATGTGCCAACAGCCAAACCAAACTTAAAAAACATTTCACCATTTATTTTATTTCCATTTACTTTTCCTCTTATTCCATCTGTACCAAAGTATTTTTTTGTCATTAATTAAAATTTAGTTTTTTAAAAACTTTGATTCCTTGGCAAACTTCATTAACATCATGTATCCTAAGAATTTGTACTCCTTGTAACATGCTAAAGATACTTGAAGACACAGTTCCTCCTATTCTTTCTTCGCTATCATTTTTTCCAGATATATCTTTTATAAATCTCTTTCTAGAAATTCCTAACATTACCGGTAATCCTAAAGAATGAAAAATAGAAACATTATTGATTAGGGTAATATTATGTTTCATATTTTTACCAAATCCTACTCCAGGATCTAGGATAATGTGATTATGTTTAATTCCGCTTTTTCTAATTAATCTCAGCTTATCTTTGAAATAGTCATATATATCCAACAAAACATTATTGTAGCTGGGATTTTTTTGCATTGTTTCTGTGTTACCTTTCATATGATGTAGAACAAATGGTAACTTTGTTTTTTTTAAAAAATCAATTGTCTCCTTGTCATAGCTTAGGCCAGATACATCGTTAATTAAGTCTAGTTTATATTTCGAAGCTTTTTTCATCACAAAACTTTTTCTAGTATCTAAAGAAACAAAAAAACTTTTAGATTTTAAATAATTCATAACTTTATTTACTCTCTTCCACTCCTCTGTTTGAAGAATTTCTTTTGAGCCTGGTCTTGTGGACTCCCCACCTACATCAATTATTTTGGCTCCATCAACTATTAATTTATTGATCTGTTTTCTTGCAGAAATTTTATTATTAAATTTTCCACCATCAGAAAAACTATCTGGTGTAATATTTAAAATACCCATTATTATTGGTAAATTATTAAATTTTAATTTAGGAATTTTTTTTGTCTTTGATATATTATCTACATCAACTAAAACTTTTTTTTTAATTTTTAACGGTAGGTTTTTAATACTTCTTATATTTATTTTTTTTTTACTAGTCCGGGTAATAATTTCAATAGTATCAAATGAGAGAGATTTGTTACCACCAACTGGAAGAGAAATCTTTTTTTTGACTTTTTCTCTGGAGGTTCTGTTATAATAAAAATTACACGCTCTTGTGTAATATTTTTGCATTAATTTTTAGTGAACAATCTTTGGTTTTAGTCCCATTGAACCTAAAGCAGAACCTTGATCATCTTCCTCCACTTTTAAATCCTCTTTATTTTTTGGATATAAATTTTTGTTTACTATGTCTTCAATTTCCTGACCTGTTAATGTTTCATAAGTAAGCAAAGCTTTAGCTAATTTATGCAAGTCATCAATCTTATCAGTTAAAACTTTTTTTGCTCTATCATAACCTTGATCAACAAATTTTCTTATCTCTGTATCTACTTTTCTTGCAGTTTCTTCAGACATATTTTGTTGTCTTGCAACTGATCTTCCAAGAAAAACCTCTTCCTCATTTTCACCGTAAGCAACTGGGCCAAGCTCTTTACTTAATCCTGCCCGCATTACCATCGCCCTAGCTCTTTTTGTTGCTTGCTCTATGTCGCTCGCTGCACCTGTAGTTACCTTTTCATCTCCAAATATAATTTCTTCTGCAACTCTACCTCCCATTGCAATTGCCATTTGTGCGTGAAGTTGTTCTCTTGTTTGAGACACCTCGTCTCTCTCAGGAAGTTGCATTACCATTCCCAGTGCTCTTCCTCTTGGAATTATTGTTGCTTTATGTATAGGATATGCTGCCTTTTCATTTATAGTAACAATTGCATGGCCAGCTTCATGATATGCAGTCAATCTCTTCTCTTCCTCACTCATCACCATTGATCTTCTTTCAGACCCCATCATTACTTTATCTTTTGCCTCTTCAAATTCCATGTAGGTAACTATTCTTTTGTTTTTTCTTGCTGCTAATAATGCGGCTTCATTAACTAAATTTGCAAGATCGGCTCCAGAAAATCCTGGAGTTCCTCTTGCAATAGTTCTTAAATTGACATCTGGTGCCATTGATATTTTCTTTGCATGCACTTTTAATATTTTTTCTCTTCCAAGTAAGTCAGGATTAGAAACTACTACCTGTCTATCAAATCTTCCCGGTCTTAATAAAGCTGGATCAAGTACATCTGGTCTGTTAGTTGCTGCAATTATTATTACACCTTCATTTGTATCAAATCCATCCATCTCTACAAGTAATTGATTTAGTGTTTGCTCTCTCTCATCGTTACCACCACCTAAACCTGCGCCTCTACTTCTTCCTACAGCATCAATTTCGTCGATAAATATTATACATGGTGAGTGCTTTTTACCTTGCTCAAACATATCTCGAACTCTTGAAGCTCCAACACCAACAAACATTTCAACAAAGTCCGACCCCGATATTGTAAAGAATGGAACTCCTGCCTCACCTGCAATTGCTCTAGCCAATAAAGTTTTACCTGTTCCAGGGGGACCAACTAAAAGACACCCACGAGGTATTTTTCCTCCTAACCTACTAAATTTTTTAGGATCTTTTAAAAATTCTACTACTTCTTCAACTTCTTCTTTAGCTTCCTCTACTCCAGCTACATCGTTAAAAGTAACTTTACCCTTTAATTCGTTCATCATTTTTGCTTTTGATTTTCCAAAACCCATTGCTCCACCTTTGCCGCCTTGCATTTGTCTCATAAAGAATATCCAAACGGCGATTAAAAGTAGCATCGGGAACCATGATAAAAGTACTCCAAATAATGATGGCATTTTTTCTTCTAATGGACTTGCTGAGATACTAACTCCTTTGTCACTTAACTTTTGAATTAAATTTGGATCATCAGGAGCATAAGTATTAAACATTTCTCCATTAGACATTACACCTTTAATATTTTTTCCTTGAATCTCTACTTGAACAACTCTTCCATTATCTACTTGAGTTAAAAATTCTGAAAATATTATGTTATTTTTTTGATTAACTGATCCTTGTGGGTTCTTAAACATATTGTATAGGCCGATAGTCAGTACTACTATTACACCCCACATAGCTAGATTTCTGAAATTCATACCCCTAAATTAAGAATTATTATTAATTTAACAAGTGTCAATTTGTGCCAATTTGGAAGTATTCTACCCATTTTCTGGATAAATAATGACAGAATTCTCAATTTTTTGAATTATACATCCTGAAAGTGTTTTTTTTGAATTATTATCAATAGATCGTAAATGTTTAATTAGTCTCTCAATCTTCTCGCCTCTTGAAAAAGTATTTTTTTTTCCAACCTTTTGGATTACTTCTGAAAATGATCTAAAAACTACTTCATCTGGTTGTTTAAGAAAGTCATTTTTTAAAATTATTGTTTTAGTTAATTTTAAGTAATTTGAATTATCATTAATATTTTTTTTAACAAAATAATCAACGGCAATATTACTTTTACTAAGATTATTCAAAGATAATTTAAATTTATTAAAAGTTAACCCATCTTTTTCTAAATTTGAAATTAATTTTCTTACTTTTACTCTCAAAAATTTATCATCGAAATTAAAGGGGTCATTAACATTAAAATTAAAAGTATTTTTTAAAATATATGCCAGATCTTTTTTAGGTATATCGATTAAAGGCCTTAGAATATGAATTTTATCATCGTGCTTTACTTTGGATTTAATATTGCTAAATGATATTAAACCTCTTAAACCTGAGCCTCTTAATAATCTTATAAAAAAATTTTCAATTAAATCATTAGAGTGATGTGCGGTTAAAATCATATCAATTTTTTTAACTAAACTTTGTTTGATAATTAATTTGTATCTATTATCTCTTGCAAAAGATTGAACATTAGTTGATACTTTTCCTTTTTTGATAGTAAGTATATTGCAATTAATTTGGAATGATTTTAGTTTTTTTTTAACTAAATTTGCCTCGGTAGTAGAATTTTTTCTAAGTTTATGGTCTACAATAAAAAAATAACATTTTTTACTATTTTCGATTGAATAACATTTGGCTAAAAATGATAATGCCATACTGTCCACTCCTCCTGAAACAGCTACACAAAAACTGTTTGAGATATGTCCAGATACGTTTTTTTTAAAATTTAAATAAATCCTTTTTATTTTTGGATCATCTAATTTTTTTGAATAAAAATTAAGAATTTTCTTTTTTACACTCAAATTCTTTTTCTTCATAATACTTTGCTTTTTGAAGTACAGATTGAGTTGCATTGGGATATTGTTTTTTAACTCCAGCAATCATCAAGCATCCTTGATCTTTTTCGCCCATCTGAACCAATGATACTCCTAGTTTTAATAAATTTTCAGGAGCAATTTTACTTTTTGGATACTTTTGATAGCCTTCCAAATATGCAGTGGCTGCATCGGTGTACATTTGTCTTATTCTGTAAGTTTCTGCATACCAATATTGTGCGTTGCCTGATAATTCGTTATCAGGATTAATCAATACAAATTCTCTAAAAGCTTTCTCTGCATTAACATAATCGCCAACTTTTAAAAAATTTCTTGCAAATTGATATTGCTCTTTTGGGCTAGCTTCTGGCAATAATTTTTCCTCAGCATTAAAAACTTCTGAAATTATTGCTTCAGTTTGTTCTACAGTTTCTATTACTTGGGTATCATTAGTAGTAGTCATATCTTTATAAGACAATTCTCCAAGCGATTGTGGTTCGGAGGATCCAGGAAGTATTTTTTTTTTTGTTATCTCTTGATTTGTCAATAATTTCTCTGTTTTAGTTTGAGATGAAATAGAATTATTATTAGTATTTAAAATAGAAGTTTGTTCAATTTGCTCAAATCTTAATTGATTATCTTGCTGTAATTTAGAAAAATTATTTGAAAGTTTGTCTAATTTAAAATTTATTTCTTCAAATTTATTTGTTAATTCCTGAAATTGTGTCTCTATCTCACTTAATTTTAATAAATGTTTTGTTAAAGCCTGCTCAGACTCTTTTGTTGAAGCTTTTTGTGTCATACTTTGATCTGAGTTTTCTGAAAATGATTGCGAATAGACTGCTCTTTCAAGAGTTCTAAGATCCTTTTGAATGTTTTCTAAAATCTCTCCTACTTCTTTATCCTGAGAAAATGAAATGCTTGTTGAAAAAAATAAGAGTGAAATAAAGTTAATTGATATTAACTTGATTAATGATCTCATAAAAACATTTGTAGTTATAATAATGGCAAAAAAAAGACCCATACTTTTTTAGAGTAAGGGTCTTTTTAAATTAAGTTTTAATTTGCTTTTACTGTTACAGATCTTCTATTTTTTGACCATGAAAGTGGATTAGAACCTGAGTCTACAGGTCTCTCTTTTCCATAACTTAAAACTTTAATTCGATCAGACGAAACGCCATAAGTCATCAAATAGTCTTTCGCTGCATTAGCTCTTCTCTCACCTAATGCTAAGTTATATTCTCTTGTTCCTCTCTCATCCGCGTGACCTTCAACCACCACAGTCACATCTGAGTTCTGTCTTAACCATGCGGCCTGCTTTCTTAAAGTCTCTCTAGAAGCTGTAGTTAATATTGTCTCATTAGTTGCAAAGAATACTCTGTCTGGAACTCCACTTGCGAGCTCTCCCACAGTATCAGAGCCTATATAAACATCACCCTGCATTAACGCATCTAATTTTTCAATTGGATCTGCTTTTTTAGTCTCTGCTTTAGTAGTAGTAGTAGTCGATGACTCTGCTGTTGTTTTTACAGACTTCTTAGTTGCACACGCAGTAACAATTAAACCGAATATAACAACAAGAAATGCATTTTTTAAAATTTTGTATAGATTCATTTTTGCTCCTTCAATAGAATATTATGAACTTAATCATGTAATTAGATGTTTTGTCCAGAAAAATCAACCAAATTTAATAGAATCGAGGATTTTCTTCAATTTCCTAACAAAGAAGACCATGATGGGTCTGAGGCATCAGTCTCTGTGGATACCAACCTCTCGTTGTATCCAGTTAAATCAATTGACCATAATTTTGCAGAAAATCCTTGGCCTTTTTCATCAGTTTTTGTCTCCCTATAGAATATGATTATTCTTCCATTTGGAGACCATGAAGGTGCCTCTTGATAAAAATTTTCTGTAAGCAATCTTTCCCCTGTTCCATCAGTTCTCATAACTCCAATAAAAAATTTACCTTTATGTAGTTTTGTAAACGCTATTAAATCTCCTCTTGGTGACCAAACTGGCGTGCCATAAATTCCATTTCCAAATGATATTCTTTTTACTTTTGATCCATCACTTCTCATTACATAAATTTGCTGATAACCACTTCTATCAGAATTAAATGTAATAAATTTGCCGTCAGGTGAGTAAGATGGCGAGGTATCAATAGAGGGATGATCAGTTAATTTTTCTTGTATGTTTGTTTCTAAATTTCTGACCCATATCTCCGAATTACCATCTTTTGCAAGACTCATTATAAGTTTTTTTCCATCAGGCGAAAATCTTGGTGCAAAGGTCATACCTCTAAAATCTCCTACTACTTTCTGCTCACCAGTTTGAAGGTTTACAATATAAACCCTAGGCATATTTCTAAAGTAAGACATATATGTTATTTCTTTATCGTTAGCTGGATTAAATCTTGGAGTTAACACTAATTCACTTCCTAATGTTATATACTTCGTATTAAAACCATCTTGGTCCATCAAAGCTAATTTTTTTATTCTTTGGGTTTTAGGTCCTTCCTCCGCTACATATATTATTCTGGTATCAAAATAACCACTTTCTCCTGTTAAGCGTTCATAAACCTTGTCAGAAATTTTATGACCAATCCTTCTCCAAGAACGTGGTGTTGTTGTTAAAGAAAAACCATCAACCATTTTCGCACCTAGAACATCCCAAAGTTTAAATTCTATATTTATATAATCTTTCTCATTTATTATTTTGGATGTTACTTTACCAGTGATCAAAACTTGTGATTTAATCAAAGCCCAATCTTCAAACCTTGGTTTTAAATGAGCAATATCTGGTTTTTGCAAAAATGCTTCTTTTTCAATTGCATCAAATAAACCAGTTTTTTCTAAATTGTTCTCAATTACTCTTGATATTTCTAGGCCTAAGTTTTCAATGTTTAAATTTTTTTTTATATTTTCGTCAGTAATTTTATCTGAAAAAAAAGGTGACACCGAAATAGGCATTGGATCAAGATTACCTCTAGTAATATCAATTTCTACAAGTGAAAAAACAATACTTGGTTTAAAAATAACGTAAAAAAGAATTATCAAAAATAAATTTTTTTTCATTGCCCAACCATCATGCCCTCTGGATTAAACCTTAATATCATAGTACTCCAATCTTCATAGGTTTTAAGTGGTAGATTTTTAAGAGGATTACACTTTAATACTGCTCGATCAACAGACTCAGCAAAAATTCTAAATTTACTGTCTATACCCATTCTATTTCTCTCCAAAATCTCTCTACTTTTAACTCTTCCATTTTTTTCTAAACCAAGTCTCACTGTAACTAAATAATCATTTTTTTTATATTCACCACCGATAGGGGGTGACCAACAATCTTTATACTGCATCTGGATAGAATATTCTGTTGTAACGGATAATTTTGTTAATCTCATTGATTTATCCTCAGATTGAGTGGTTCCATCAGATTTTTTTTTTACTTCTCCAACATTTTCGTATTGCTTTGCAATTAAGCCTTTAATTAAATCCACATCTAATTCTTTTTTTTCATATTCAGATGCTTGGATTGCTTTATCATCTTTGATTGGTTTTGTTTTTTTAACAAATTCTTTAATAACCAAATCTTTTTCTACCTGTTGTTCAATTTTTTTTCTTTTTTCTTTTTCGACTAATGTTTTTTTTTTTTCTTTAGATGGTTGCTGCTCAGTTTCTTGTTTAGTTACTATTTTTTCTAACTTTTTATCAGGTAATGGGATAGATTCAGACTTTTGTAATTTAACTTTTTCCTGTTTTTTTTCAGGAACTGGTATTTTTTTTGATTTTGATAAGTCTATCTCGTCTTTTTGATTATCAAATTTTACTTGCTTATTTATCTCTTTTTTTATCTCTTTTGGTGGTGCTTGCTCAGAAAGTAACTTTTTATTCTCGGTTTTTGCTTTTTGGATAATTTTAGCTGCTTTCGGGGCATACGGAATGTTCATCTGCTCAGAAATTTGAATTAATTCAACAGATATACTTGGGAGTAACTCAATTGGTTTTTTTGCAACGAAAGGAAGGGCAAAAATTGTTGCGACAAATATCGATCCATGAAAAATAACTGAAAATAACATTCCAAAAGAAAAATTATTAAACCCATTTGGAACACCACTAAATGCTATTTTATTAAACAATGTTATCTCTCTTTGTATGGTTCAGAAATTAATGCAACTTTCGTAAAGCCTGAACCAGAAAGTATACCCATTACTTCTAATACTCTCCCATAATTAATTGTCTTGTCACCTCTAACATAAATTCTTGTATCAGTTCTATTTTTAGACACAGCTAAAATTTTTTTAATTAAATTATTAAATTCAATTTTTGTCTCTTGAATAAAAACTTCACCTTTTGAGTTTATAGTTAATGTGAGTGGCTCACTTTCTTCTGGTAAAGTATCGGCAGATGTCTCTGGGAGATCAACTTGGACACCAACTGTAAGCAAAGGAGCAGTTACCATAAAAATAATTAACAGAACAAGCATTACATCAACAAAGGGGGTTACATTTATTTCACTCATTGGTTCTCTTTCTGAGCGCTTTAAGTTAAATGCCATATTAGATTATTGAAATAAATCTTTTTGAAAAATTTTCTAATTTTTGTAAATATTTTTTGGAGTCATTTCCAAATTTATTGTAAGCTATTACTGCCGGTATTGCTGCTAGTAAACCTAGGGCAGTTGCAAATAAAGCTTCAGCAATTCCAGGGGCCACAATAGCTAGGCTGGTATTTCTTGATATAGCAATTGATTGAAAAGAATTCATTATTCCCCAGACTGTTCCAAATAATCCAATAAATGGAGCTGTAGATCCTACTGTTGCGAGAAAAGTAAATTTGTTATTTACAACATTCATTTGCTTTTCGATATTTACTTCTAAAATATTTTCAAGTCTTTGACCAATGTTTGTTTTGGATCTTGATTTCATAACAGCTTGCATCGAATCTTTAAATAATTGAGCCATCGGATTATCTAATGATGCAGGCAGGCTATTGTAAAATGTTTCTGCCGATTTAGACTTCCAAAATCTCTCTTCAAAATCCACAGAGTCTCTATTAATTCTTCTGAACATTATAATCTTATCAAAAATTATCGCCCAAGAATAAACTGAGCTTGCTATTAGAATGATAATCACAGATTTAACTATAAAGTCTGCTCTCAAAAATAAACTCAAAATGGAAAAATCTGTATTACTTGCTAATCCTACTGCCTGGGATGTTATATCTGCGTCCATATAATTGATTTCACACTAAATTGTGTCATGAATTTGTCTATAAAAGCTAGCTATATTTTATTTTCTTGAGAATTTAGATGATAATTAGCAATTAATATTGCATCAGCTTTGTTGGTATCTTTTTTTCGGGATAACATTGATGAAAACTTAGGAAACATTTCGATTGCTTTAACTCTACTCGAATCTTTTTGAGAATTTATTAAATCATAATACTTTTTCCATTTGGCAGGTCTAACGAAAAAAATTGGTAGTTGCATTGCAGCACAAACACCTTTTAAAACTCCAAATGATTGTCCAAAATTAAACATACTCGTAACACCCTGTCCAGGCATTGCAGAAACTTGCTCTACTACTACATTAATATTCTCAGATTTAAGATTTTTAATCCTTAAAGATATTTCGTTGAATATTTGACTACCATTAATTTGCTTTTTATTTTTATTGCCTGATGCCATAGTAGGCATATCAATTACATCCTTTAACTCTCCGTCTTCAAAAAAACAAATTGCACCAGTTATCCCAGGATCAATTCCGATTATTAACATTTAATTAAACTAAATTGCATTTGTAAAAACATTTTGAACATCATCATCTTCTTCTAAAATTTCCAAAAACTTAGTCATTTTTTCTTTATCTTCATCATTTAGTTTAATTTTATTGACAGCAACCCATTCAATTTCTGTAGATAAGAAATTAGAAATCTCCTTTTCCAATAAATTTTTTACATCATATATCTCGTCATTATTTGTATGAATCTCATAATAATTCTCATGAAATATACAATCATTAGCTCCGGCATCAGTTGCTAGGTTGAATACTTTTTCTTCGTCAATTTCATCCTTCTCAATTTTTATGACTCCAAGTTGAAGAAAGTTATGTGATGCAGAACCTTGGGTACCAAGTCCTCCTCCATGTTTTTGAAAAATTGTTCTTATATTTGAGGCAGTTCTGTTTTTATTATCTGTTAAGGTAGTAACTACTATTGCTGATCTTGCAGGTCCAAAGCCTTCATATCTTATGCTTTCAAAATTAGAGTCTGCTGCTATTGATGATTTATCTATAGCTCTTTCTATATTGTCTTTAGGCATATTTGCTGATCTAGCGGCCTGAATTGCAGATCTTAATCTTGAGTTCATGTCGGGATTTTTATCTCCAAGTTTTGCGGCTACTGTAATTTCTCTTGATAATTTTGAAAAAATAGCAGATCTTTGTTTGTCTGCCTTTCCTTTTTTATGTTTGATACCTGCCCAATGAGAATGACCTGCCATGATTTAATTATCTTTTTGAAGTTGACCACCAAATATAAACTGACTGATATTTAATGCCAAACCATTTTTTGGATTAGCTTGAATAATTGCGCCACAAAGTGAGGCCTCTCCCTCAGCTGGATAGTGTTTCATAGATTCTCTTTTGTAAAATCTATTGATAGAATTTTCAGCATTCATCCCAATAACAGAATTATAATCACCACACATTCCTGCATCTGTTAAATATGCTGTACCCTTATTAAGAACTCTTCCGTCGTTTGTAGGTACATGAGTATGGGTGCCTACTACAAATGTTGCATGACCATCAAACACATGGCCAATAGCCATTTTTTCGCTAGTAATTTCACCATGGAAGTCAACAATTAGAAAATCATATTTTTCTTTTTTTTTATTTTGATCTAAAAATTCTTTACTCTTTAAAAAAACATCATCACACTTTTTCATAAAAACATTTCCCATTAAATTTAATACACCAACTTTGTAACCACCAATAGAATCATAAATACCAAATCCATTACCTGGAACATCATTTGACAAATTTAACGGTCTCAATAATCTTTTTTGTTTTTTTATAAATTCAAATGTTTCTTTCTGGTCCCAAACATGGTTTCCAGTAGTAATTACATCAACTCCGCAACTTAGCAATTCATTTACAATATTTTCAGTAATACCAACACCTTCTTTTGCTGCATTCTCACCATTTACAACAACAAAATTTATTTTTTTTGATTTAACAATATTAGGTAAAAAATTTTTTACTGCACTACAACCACTGTTTCCAACTATATCTCCTAAAAATAAAATATTCATTTAATAATTTCTTTATCTGTTAAAATAAAATTTAGCTTTTGATCAAATTCATTTATAGGAATTTTTGAAATTTCTTGAAATGAAAAAGCAAAACCAACTGTTAAAATTTTTTTAAACTTAAGAATTTTTCCTATATATCTATCATAAAATCCGCCACCATATCCTAATCTAAATTTATATCTATCAAATCCAACAAGGGGCACAATCAAAACATCTGGAATAACTTTTTTTTTACTATTTGGCTCAGGAATACCTTGCTGACTTACATTAAGTGAATTTTGAAAAGACCATTCGTAAAAATCCATTTTATATTTTTTTTTAGTAATAGGCAAAGATATTTTAAAGTTATTCTTTTCTAAATTTTCTAAAACATCTAAACAGCTAATCTCACTATTTACAGGATAATAACCACCAATATTAATTTTATTTTTAAAATTATATTGTCTTAATATTTTTTTAAAATTAACAAAAGATATAGTCTGGTTTGCAAAATTATTTCTTCTTATATCAATTAGTTTTTTTCTTAAAATTTTCTTAGACACTTTAATTATTGGATCTTGGAGTCTGGATCGTTTCTTTTAATAAAATTTTCTAATTCAAGAGTTGTCTTATCAACTAAAGTTTCATAATTATTTCGATTGATTTCGATTTCATTCTTCAGATGGTTCTGATTTTTACTTAATTCAGAAATTTCTTTTTCTTTAAAATCTCTATAATTGTAAACTAATGATTTAAGTTCTTTAAATTTTTCAGTAATTTTACTTATTTCTTTTTTTTGAATATCTATTTTTTTTTTAGTCTCATAATATTCATCTAAAACACTAATAGATGTTATCAGTAAGAGCTTACTTTCTCCTATGTTTCCTAAAGAGTTTTTAAGATTAGTAAACTTGTCGTTTAAATATAAAGCTAATTCCTCCAAGTGCTCTTCTTGACCATCTTCACATGATAACAAAAACTCTTTACCATTAAATTTAATATTTACATTTGCCATTTATCGATTTCTTCCATCAAATTATCTGTTTCTTGGTTTAATTCATCAATTTTTTGTGAGAATTGGTCTTCTTTTTTTTTTTCTTTAATTTCTTTTTTTTTAAAATCATCAAATTTAAGCTTAAGAGCTTGGTTTTCTTGTTGAATTGAATTGTACCTCTGTTCTATTTCTTTTTTTTCAATTTCTAATTGATTTTTTTGGTTTGCTAGATTTTCTAACTCTAAAATTTTATCTTGTTTTATATTTTCTAGTTTTTTTAATTTATCTAAAGTTTCTAATAGTTTTTTTTCTTTTTCACTTATTGAATTCATATATATATCTATATTAATAAATTGATTCACCTAAGTCTACAAAGGATAAATTTTGAAAAAATTTAATAAATTCTTATCTAACTCTATTCGTGCTCTTTCAATGGATGCCGTGCAAAAAGCTAATTCTGGACACCCTGGTATGCCAATGGGTATGGCTGATGTATCTACAATACTTTTCAAATATTTTCTAAAATTTAATCCAAAAAATCCCAGCTGGATAAACAGAGATAGATTCGTTTTATCTGCTGGTCACGGATCCATGTTGCTTTACTCTTTACTTTATTTAACAGGTTATAAAAGTGTTAAATTAGACGATATTAAGAATTTTAGACAGATTAACTCTATTTGCGCAGGTCACCCTGAGTATATTGAAAACTCAGGGATTGAAACAACAACTGGTCCTTTAGGTCAAGGAATTTCAAATGGAGTTGGCTTTGCATTGGCAGAAGAAATTTTAAAAAAAAAAATTGGTAAAGACATTATTAATCATAAAACTTATGTGATTGCTGGAGATGGTTGTTTAATGGAAGGCATAAGTCACGAAGCCATGAGTTTAGCAGGACATCTAAAACTTAAAAATTTAATCATGCTATTTGATAATAATTCAATATCTATTGATGGGCCAACAAGTTTAGCAGTTTCAGATAATTTTAAAAAAAGATTTGAAAGTTATAACTGGAATTACTTAGAAATTAACGGTCATAATGAAAAAGAAATATTTAAAGCCCTCAAAAAAGTTCAAAATGCAAAAAAACCCACAGTCATTTCATGTAAAACAATAATTGGTTATGGATCTCCAAATAAATCTGGAAAAGCTTCTTCACATGGAAGTCCACTAGGTATTGAGGAGATTGAATTGGCTCGTAAAAAATTAGGTTGGAATTATAAACCATTTCAAGTTCCAAAAAACATCTTGGACGCATGGAGAAAAATTGGACAAAAAGGAGAGAAAATTGAGCAAAAATGGAACAAGTCTTATAATAAGAAAAAAAATAAACTTAATAAATTTTTTAGAAATGATTTTTTAAATTCTGCAATAAATGAAAAAAAAATAGCAATAAAAGATTATGCTAGTCTTGCTTCAAGAAAATCTTCAGAATCAATAATTGGTTCTATTGTTAAAAAAAATAATGCACTTATTGGTGGATCTGCAGATCTTGCTGGTTCAAATAATACAAAAACAAAATATCATAAAATAATAAAACCAGGAAATTTTGATGGAAACTATATTCATTATGGTGTGAGAGAACATGCTATGTGTGGAATTATGAATGGATTAGCTTTACATAGCAAGTTAATACCTTACGGGGGAACTTTTTTAATTTTTTCAGATTATTGTAAACCATCAATAAGATTAGCAGCAATGATGAAGCAGCAAGTTATATATGTAATGACACACGATTCTATTGGTCTTGGAGAGGATGGACCGACACACCAACCTATTGAACAACTATCAGGATTAAGGTCAATACCCAACCTTAATGTTTTTAGACCTGCAGATAGATTAGAAACTATTGAATGTTGGGAACAAGCTTTAAAGAGCTCTAAAACACCAAGTATTCTATCTTTAACCCGACAAAACCTTTATCCCATTGGAAATAAATATTCAAAAATTAACAAGTGCTCTTTTGGTGCGTATGAAATTTTAAGAACAAATAAGAAAGTAAAATTGACAATTTTAGCAAGTGGTTCTGAAGTAAACTTAGCTATGGAGACAAGCCATAAATTAGCCAAAGATAATATATATTCAAAAGTTATATCTGTGCCGTGTATGGAGCTTTTTGATTTACAATCAGACAGATATAAAAATAAAATTTTAAATGAAACTAAAATAAAAATTTCAATTGAAGCTGGATCGAGCGATTCTTGGAAAAAGTATTTAGGTGATTTTGGAATGGCTTTTGGAATTGATGTATATGGGAAAAGTGCACCATATAAAGATATTTATAAATATTTTGGATTAACATCTTCAAATATTGTGGATAAATTAAAGAAATTAATAAAAAACTAGATATGACTATTAAAATTGGAATTAATGGAATGGGTAGAATTGGTCGTATGGTGGTTAGATCAATTATTGAAACTAAAAACAAAAGTTTAGAAATTAGTCATATAAATAACAGATCAAATTCAGAAGCTACTTGTAAATTAATAAAATATGACTCCATCCACGGAAAATTTTACGCAGACATAAAATTTGATGAAAATGAATTAATGATTAATAAAAATAAAATTACATTTTCTCAAGAATCTAAAATAGAAAATATTGATTGGAAAAAACATGATGTTGACTATGTTTTTGAGTGTACTGGTAAATTTAATTCAAAAGAAAAATTACTTTCACACATTAAAAATGGAGCAAAAAAAGTAATTGTTTCTGCTCCATGTAAAAATGCAGATAAAACTATAGTTTTTGGTGTAAATGAAAATGTTATATCAAAGGATGATAAAATAATATCTGCTGCTTCTTGTACGACTAATTGTTTAGCTCCAGTTGTGAATGTACTTAATAATAATTTTGAAATTGAAAAGGGTTTTATGACCACTATTCATGCATTTACAAGTGATCAAAGAATTTTGGATAATTCTCACAAAGATCCAAGAAGAGCAAGAGCTGCAGGTCAATCAATTGTCCCAACTTCAACTGGGGCATCAAAAGCAATTGGAGAAATAATTCCAAGCCTTAAAGGGAAATTAGAAGGAGTTGCAATGAGAGTTCCAACACCAAATGTATCGCTTGTCGAGTTAGTATTCTGCACAAAAAAAGACATTAATGTGCAAAAAATTAATGCTGCATTTGAAACTGCTTCTAAAAATGAATTACATAAAATCTTAGAAGTTACTCACGAAAAACTGGTTTCCGTTGATTTTAATCATCATTCTGCATCTGCAATTGTTGATGCCTCTTTAACAAGTGTAATTGGAACTAACATGGGTAAAATTTCTGCTTGGTATGATAATGAGTGGGGTTTTTCAAATAGAATGTGCGATATAGCTGAAAATTTGAATAAAATCTCTTAATGAGAAGTATTTTAAAAGAAAAAAATCTTAATTGTAAAAAAATATTATTAAGATTAGATTTAAATGTTCCTTTAAAAAATGGAAAAATAAGTGACTCAACGAGAATTGACAAAATTCTACCTACTTTAAATTTTTTAATAAAACAAAAAACTAAAATAATAATTATATCACACATTGGAAGACCAAAAGGTAAAAAAGTAAAGGAGCTATCTTTAAAACCAATAGTTGAAGATTTAAGAAAAAAACTTAATGTAAGAGTAAAACTAATCACAGACAGCATATATGATATAAAAAATAAAGATTACTTGGAAAAATTTGATGAAGAAATTCTTATTTTAGAAAACATAAGATTTTATGCAGAGGAGGAAAAAAATGACCAAAACTTCGCTAGACACATAGCAAGTTTAGGAGATGTATATGTGAACGATGCTTTTTCCTGTTCGCATCGAGCACACGCATCAATCCACCAAATTTCTAAATATTTACCCTCTTTTTCTGGATTGCAACTTGATTTAGAAGTAGCTGCTCTTAATAAAATTATTACTAAAATAACAAAACCTATAACATGCATTATTGGAGGGTCTAAAATTTCAACTAAAATAGATATTATAAAAAATTTAATACCTAAGTTTAATAATATTATAATTGTTGGTGGAATGGCTAATAATTTTATTGAATATTTTGGAAATAATATTGGAAAATCGATTAAAGAGAAAAATTGCTATGAAATAGTTGAAGAAATTATTTCACTTTCAAAGGAAAACGAATGTAAAATAATTTATCCTAATGACGTACTTGTATCTAAAAATTTAAATGGGTCCTCAATAATTAAAGAACTTGACCAAATTTTACCTGATGAAATGATTTTGGATATAGGCCCAAAAACAATTAACAAAATAATTGATATTATTAATAATAGTAAAACAGTATTGTGGAATGGGCCAGCTGGTTATTTTGAAAATCCAAATTTTGCTAATGGAAGTATTGAGATAGCAAAAAAAATAATTGAAAATAATATGTCTAATAAAATTTTTTCTGTAGTAGGTGGTGGGGACACAGTTTCCTTGTTAAATAACTTAAAATTTACAGATAATTTTAATTTTGTTTCAACTGCAGGTGGAGCTTTTTTAGAATATCTTGAAGGCAAAAAGCTTCCTGGTATAACCGCCTTAAATTAAAATGTCTGAACTTAATAAAATTGCACTAAAGATAATTTCTAATGGTAAAGGTATACTAGCTGCAGACGAGAGTAATGGAACAATGACAAAAAGACTCGAGGCAGTAAATGTGACTTCAACCCCAGAAACAAGGCTTTTATTTCGAGAAATGCTCTTTTCAGCAGAAGCCATGAAAGAGTGTATAGGTGGTGTAATTCTTTATGATGAAACGATTAAACAAACTTCAAGTTTTGGAAAATCAATCCCTGATTTGATTTCTTCTATGGGTTCAGTTGCTGGAATTAAAGTTGATACTGGGGCAAAAGATTTAGCAAATTCCTCTGAAGAAAAAATTACTGAGGGATTAGACGGACTAAGAGAAAGACTAAAAAAATATTATGAGCTTGGAGCTAGATTTACAAAATGGAGAGGCGTTTATATTATTAACAACAAGTTCCCGAGTAAGCTATCAATTCATAGCAATGCTCATGCACTTGCAAGATACTCTGCACTAGTTCAAGAAAATGGAATGGTTCCAATAGTAGAACCTGAAGTTTTAATGGATGGAGATCACGATGCTGAACTTTGTTTAATCAAAACTTCAGAAGTTATTAAGAAATGCTTTGAGGAATTATTACTCAATAAGGTTGACCTTTCAGGAATTATATTAAAACCAAATATGATTTTAGCTGGTAACAAATCAAAAAATAAAATCTCTAATGAGGAAGTTTCTCAGAAAACAATTGAATGCCTAAAAAAATCAGTTCCTAGTGAAGTACCAGGAATTGCTTTTTTGTCTGGCGGTCAATCAGATATAGAAGCCACACAAAATTTAAATTTAATCAATATAAATAACAATACCAATTTCATAATGACTTATTCATATGGAAGAGCTCTACAGCAAAGTGCTCTTAAAATATGGTCAAAAAATACTAAAGATATAAAGGCGACTCAAAATACTTTTAATCATAGAGCTAAGATGTGCACTCTTGCTGCTCAAGGAAAATGGTCAATAGAACTTGAAAATAAATAAAAGAAAATTTATTTATCTTATTTCTCCAAATAAAATATCACAAGACTTCTACAAAAATCTAAAATTAGTATTAAATACTAAAAAGGTTGTTTTTTTTCAAATGAGGCTTAAGAAATATTCACTTAAACAAAAAATTATAATTGGAAAAAAAATTAAAAAAATATGTAAGGTCAATAAAGTAAAATTTATAGTTAATGATGATCCTTGGTTAACAAAAAAACTAAATGCTGATGGTTGTCATTTAGGACAAAATGATATGAATATTAATGAAGCCAAAAAATTAATTGGAAATAAGATTATAGGTATTACTTGCCATAATTCCATTAACCTTGCAAAAAATGCTATAAAATCAAAAGCAAGTTATTTAGCTTTTGGCGCATTTTTTTCAACAAAAACAAAGAAAACAAAATTTCATGCTACTACAAAAATTTTAAATGAAGTTAAAAAATTAACCAATGTTCCTACAATTGCGATTGGAGGTATAAATCATGAGAATTATAAAAAACTGTTATTGAATAAAGCTAATTTTTTAGCTATCTCAAGTTACATTTGGAATAATAAAAAATATAAACCTTTAGATGCTATTAAAAAATTAAAATGAAAATAAACGCTGGAGAAATAAGAGTTGGCATGCTTTTAGAACATAAAGATGATTTGTGGCAAGTTTTAAAAACACAACATGTAAAGCCCGGTAAAGGTGGTGCATTTGCGCAAGTGGAAATGAAAAGTGTTGGTAAAAATACCAAATTAAATGAGAGATTTAGATCAGGTGAAACAGTAGAAAAGGCATCTTTAGACGAAGTTACTTACAATTACCTTTACAAAGATGATAATAATTATTTCTTCATGGATCCCAAAACATTTGAGCAAATTGAAATTAAAAAAAATATTGTTGGAGAAAAAGGTAAACTACTAAGTGAAAATCTTAAAGTTTCAGTTAGTTTTTATAATGAAAATGCAATATCAATCGAACTTCCAAATCAAATAACTTGCAAAATAGCAACAACTGATGCGGCAATTAAAGGTCAAACTGTATCATCATCTTATAAGCCAGCAATACTAGATAATGGTCTTAAAATTCAAGTCCCTCCTTTTGTTGAAGCAGAAGATAAAATAATAGTAGATACAAGAACCATCGAGTATATAAAAAAAATTAATTAAATGACTTCAATTTCCCCAAACCTTAATATTATGATTAAAGCTGCTGAAAAAGCTTCTAAAGTTATTATTAGGGATTTTGGAGAAATAGAGAATCTTCAAGTAGCAAGAAAAGGTCCTAGAGATTTTGTGACAAAAACTGATAAACGTGTAGAAAATATTTTAATTGAGGAGTTGTCTAAAGCAAAAAAAAATTTTTCTTTTCTAACCGAAGAAAGTGGTAAAATTGAAAATAATGATAAAAATAAAATTTGGATAATTGATCCAATAGATGGCACAACAAATTTTCTTCATGGAATACCGCATTTTGCAATTTCAATTGCATTAAAAATTGACGGCGAGTTAATTTCTGGATTAATTAATGATCCAATTAAAAATGAAATTTTTTTTGCTGAAAAAAATAATGGAGCCTATTTTAATAATCATAGAATTAGAGTTTCAAAAAAGAATAATTTGGATGAATGTCTCTTTTCATCAGACTCGAATGGTTTAAAAAATATTTTTCCAAAATTAAATATGAGAAGTGCCGGATGTGCAGCATTAGACTTAGCATATGTTGGTTCGGGAAGATTAGACGGATACTTCCATAACAATATAAATTTATGGGATATAGCTGCAGGAATACTGATTGTTAAAGAAGCTGGTGGTAGCATTAATGATATAAGCAAATATGAAGATAATGATATTAATATTAGAGCAGCAAACAGTAATATTTATGCAAAAATGATGGAAAATTTAATCAACTTTTAATTGTTTTTATTAAGCTTTTTGCTATAAAGCCGATTATGAAAAAAAACTTACACCCGAATTACCATAATATAAAAGTAGAGATGACTGATGGAACGCTGTTTGAAACAAGATCTACATGGGGATCAGAAGGAGAGACTTTGAAATTAGAAATTGACCCAAAATCTCATGCGGCATGGACTGGTGGTAAACAAAGATTACTTGATAAGGGAAGAGTAAGCAAATTTAATAAAAAATTCCAAAACTTCAGATCAGAAAATAAATAAATGAGCAATGCCCCACTAATGCCTATGGCTACTGCTGTTTGGTTAGTTGAGAATACATCTTTAACTTTTAAACAAATTTCAGATTTTTGTAAATTACATCAAGTTGAGATTCAAGGAATAGCTGACGGAGAAGTTGCAAAGGGTATAGTTGGTTATAATCCAATAATAGCTGGACAGTTATCTAGGGAAGAAATAAAGCTTTCATCAGATGATCCAAATCGACCTTTAGCTTTAAAAATTAATGAGATAGAAATAGAAAATAATGAGAAGAAAATTAAAAAATATATTCCATTATCAAAGCGTCAAGATAAGCCAGACTCAGCTTTATGGCTAATTAAACAACATTCAAATTTGAAGGACTCACAAATCGCAAAACTTGTGGGAATTACAAAAAATTCTGCAACAGCAATTAGAAATAAAAGTTATTGGAATTTTAACAATTTGAGTGCAAAAGATCCTGTTGCAATGGGTCTTTTTACTCAAAAAGAATTATCAGACGCACTTGAAAAGGCAGAGAGAAGACAAAAAAGAGAAAAAAAAGAAAAAGAGTAATCTAAATTATCTATCTAAATAATATGAATTACAATAGACAAACAAATTTTAAAGTGATACCTAAAGTCTTTTTTGGAGGTGGTTATTAAAATAGAGGTTAAAGATAATAATATCGAACAAGCTTTGAGAGTTTTAAAAAGAAAACTACAAAGAGATGGTTTTTTTAAAATTATTAAATTAAAAAATACCTATGAGAAGCCCTCTGAGAAAAAGAAAAGAATACTCCAAGAAAACATTAAAAGAGTAAAAAAATTGAACAAACTCAAGAATAGAATTTAAGTACCGCGGGGTGGAGCAGCCTGGTAGCTCGCAAGGCTCATAACCTTGAGGTCGGCGGTTCAAATCCGTCCCCCGCAACCAATTAGTCTAATTCATATTGATCTTTATAATTTATTTTTAAACTTTGATTTTGTTTTTTTTTATCGATAAAAAAATTTCCAATTATCAAGTAATCCAATTCATTTCCCATAAAGCAATTAAAGGCATCTTTTGGACTATTAACTATTGGTTCTCCTCTAACATTAAAAGATGTATTAATAATTACTGGACAAGAAGTTTTTTCTTTAAATTTAGAAATTAAGTCATAATATTTCTTATTAGTTTTGGCACTTACAGTTTGAACTCTTGCTGAGTAATCAACATGGGTAACAGCGGGAATATCCGATCTTTTAATATTTAATTTATCAATCCCAAACAAATTTTTCTCTTTATCTGTCATATCAATTTTTTTTCTTGAATTTATATTTGCAACAATGAGCATATATGGACTTTCGACTTTTAAATCAAACCACTCGTTAAGATCATCTATTAAAATTGATGGAGCAAATGGTCTAAAGCTTTCTCTAAATTTTACTTTTAAATTTAAATTTTTTTGCATTGTTTCAGATCTTGGATCACCTAGTATAGATCTATTACCAAGTGCTCTAGGCCCAAATTCCATTTTACCTTGGAACCATCCAATTGCATGACCATTACTTAAGCATTCTGCTGTTTTATCGATTAACTTGTCATATTCAAATATTTCAAATTTAGCACCTAAATTATTCAACTCATTTAAAATTTGATCATGCGAAAACTCTGTTCCTAAGTATGATCCTTTCATGCTGTCTTCTTTATCAATTTTTCTATCTCTATTCTCCTCTAAATACCAAAATGCTAAAGCAGCGCCTAAAGATCCACCTGCATCGCCAGCTGCAGGCTGAATCCAAATATTATCAAATATATTTTCTTCAATAAGTTTACCATTTGCTACGCAATTTAATGCAACACCACCAGCAAGACATAAATTTTTAATTTGATATTCATCTCTTACAGACTTTGATAACTTTAAAATAATTTCCTCAGTAATTTTTTGAATTGATGCTGCTATATCCATATGAAATTGAGTAAGATTATCAGTTTCTGGTTTTCTTCTTTTTTGACCAAATAATTTTTCAAATTTTTTATTTGTCATTGTTAGGCCTGTGGCATAATTAAAATAACTTTGATCTAATCTAAAAGTTCCATCATTTTTTATATCAATTAATTTTTTTATTTTATCTTCATAAATTGGGGTACCGTAAGGAGCCAGTCCCATTAATTTATATTCACCACTGTTAACTTTAAAACCTGTATAATATGTGAATGCTGAATATAATAGACCTAAAGAATGTGGAAAATGTATTTCTTTTTTAATTTCTAATTTATTTCCTATTCCAACAGCAACAGTAGTAGTTGCCCATTCTCCTACTCCATCAGCCGTTAAAATAATAGCTTCTTCATAAGGTGAGGGATAAAAAGCACTTGCAGCATGACTTAAATGATGATCTGAAAAATATAAATTTTTGTCCGATATGTAGTCTTCATCATGTTTTTTTAGATAATTAAAGAGCATATTCTTCTGAAATAATTTTTCTTTTATCCATATAGGCATAGCCTTGCTAAAAGATAAAAATCCCTTTGGAGCAAATGCAACATAGGTTTCTAATAAACGCTCAAATTTTAAAAATGGTTTCTCAAAAAAAACTATTTTATCAACATCATTAAGTTTGATAGATGCAAATTTAAGAACAAACTCAATTGCATTGAAAGGATAACTTGCGTCATGTTTTTTTCTAGTAAATCTCTCTTCTTGAGCAGCAGCAATTATTTCACCATTTTTTAGAATACACGCTGCACTATCATGATAAAATGCAGATATTCCTAGAATATACATTATCTTAAAAAATTGTATATATAAACGGTGCTACAGCTGAACCTTGACTTAGAATTATAAGGCCACCAAATAAAACTAATACAATTACTATGGGTAATAGCCAATATTTTTTTCGGACTTTTAGAAATTCCCAAAATTCTTTTATAAAATCCATATTAAAATTGTTTATTCATTCGATTATTTGTGTCTATTTTTTTTATCCAATAAGTTTTTTCTTTATTAAATTTGAGATTCAACAAATCTTTTTTTAACAGTCTCATCAATAGTCCAATTGGAGTTACAACTAAGAAAAATATTACACCCATTATAATTGGCGATACTATCTTTCCTAACAATAATCCAAATCTGAACCATAACTTATTTAAAGGGGTCAAAAATTTGGAGTTATTAATACCTAAAACTAGAAATATTAGAGAAATTACTAATGACCATAATCTAATCTCATTTTGATTAATTAGTGGATAAAGAGAAATTAATAAAAATACTATAAAAAAGACAATTCCAAAACTTCGATTTGAACTTATTTTTATTTTTTCAGACATTAAGAAGATTATAATATATATTTAATACTTTCATAATCTATAGACTTTTAATAATATCTTCTGTCATTTTCTTTGCATCTGCAAATAACATTAATGTATTATCTCTATAAAATAGATCATTATCAATTCCCGCATACCCAGGAGATAAGCTCCTTTTAACAAATAAAACAGACTTACTCTTCTCAACATCTAAAACTGGCATTCCATAAATTGGACTTTGAGGGTCTGATTTAGCTACTGGATTTGTTACATCGTTTGCTCCAATTACATATGCAACATCACAATTTGCGAAGTCATTATTAATTTCTTCTAATTCAAAGACTTCATCATATGGAACGTTTGCTTCTGCTAAAAGTACATTCATATGTCCTGGCATTCTTCCAGCCACAGGATGTATTGCATAACTAACATTCACTCCATTTTTCTTTAATGCATCCACCATTTCCCTAAGTGCGTGCTGAGCTTGAGCAACTGCCATGCCATAGCCAGGCACTATTATCACAGAAGATGCATTTTTCATTAAAAAAGCTGCATCATCTGCATTACCATTTTTAACTGGTTTTTGTTCCTTAGACTTTTGAGTTACATCTTGGTCAGTTGCACCCCATCCACCCAAAATTACATTGAAGAAAGATCTATTCATACCTTTGCACATAATGTAGGAAAGTATTGCTCCTGATGATCCAACAAGTGCACCGGTAATTATTAAAGCTGTATTTTCTAATGTAAAACCAATACCAGCAGCTGCCCAACCTGAATATGAGTTGAGCATCGATATCACTACTGGCATATCAGCTCCACCAATAGGAATTATAAGTAAAATTCCTACCAGTAAGGAAATTGCTATTATCCCCCAGAATATAGATGCCTCCTGAGACTTGCATAAATAAAATATTAAAATTAATAGACTGACGCCTAAAATTAAGTTTATATAATGCTGTCCCACAAACGTTATGGGAGATCCCGACATTATCCCTCTTAATTTTAAAAAGGCTATTATAGATCCAGTAAATGTAATTGCTCCAATAGCTGCTCCTAGAGACATTTCAATAAGACTTGCTATTTTTATATTTCCTTGCGTGCCTAAATTAAATACAGAAGGATTTAAAAATGCAGAAATTGCAACAAATACAGCTGCTAAACCAACTAAACTGTGGAAACCTGCAACTAATTCTGGCATTGCTGTCATCGGTATTTTAAATGCAATAAAAGCACCTATGGAGCCTCCTATAGCTAAAAAAATTATTAAATAAATAAATCCTGAAGAAAAATTTTCAACTGAAAGCATTGTTACACTGATAGCTAAAGCCATTCCAATAATTCCATATAAATTACCTTGTCTAGAAGTTTCTGGAGATGAAAGGCCTCTTAACGCTAAAATAAATAAAACTCCTGAAATAAGATAGAAAATTGCCAACAAATTTGCAGATATCATTAATTATCTTTCTTTTTTTTTTTATACATCGCCAACATCCTTTGGGTTACTAAGAAACCGCCAAAAATATTAATTGCTGCCAGTATAATTGCCAAAAAGCCAAAAATATTTGCTGTATCAAATATATTTATACTCTCTCCAGCTAAAGCTGCAATTATAGCTCCTACAATGATAACTGAGGATATGGCATTTGTAACAGACATCAATGGGGTATGTAATGATGGAGTTACACTCCATACAACATAATATCCTATAAAAATTGAAAGAATGAATATACTTAATCTAAATATAAAAGGGTCTATTTCCATAAAGTTATTTAATTATTGTTTTAGCAATAATTTCATCTTCAATATTAATATTTAATTTATTATTTTCTTTATCATGCAAATTACTTACAAAATTAAAAACATTTTTTGCATATAAGTTCGATGATGATGAAGGCAACTTATTTAAAATATTTCCATCACCAATAATTTTTACTCCATTTTTATCTACTATCTTATCTACTTCTGTAAAAGCTGAATTACCACCTTGTGTTGCTGCTAAATCATAAATTATTGAACCTGGTTGCATATTATTTATCATATTTTCTTTTATTATTAACGGCGCTTTTTTACCTGGTATTAATGCTGTACAAATCACTATATCAATTTTATTTAAAGTTTCAGCTAAAAGTTCTTCTTGTTTTTTTTTAAAATCATCCGATGCTTCTTTTGCATAGCCACCCTCAGTTTCTAAATTTTCAGAGCCTTCTACAGTTAAAAATTTGCCACCCAGACTTTCCACTTGCTCTTTTGATGCTTGCCTTACATCTGTAGCAAACACTATTGCTCCCATCCTTTTTGCAGTTGCAATTGCTTGTAAACCAGCTACTCCTGCACCAATGACCAAAACTTTTGCCGCAGGTATGGTTCCTGCTGCAGTCATCATCATTGGTATGGCTTTTTCAAAAACTGAAAATGATTCGACTACTGCTTTATAACCAGCCAGATTAGCTTGTGATGAAAGAATATCCATTGATTGTGCTCTTGTAATTCTTGGGAGCAATTCTAAAGAAAAAAAATTAATATTTTTTTTTGAAAAATCTAGAAGTTTTTCCATATTTTCATGCGAGTTTAATACCCCAATATAAGTTGTGTTGGATTTCAATAAAGTTAGTTTGTCATTAGCTAAAAGACCCATTTGAATAAGAATATCTGAAGTTTCTAAAATTTTTTTTTCTTCTTTTATAATTTTTGCTCCCATTTCTTCAAAATCATTTTCTTTATATCCTAGGTGTTCCCCGTATTTATTAGATAACTGGATTTCAAATCCTAAATTAATGTATTTTTTTGCTATTTCTGGAGTTATAGAAATTCTTTTTTCAATATTAGTGTCTTCTAAAATTGAGCCAATTTTCATATTATTTATTTTTATTTTTGTCTTGCTTTAAATTTAGGGTTTTTTTTATTAATTATATAAACTCTACCTCTTCTTCTGACTAATTTAGAGTTAAGGTCCCTTTTTTTTAAAGATTTAAGTGAACTTGCAATTTTCATAATTTTTATTTTTTTGTTTTAATAAACGAACTTATGTAATCTTTCAAATTTATTTTACCATAATATCTAATAACCTTATTTTTGTGAGATATATTTGTCAGTGCTGAGGCATATCTTTCACCTTGCCTTGGGGGGAGAAACTCAATTTTTGACTTGAACATTCTTGCTACTTCAATAATTGAGTGTGATTTTTTATGACTAATGCTGTAGTGTTTACATTTATTGGCCTTCCAAGCCTTAAAACAAATATTTACCGTGTCAGATACATGTGTAAACCTCCTAGTCTGTGTCCCAGGTTTGACAACTGTTAGTGGTTTGTTTTTTTTAAATTGATTTTCAAATATACCAATTACTGTTGCCATCTCTCCATTACCAATCTGATTTTGACCATAAACATTATAAAAATAGATGATTTCAAATTTTAGATTAAACCATTTTTTAAGATTTTCAAGAAGTTCAAGATTATTTGATTTTGTAAATGCGTAAGGAGATAAGCTTTTATCATTTCCTTTTTTTCCAAGGGTAGCGGATGTTGCTGAATAAATAATTTTTATTTGATTGTCTAAACAAAATTTAAAAACTTCTTTGCTACCAATAGAATTTGATTTAAAGCATTGATTAAAATTTTTAAAACTTTGAAATATTCTAGAGAATTCTCCGAAGTGAAAAACTGAATTAATTTTTTTTTTATATTTATTTAATTTTGATTTTATACTTGTAGTACTTCCTTTAAAATAAATAATTCTTTTAGAAATAATATGATTTTTTTTTGATCCCGTTGAGTAGTTGTCTAAACTAATAATTTTATAATTAGTTTTTTTCAAAAGTAGTTTTATTAAATTAGAACCAATAAAACCTGCTCCACCAGTAACTAAAATATAATTTTTCATTTCGATAAAATTATAGTTTTACAAATGATTTTTTAAATAGTCATTTATTACAATTGGTATTCCTCTCTCAAAGCTTACTTTATGCTCCCATCCTGCTTTTTTTGCTTGAGAAGAATCTAATAATTTTTTAAATGTTCCATTAGGTTTTTTTTTATCATAAATTATTTTTAAATTTACATTTAAATGTTTCATAATTATTTTTGCATATTCTTCAATACTATATTCAACACCAGAACCAATATTAAATGTTTTAAATTTTGTATTTTTTTTTAAAAAAAAAAGACACGCGGAAGCTATATCTTCACTAAATATTAATTCTCTTAAAGACTTTCCATTTCCCCACAAAGTTATATAACTTTTATTATTTCTGATTGCTTCAATGATTTTTTTAACTAACGCAGGAAGAAAATGGGAGGTTTGAGAATCATAATTATCATTCTCACCATAAGCATTGCAAGGCATAAGAGTTTTATAATTTAAATTATATTGACTGCTATAATTTTCGCATAGCTTTAAGCCAGAAATTTTAGCAATTGCATAAGGTTCGTTGGTTTTTTCAAGATAATTAGATAGTAGGTAATTCTCTTTGATTGGTTGCTTTGATGATTTTGGATAGATACAACTGGAACCAAGAAAAATTAAATTTCTAACACCCGCTAAGTAACTTCCATGAATTACATTTGATTGAATAGAAATATTTTCATATATAAATGATGCTCTTTCAGAATTATTTGCTACAATTCCTCCAACTTTTGCTGCTGCTAAAATAACTCCATTTGGTCTATGTTTTTTTAAAAATTTAAAAACCTTTGATTGATTAGTAAGATCAAGTTTTTTTTTATCTTCATAAAGTAATTTGTAATTTTTATTTTTTTTTAGTTTTTTTAGAATAGCGGATCCAATCATGCCTTTATGCCCTGCTATAAATATTTTTTGTCTATTTTTCATTTGAAAGCTTTTTTAGCTCATAGGTGACCATGTCTTGTATTAAATTATTTAAATCTTTTACAGGTTTCCATTTTAATATTTTTTTAGCTTTTGATGAGTTTCCCTTTAAATTGTCTACTTCAGAGGGTCTGAAGTAACGTTTTTTAATTTCTATAATTATTTTATTATCTTTCGAAAAGGCTTTCTCTTTTAAGCCTTTACCTTTCCAAGAAATATCTAAATTTATTTTTTTAGCAACCAAATTAATAAATTCTTTTACAGAATATTGTTTTCCTGTGCAAATTACCCAATCATCAGGTTTTTTATATTGTAAAATTTTCCACATAGCGACCACATAGTCTTCTGCGTGTCCCCAATCTCTTTTAGAATAAATATTTCCTAAATATAATCTTCTCTGTTTTTTTTGCTTAATTTTACACAATGCTTTAACAATTTTTTTTGTTACAAATGTCTCTCCTCTTAAAGGACTTTCATGGTTGAATAAAATACCGTTACAAGCAAATAGATTATATGACTCTCTATAATTAATAGTTATCCAGTGAGCATAGACTTTTGAAACAGCGTAAGGACTTCTAGGATAAAATGGAGTCTTTTCTGTTTGAGGAAACGATTGAACTTTACCGTACATTTCTGAACTTCCTGCTTGATAATATTTTATCTTAGGATTAATTTTTACAATAGAGTCTAAAATTCTAAGTGAACCAAGCGCATCTGCATTTGATGTATATTCAGGAACTTGGAATGATACTGCTACATGAGATTGTGCTGCTAAATTATATATTTCTTTTGGTTTAATTTTTTTTATTAAATCAAATACTGACGAGCCATCAGTTACATCTCCGTAGTGTAAAATAAAATATTTTTTTTTGGTAAATGGTTCTTGATATATATCATCAATTCTTTTCGTATTTATTGATGAAGATCTTCTAATTACTCCGTGAACCACATAACCTTTTTTTAAAAGCAATCTTGATAAATAAGAACCATCTTGACCAGTCACTCCAAAAATTAAAGCAGATTTATTCATATTATTTTTATAAAGATAATATCTATAAACTATAACTACAGAAATTTATTTCAATTATATTGTGAAGGTATATAAATGAGCCTGGCAATGTCCTACTCTTCCATGTCTTAAGACAAAGTACCATTGGCGCTGAAAGGCTTGACTTCCGAGTTCGGAATGGGATCGGGTATTACCCTTTCGCAATAATCACCAGGCATCCTTTTTTATAATAAAATATTAAAATGTAAATAGTTATTTTATAAATTTGAAGTTACTCATATTTTTAGATAATTCCTTAAATATCCATTTATAAGTATAATCTAAACCTGTATTTAATTTTGTACTAGGCTCCCACTTTGTTATTTTTTTAATTAGCTTGTTATCGCTAGATCTTCCTCTTACTCCTTTAGGTTTGTCTAAAAGATATTTTTTTTTAACTTTATAGGACGCAATTTTTTCAATGGTATTTATCATTTGATTTATTGAAACTCTTTCTGAAGATCCTAAATTTATAGGATTATGGTAGTTACTAAAAAAAATTTTAAAAATACCCTTTATACAGTCATCTATAAACATGAAGCTTCTTGTTTGTTTACCATCACCCCAAACATCAATTACATTTTTATTTTTTAACTTTGCTTCAGCAATTTTTCTACATATAGCAGCAGGTGCCTTTTCTCTACCACCAGCATAAGTCCCGTGAGTTCCGTAAACATTGTGGAGTCTAACTACTCGCACATTTAAACTATAATCCTCTTGAAAATGTCTACACATCCTTTCGCTAAAAAGTTTTTCCCAGCCATAACCATCTTCGGGTTGTGCTGGATAAGCATCTTCCTCTTTTAGTCCAGGGTTACTTGTATTTTTTTGCTTAGCGGCATTGTAGACACATGCACTTGAGGTGAATAAAAATTTTTTTATTTTATTTTTTTTGGATGCTTTTAATAAATTTGTATTAATTAAAACTGAAGTCATACAAGCTGCTTTGTTATTTTCTATAAAACCCATTCCCCCCATATTACAAGCTAAATTAAAAACATAATCTATTTTTTTTGTAATTTTGAGACAATTGGAATAACTATTTAGATCCAAAGAAAAATTTTTTGATTTTTTAAAAATTTGGAACCAATCTTTAAGAGGTTTTTTATCAACACATACAACTTTGTATTTTTTTTTAATTAGACTTGAAACCAGGTGTCCACCGATAAATCCACCCGCTCCTGCAACTAAAACTTTTTTCATGAAAAATCTTTATAATTTTTTTTTTATATTTTAGAGTATTTAGTTATTATTTAAAGAACTTATATTTAATTATAGCCTTGATAGCTTTTAATCCGTCCGAAGATTTTATTTTTTTTCCCTCTTCATAAGTTCGACCTACATAATTAATTGGAATTTCATGTATTTCTATTCCCATATTTGAAAGCTTAGTATTCAATTCTGGACAGAAAGCAAAGTCTTTTTCTTCAAGATTAATTGATTTAAAAATATCCGACTTTATCATTTTATAGCATGTATGAGCATCTGTAAGTTTTTGTTTATTGATTTTATTTGATATAAAAGTTAAAAACATATTTCCCCAAATTCTAGTTTTATGACTAAAATTTTGAACGTTTTCATACTTATTTTTTTTTAAAACTCTAGAACCATAAATTACTTTGTTGTTTGTTTTTTTTACTTCTCTTAAAAACAATTCATATTGATTAGGATCATACTCTAAATCTGCATCTTGAATTATAACATACTCACCAACTATATATTTTTGAGCACTTTTTATAGCTGCACCTTTTCCTTGATTTTTATCATGAAGAATTAATTTTTGGATCTTATTTTTATAATTATTTATCAATTTTTCTCTAGTTCCATCTTTAGAGAAATCATCAACTACGATAATTTGTTTATCTATTTTTGTTGATAAAACTTTTTCTAACAAAATATCGATATACTCAATTTCATTGTATACGGGTATAATTACTGTTAATTTCATGCTTAAACTTTAGATGATTAAAATTGTATTATCCAGTTTTTTAGTTACAGCACTATACACACCTTTTGGTATTTATTTTCAGAAAGGTAATGATTTAATATCTTACTCATTGCAACTAGTTTATGGATTAATCATAATTTCTTTTTTTGCTCTTTTATCAAATTTTTTTTTTTCATTGAATCAAATTTTTAATTCAATTTTTTTAATTGTTGGTTTATTTTTATTTATTAGATTTCGAAAAATATATTTTAACAAATATTATTTTATTTTTTGTTTGATTTCATCATTATTCATTTTTCTATTAATCACCAATAGTCATATATACAGACCTGATGGTGGCCTATATCACTTGCCATATATAAGTATTTTAAATAAAGAAAAAATTATAATAGGTATTTCAAACTTACATTTCAGATTTGGTCATATTTCGATTTTTCAATATTTGTCAGCTGTCTCAAATAATTTGGTGTTGGGAGTAAATGGAATTGTATTCCCCGTTGCATTAATTGGGGTGGCAGTAATTACAAATTTTTTGGCAAATATATATTTAAAATTTCGAAATGATGAATTTGATTTTCATTTTTTATATATTTTTTCAATACTAGTCTTCATTTTTTATAAAATGAATAGATATAGTGAATATGGAAATGATGCCCCAGCACATTTTCTAATGTTTTTACTAATTTCAGAATTAATTAAAAATTCTAAGAATATAAAAATGGATAATATTTCGAACTATTTATTGATTGCTGTTTTTATTGTGATGAACAAAATAATTTTAATAGCATCAATTATTTTTCCTTTTGTACATTTTATAAAAAAAAATTTTACAATTAAATTTGTATCTAAAAAAAATTTTTTTATTCTTGTTTTCATTTTTTTATGGAGTTTAAAAAATATTTTAGTCAGTGGATGTGCTTTATATCCGCTAAAGGTAACCTGTATAAATAATTTAAAATGGATAAATCTAGAAAAAGCTGAAAAAGTTTCTATTGAAAATGAAGCCTGGGCAAAAGGTTGGCCAGATTTTAGGTCAAATAAGATTAATATTAGTCAAAAAGAGTATTCAGAGAAGTTTTATTGGTTAAGTACTTGGTTAAAAAATCATTTTATCATAATTGCAAAAATATTAATACCTTATCTTTTACTTTTAATTATTTTTACATTTTTAAACAAAAAAGAAAAAAAATACATAAAAGATGAAATAATTATTAGGGCTTTAATAATATTGAGTTTTATTGGAATATTTATTTGGTTTGTTAAAGTTCCAGCCTTTAGATATGGATATTCGTATATTATTATTTTTATTGCATTATTGTTTTCATCTTATGGAAAAAGACTTATTTTTAGTAAAAAAAATAAATTTGTATTTAAAATAACTATCACTATTTTATTGGCAATATTTATATTTAAAAATTTAGATCGAATTATATTTAATAATGAATATTATTTTAATTATCCATGGCCTAAGTTTTACTCTTACAAAAAAAATAACAATATAGAAAAAAATAAATTTCAAATTGTTGATGGAACAAAAATTTTTGAACCGTCTGAACAATATTGCATGTATAGTAGTGCTCCTTGTGGTCCCAATAATAAGTTAAAAATTATAAAAAAATATAATTACACAATATTTCTTCCAATTTTTAATTAACTTTGTTATGTTTTTAGGTCAAACCACACTTATTGTACCCACCAAAGACAGATCACATAAGATTGATATATTATTAAAAACTTTAGATAAAAAGATAATTTTTTTCAATGAAATTTTAATTGTTGATAGCTCAAGTGAAAATATTCATAAAAAGATAATAAATAAAACCAAAACTTACAATAATATAAGAGTAATAAAATCAAATCCCTCAACATCAATTCAGAGAAATATTGGCATCAAAGAATATAACAAAAAAAATAAATTTATTATGTTTTGTGATGACGATATAATTTTTGGTGAAAATTCTATAAACCTAATGGATCAGTATATTAAAAACTTTCCAGATTATATAGGATATGGCTTTAACTTAATTGAAAAAAATCATTCAGGTTTTTTAGATACTTTAAAAAAAAATAAAATTTTTACCCAAAATGGAATTTATGATAGTCAACCAGGTAAAGTTGCTCAAAGTGGCTGGCATACTAAAATTTCTAATATAAATAAAAATATTGAAACAACATGGCTGAGCACACAGGCTTGCGTATATAGATCAAATTTTATCAATGAAAAAATTTACTTTGATACAAGTCTAGGAATTTATAGTTATCTAGAGGATTTATTTTTCAGTTTTGAGCTAAGTAAGCAAGGTAAATTAACTGTGTGTGCTGATGCAACTTATACTCACCCAAATGAAATTATAAGATCTGATTTTAAATTTGGAGTAAAAGAGATGTTAAATAGATTTAAATTTGTAAAAAAAAATAAGTTGAGTATAAAAAAATTTTACGTTACAGCATTTTTAAAATGTATTTCAAACCTTAATAGAATTTTTTCTATAAGGTCTAATTCTATAACAAAATTATTTGGAAATATTATTGGAATTATTTTATGTATTTTAAATTAAAAAAAATAGTATACTTTTTTATTATTTTACCAATATCATATCTGTTAATATTTGAATTAATATTAAGAATAATAATATTTTTATTTACATTGAATTTAACAATTTTCGTATATGGGATTGATAAAAATATAACCTTAACATTACATAGCATTAGTAAAGGAGAATTTTATATTACTGATGCTTCTAAATCAATAAACAGAATAGTGGGAGATAAAGAAAATTTTAAAGATCAAATATGGATCTTTGGAGGGTCAACTTCTAACAAAGGTTTCTGTGATAGTAAAAATTTATCCTGGGTTGATTTTCTAGAAACAAATTTAAAAAAAAAAAATTTTGCTAGAAATGGCGTAAGCTCAGATTTTTCCTTAAATGTACTAAGATCTGAATTAAAAAAATCCAAAGTACCAAAAACTATAATTTGGACAAATAAAGTAAATGAAATTTTACACAGTAAAAGGCATAATATCACAAATGATAATACGATTTATAATTTACATTCTATTAGGAAATCTATTAAAAATTATATAGTTACTTTTTATTTTTTTGATGAACTATCGATACGATTGTTTGATAAAATCGGTATTAACTTGAGATATGAAAAAAAATTAATTCAAGAAAAGGACTTAATTTTTTCATCAAATGAATTTTTTGAAAATACAAGAGAAGCTATTTTGATATCGAACTTAAATGGTGTTGAAAAATTTATAATAGTTTCATTATTTATTAGATCAAACTTAGAGAATAATGAAAGTAAATTTTATTTTTATTATCTGGAAAAAGTTGAAGAATTACTAAAAAATTTTAATAACGTCTATTTTATAGATACAAAGAAAATGCTTCATATCAATGACAAAAAATTAGATCTATTTTGTGATTCAATGCATCAAAATTACTCTGGAAAACAATTAACAGCTAAAATTATCTCAAATTATTTAAATGAAAATAGATAGAAATTATAGCTATTTAGCGTATGTGCTATTTTTTGGATTATGGGTATCCATAGGATCTGATCCATATAATTTTTTATTTATTTTTGAAAATGAAATTAGTATTTCTTTATTAAATTTTAATGAATTTGTAAATTTTATAAGAGCCATAATTCCAATAATTATTTTAATAATCTGTTTATATTTAATTATAAAAAAAAAATTATTCAAAGAGCAAAATAAATTTTTAATTATAATTTTATTAATTCAAATAATTCAATTAATATCAACTTATACTTCAAATTATTCAGCTATTTCAAGTCTTGAAGATAGAATAGATCATATTGGAAGGTACCATTGGATAATCTCTTCAATTGCTTCAATATTTTTATTTATGTTAATGGATAAAATAGAAAGATTTGAATTTAAAAAAATATTTTTCATTTCTATATTCTTTCTATTTTTTATGGTTATATTTTTTTCATATAAAAATCTTTTGGATTTTATTTTCCAAGATTCAAAAAGTTCTCTATATTCTTTAAATGTGTTTAGAGAAAGTGCTTATTTTTTAAATCATGAATTTCCTAGAGTTACTGGAATATCTAGATCAATAATTTTTTTATATGTTATTATTTATTTTTTTAATATTAATTCTCAAAATTTAATTAAATTGTTAAATAATATTATCCTTATTATATTAGGTTCATTATTATTTTTATATCAATCAAGATTTGGAATTATTTCATATTTATTTATCAATATTATTTTTTTATTAAGCGCCTCGAATAAAATAAAATCTGTAAGATTTATCTTATCTATTTTTTTAATACAAATATTACTTTCAT
Source organism: uncultured Pelagibacteraceae bacterium (assembly GCA_902582765.1). GTDB lineage: Bacteria > Pseudomonadota > Alphaproteobacteria > Pelagibacterales > Pelagibacteraceae > Pelagibacter. The sequence goes on from CACHTK010000003.1 coordinate 39,917, forward strand.
TTTTAATATCAAACTCAAGAATATATTTTAATAATTATATTAAAGCTGAACAAAATAATGAATTCAAAATATTAAACGAAAATAAAGATGACAAAATAAGTCATTTTAGAGTGATGAAAGATTTGAGTAAAAAAGGAACTGATCAGATTGAAAATATGTTATTTTCTGGGAGATTAAAAATTTGGAGAGACTCTTTTGAGTATATAAATAAAAATCCTCTGATAGGTTATGGATCAATGTCCGACAGAATACTGCTCAATCAGTCTAGAAAAAAAAATAATCAAATCATTAATCCAATCTCTAATGCTTATTTATACTCGTTGTTATCAGGAGGTATTATATCTTTATTTCTGTTTTTATATTTTTGGGTTAATATTAAAAAGGAAATTTTTAGAACTTTTAAGCTAAAAACGATTGAAAACAATTATTCTAAGATAGGTCATGTATTAATTTTATTAATATTTTTAAGATGTTTAATTGAAAATTCAATAATGTTGTTTGGTGTTGACTACCTATTAATTATAAACTCTCTATACTTAGTAAAAAAAATATGAAAATCTCTATAATAATGTGTGCTTTTAAAAGTATGCCTTACATAATGTCATCTGTTGAGTCTTTTCGAGAGCAAAAACACTTAGATAAAGAGTTAATCATTATTTATTCAAAGTCAAATGATAATACTGAATATTATATAAAAAGTATTAAAGATAAAAATGTAAAAAAATTTAATCTCAACGGCTCTGTCTATGAATGTTTAAATTTTGGTATTTCTAAATCACGTGGAGATATAATAGGTATACTGCATTCAGATGATGTATTTTTTAGTAATAAAACTCTCAGTTATGTAAACAAAGAATTTCTGAATAAAAAAACCGATTTAATTTATGGAAATATACTTTTTAGTAAAAAAAATAATCTTCTAGAAATTAATAGATCTTGGAAAAATATCAAATTGAAAAATAAATATGATTTACCACCACACACAGGAACTTTTATAAAAAAAAAAGTTTACAAAAAATTTACGTATAACAAAAATTATTTTATATCGTCAGATACAGAATTTTTAATTAGATTATTTAAAACAAATATAAAAACATCTTACATGGATAAATTCATATGTATAATGCGTCATGGTGGATTGAGTACAAGTGCAAGACATTTTTTTGAGAAACTTATTGAAGATATTAAAATCTACAGAAAAAATGATTTTTCATCTTTAGACTATTTAAAAAAATTAATGTCAAAATCTAATCAATTTTTTAATTTAGATAATATAAATAATTCACATTATTTAAAAAAAATAAATGATCATTCAAAAGTAAAATTTATTAATGAGAGAAATATCCTTCGAGAAAAAGGAACAATTATATCTGCATTGAATTTAGCTTATATCGGCTTCAATCATAAGTATAAGTTGAGGAACCATAAACATTTTTATTGGTCAGATGGACTTTTTTCGACTTTTTCAACTCGTAAAAAAAAAAAACCAGGAAGAATATTTTTTTCAAGGTTATTATCTGTAATAAATTCACATAAAAAAAATATAAGAATTTGTATATTGGGTGATATACCAATGATTACTCGGTTGTGGTTGAAAGATAAATTAAAAGTCAAATATAATTATTTTAAACTACCTTATGGAAATGAAAAAAAAATAATCAAATCCATTAAAAACATAAATTTAAGAAAAAAAAATTTAATTATTTTGACACTACCAACTCCTAAACAAGAATTAATTGCAAATTATTTGATTAAAAAGTTTCCAAATACTAATATTCTATGTATTGGTGGTAGTTTAAATATTCTTAGCGGATTTGAAAAAGAGGTACCAACAATATTTTATATGTTAAATTTAGAATGGCTATGGAGATTGCGTTTTGACACTATTAGAAGGTTTAAAAGATTAATAGAAAGTGGACTGTTATATTCAAAATTAAAATTTACAGGTAAAATTGATATTTTTTAATGAATAAACATACATCTTGGATTTGCGATTATAACAAAAATAGCGGGGAAGGTAATTTAGCAAGAATTTATCTTAATTCGCTAAAAATCAAAGATATCAAAGTTATTAATCCAAAATATAAATTTTATTTAAGTGAATATATCTATCAGATTTTAGGAATATTAGTCTTATGGTATTATTATTTTTTAGGTAAAAAAACAATATATGTTAATTATTTGCCTCTCTGGAATAGTTTTATTTTTTTATTGTGTCCTCCAAAAACTATATTTGGTCCAATAACTGGAAGTATTCAAATAAATAAAATAAAAAATATTAATTCTTTAATAAGAGCAAAAGTTTTACCAATTTTTTACCACTTAAGTTTGATTATTTTAAATTATAGACAAAAAAAAATACTTTTTGCGACAAATATCTTAAAAAAATATGTAAATAAAAAAATAAAAAAAAAATCAGTATTTAATTTCATACCAAATAATTATTCTATTAAAATCAATAAAAAAAAAACAAAAAGAATATTTGACCTTATAGTTTATTATAGAAAACATAAAAATAAATTTTTTGATCACCACATAACTTATTTAGAAAATCAGATTAATAATAAAAAAAAAATTATAATTGTTGGTGATAAAATCAATATAAAAGGTTGCATATATTTGGGCACAGTAAATAAAATTAAATTATTAACACTTTTAAAAAGAACTAAATTTTGTCTATCAGGTGATGATAATTTATTGTCGTTATTTAATTTGGAATGCTTAATGACAGGTGTAAAAATTATATTTAATCACAAATTAAAATTTCAAATAAGTCAAAAAAATCAAAAGCAATTTAAACCATATGATTATGAGCTAGAAACTTTTTTGTAATGGAATTATTTTTTAATTAGATAAATTAATTTTTTAATTATTTTATTGTAATCATATTTTAATAAATATTCTCTACGAGATGATAATGCCAGTTTTTCATATTTTTTTTTGTTGTTAAAAGTTTCTATAATGTAGTTTGCTATATTGTTTATATCTTCATTTTGATTAAAAGCCTTACCATTTAAATTATCTTTTATTATATGAGAAATTCCCCCAACTTTAAAAGTAATATTAGGCACAGCTCTTGAATTAGCTTCTATAAGAGCTAAACCATATGCTTCTGACTCCGAAAATAATATGTGGAAATGATTTTTTAAAAGGTGGTTAGATATAATCTTTTCTCCATTAGGGTCGTTTTTATTTATAAACCCAACAAATTTTACTCTTTTATCAGTAAAATTTTTATTTTTTAATCCTATTACTGTTAAATAAGATTTTACACCTTTTCTATTAATAGTTTCATTAAGCTTTAAAACCTTATCCAAACCTTTTCTTTTCCACTTAACACTCAAGGTTATAAGGTTAATTCTACATTTGGGCCTTATTTTTAATTTACGATTTATGGTTTTTTCTGCAATTTTTTCTTTTAAATTGGGTCCTAAATTTAAGTGATGAAATTTTTCTGAAAATTTTTTATACTTTTTTTTTGCTTTATTGATAGCCCATATACTAGAGAGAAAAATCTTATAACATTTCTTGATTGTTTTTTTTTCAAGAATTTTTATATTTTTGTTGGTTTCTTTAGAAATATTTTTATCTTTAAAATAATGTTCATAGTAATCGGTATATAAAGTATCTGTCCAAAGTAATATTGGTATTTTTGTTTTTAAATTAGAAATTAATGAGATATCAAATGCCAATAAATAGTCTACTTTAATATCTTTTAGTCTATTTTCAATTTGCCTTGAGAAATTTTTTGATATTATCTCATTATAAGCTTCATCATATTTTATATTTCTTATAAACTTAAGATACTCTCTTCTGATAGCAAAAATTTTTCTTAGTAAATTATTTAAATTATCTATTTTTACAGTTTTAATATTATTTTGAGATTTTAAATTTGAATAAATTGTATTTTCTGTTCCTGACCAAAATATTTTATCATCAAGGTTAGATCTTGAAATTATTCCAATAATCATAATATCTTTAAAGATTTAAGCTTAATCTGAAATAATTTTCTAGTTTTCTTATTAATAAAATCAAACAAAAATATTATTAGAAAATAAGTTAGCAGGGTTGAATATGCAGCACCTGAAATACCAATTTTAGGTATTAATAAAAAATTTAAAAAAATATTTATTAATGCCCCTAAAAAAACATTTATTGCATAATATTTTTGAAAATTATTATCAATATACCAGTGCTCGTTTGCAACTCCAAAAAAAACAAAAATTAAAGAAAATGACAATATGAAAGTTGTATAAATACTCTCTAAATAAAATTGACCAAATATATAGGGGATTAGGGTTTTTGTACTTATTAGTATAATTAGTATTATAAATAATGAAATTTTAAATAAAAAAGAATTTAAGTTTGCTAGATCTAAATTATATTTTTTACTTTTTAAAATTATCGGTAAATATGAAATTAATAGAATTTTAGGTATGAAATGAAATATTTCTATGTATCTAACTGAAACTGAGTATATACCTAAATTATATTCATCTAACAACTGATTTATCATGATTTGATCTATTCGCATGTATAGATAAATGCTTAAAGATGTAATTAAAATTGGAAAGCTTTTGACTAGTAACTTATTAATTTTAAAAAAATTAATTTTTACAAATATTTTTTTTTGTCTTAAAAAATAAAATATATTAGTAAGCAAAAATACAATAACGAAATCAAAAACTAAGGCAAAATATAAATAACTATTATCTAAATTGTTTATCGTGGAATAGACTACAATTAAAAACGAACATATAAAACCAATTAATTGCGAAATTACGATATATTTTAATAATAACTTTGCCTCAAAAAAACTAAAAATAATTTCATAACTTTTAAATACTAAAGCAAAACCTAAAATTAACGTATAAGTAAAATATATTTCATTTTTATTGAGTAAATATATAATAAATAAGAATATAAAATAATTTAATAAACTAACAATTATTCTAAAATAATATGCATTCATAATTAATTCATGATCATATTTTTTGTTCCTTATAATTTGATTTACTAAAACTGGGTTGATTCCAAATGATGCGAATACATTAAATAAAAAAAGTAATGCTAAAAGGTAGTTTAAAATACCAAATTCTTCTGGTCCAAGATACCTTGCCAATAATATTAATAAAAATATATTTAATGATCCTCTAAATAATTTATCGAAAGTAATCCAAGATAAATTGATTTTGAAACTTTTTTTATTTAAAATTTTAAGCAAATTATTTAATTTTTCTTAATTTCATAAAGATAAAAAGATATTGGAATGAAATATATCATACTAAGCCAATTATTGAAAAAATTTCCAGTTGGAATTATTGGCCACAAATTAATAAAAATACCAATCATAAGGGAATTATAGATATATTTTTTGTCATTATTTTTGATTAAATTTAGTATTTTATAGGTCAGATAAATAAAAAAATAAAATATAAAACTAAAACCAATAATTCCTGTTTCTGCCAAAAGTTGTAAATAGGTATTATGTGGATGGGTCGAACATCCATAACTTTGTTTAATTTCACCAAAACTGTTTTTAATATTATTTTTGGGTTTAAATTCAAAATCTTTACACTTAATTCTAAACGATTTTGGACCATGTCCAAAAATAGGTTTGTTTAAAAACATACGTACAGCGGTACTATAATGAGTTTGGTGATGAAAACTGAAAATCATAAAATTAAATTTTGTTTCATTTACATCCTTTTCCAAAAAATTTTCATAATATTTACCTTTAAATTGTCCAATAGTATCTGAGAAAGTTCTTTCAAATATTTTTGGATTTTGAATAGTTAAAAGAATTGAAAAAATTAAAAAAAGAATAAAAATTTTTATTATATTTATTCTTAATGATCTATTGATAAGAAAAAAAATAAAACTAAATATAAATATTAGACCTAATGCTGATCTATCTCCAGATCTATAAATTAAAACAACTGATAATATTAAAATTAAGAAATCAGATATTTTTATTTTGTCATTATTTTTTTTAATTTTTAATATTAAATATATAAAAACCGGTAATATTTTTTGTAAAAAACTACCAAGAATAAATTTATCACCAAAAGGACCACTTATTCTCATTAGGTCATCGTTATTTGGTTTCATTCCAAAAATATCTTGGCCGATAAATATTTGATAAAGACTATCTAGTATAACAAAAATTAGAGTATACTTATAGATTCTATAAATTGTTTCAATTGAATTAGATATCGAATTCAAAAAATATATAATCGATAATGTATAAAGACCAAATCTTATATAAAAAAAAGAGGACTTGAGAGAAATAAATTTTTCAACTGAAAAAAAAGAAATGATAACAATATATATCCAAAAAATAAAAAATACTTTTAAAATTTTTTCATTAAAGATGAAACTTTTTTTTTCACTAAAAAAAAGATACAAAAAATTTATAAAAGTTAATAATAATAAAATTTCTGCTATAAGAGGTCCTGCAATCAAGGCTAGGGGTAATAGACCTATTTGGTAAATCGATATTTTTTTTAGCATTGAATTAATCTTAACAATATATATAACAATTTTTAACAAAATGATTAAACTTTATTGTGATACTTCAAATATTAAAGAAATTAAAAGTTGCTTGAAAAAATTTAATATAAGTGGAGTAACCACAAATCCATCCATAATGAGAAGTGAGGGCGTAAAAAATTATAAGCTTCATTGTAAAAATATTCTTCAGGTTACTAAAAAAAAACCATTATCTGTGGAAGTTTTTGCTGATAATGACGATGAAATAATTCTGCAAGCTTTAGAAATTTCAAAATGGAGCAATAGCATATTTGTAAAAGTTCCAGTTATAAATACATATGGAAAATTTTTAGAAAAAGTTATTTATGAACTTAATAAAAAAGGAATAAAACTTAATATTACTGCTATATTTACAACAGACCAACTTTTCAAGATAAAAAAAATTATCAATAAAGAAACTCCAATAATCGTTTCATTGTTTTGTGGAAGAATTGCAGATAACGGTATAGACCCGGAACCTTTTGTTATAAAAGCAAAAAAAATTTTTAAAAATTACAAAAATGTAAAAATACTTTGGGCTAGTGTTCGTGAGGTGTTTAATTTTTATCAAGCAAAAAGATCAAAAAGCGATATCATTACTGTTCCACCATCCTTAATAAAAAAAATTAAGAGTAAAAAAATTAATCTAAATGAATATTCCAAAAAAACTGTAAAACAATTCTTTGAAGATGGAAAGAAGTCAAATTTTAAACTTTAATAATTTTTAACAGTTCTTTTAAGTTATCAATTTTAAAATCAGGATAGATTTCTGATAATATGTTATATCTTTTGTTTATTAAAACCGTTTTACACTTGGCTTTTTTTCCAGCTAGAATATCTTTATTTCTGTCACCTACAACGTATGATTGACTTAAATTTAATTTATATTTTTTTTGAGCCTTGTAAATCATCCCAGGATTTGGCTTTCTCATGTAATTTTTATCTTTATCAGAATAACAAGTATATACCTGATCAATTTTAAGTTTTTTCTTAATAATATCATTAATTAAAATTACATTTTTTTTTAAATTTTTGCCTCTCGAAACATCTGGCTGATTAGTTATAATGAATATTAAATATTTTTTTTGAAATCTCTCTATGACTAATTTTGAATTATTTTCAAACCTCAATTGTTTGTAATTTTTTATTGCTATTGGTGTATTATTTTTGGAAACTAAGGTTTTTATTAGCGTTCCATCTCTATCAAAAAATATAGCTTTATTTTTTTTTACCACTTAGTTTTATTAACCTGTAACTCAGGATGAGATACAAACAAATGCCAAAGTAGACACTGAAAAGTTTCAGAAATAGGTGTCACTAATTTTTTATCCTCGACATTAATTAAAATCTTTAAGTCAGAGTTATTGAAAGCATAGCCATCTGATTTTCCAACAATGCTAATTATTTTACTTTTTTTTGTTTTTGCAAATTTTATTGCTTTTATTATGTTGACAGATACGTTTTTCTTTTGATTTCCACCACCTACAGAAAAAACCATCAAAACATCATTTTTATTGAGTTTGCAGAGTTTAAGATAACTATCAAATATTGTTTCAAAGCCATCATCATTCGTTTTAGATGTAATTTCAGATATATTATCAACTGGAGTATGAGCATCTATATTACACAATTTTCTAAAATCATTAACTGCATGCGAAGCATTGCCAGCACTACCTCCAACTCCAATTATAAATAATCTACCACTTTTTTTTCTTAAATTTTTTAGCAACAAAACAGTTTTTTCAATAGCAATAACATCTACTGATTGAATAGATTTTAAAATATTTTCAAAATATAATTTAGTATGTTTCATTTGCTTAAATATTTTTTAAAATCCTTTATTCCTTTATATGATCCAATTTCATAAAATCTTTTACCAACAACATAACCATTTAATTTTTTTTTTTTAGAAATATTTTGAAAAATTATTGATAAATCAAATTTTTTGTTTTTTGGCAAATTATCAAAAATTTTCCTGTTCACGTATGATGCCCCATAATCTATATAGTCAAATTTTTTGTTTGAATTATTATTCTTATCATAAATAATATTCTTATCATTAAATTTAATGTTACTTTTATCATATTTGTTACTATTTTTATAAATTGCCATAATTGCTGTACATTTTTTATTAATCATTTTATTTAAATTAAAGTTAAGATAACTGTCACCATAAATTATAAAAAAATTTTTTTTCATATATTTTAAAGACTTTACAATTGCACCACCGGTTCCCAGTGGTTTTCCATCATCTACTATTTTTACATTTAAAAAATTTATGTTTTTTTTAACATAATCTTTTACTTTATAGCTCATGTAACATGTTGAGATTATTACATTTTTAAACTTATATTTTTTTAGATACTTTAATTGATAAAATAAAAATGGTTTCCCTTTTACTTGAATAAGACACTTGGGTAAGTTATTTGTATAATTTTTTACTCTAGTTCCTTTTCCACCAGACAATATTATAACATCATATTTTTTCAAAATATTTGCTTAACTCCTTCATAATCAAATTTAAAACTAACCTCTTCTAATTTTTTTATCTTTAAAGCATTTCTTAATTTTTTTGGATTATTGGTATAAAATAATAAAAATCCACCTCCTCCAGCTCCTATTAGTTTGCCGCCTAATGCACCATTTTTTAATGCGTAACTATAAAGATTATCAATTGAACTATTTGACATATTTTTCGATCTTTTTAATTTATAAGTCCAATGCGTGTTCATAAGTTGTGCAAAGTTTTCACAATTACCATTTTCTAACTCTTTTTTTATCTCAATACCTAAAGATTTTACAAAATCTAAATTTTTAATTATTTCACTTTCTTTTTTTTTTGTTTTTTCATTTTGTTCATTTAAAATTAAAGATGAATTTCTTGAAAATCCTGTAAAAAAAAGCAACAAGTTTCTTTCTAGCTTCGAAATTGTATTACTTGATATATTTAAATTTCTAACTTTTACCTTTCCACTTTTATTTATTCTAAATTCAGAAATTCCCCCATATACTGAAATATACTGATCTTGTTTTCCACTTGGCTGTTTTAATTGATTTATTTCAATATCACATGCTTTTTCAGCAAGATCCATTTTTCCAATAAATTTGTTATTAAAAGAATAGATAGCTTTTAATAATGCTGTTGAGAAACTTCCAGATGAACCAAGCCCAGTTTTTGATGGAATATCTGTCAATGTGGTAATTTCGATTTTATTTTCAATCAATTCTTTTTTCAAAACTTCTTTTATAATTTTATGACTAATTTTATTTACACTATTTACTTTTTCAATTTCTGAATATTTTAAATAAATACCTTTCTCAAATGGTTTAGTTATTGTCACATATACATACTTATTAATTGCTGCTGAAATGAAAAAACTTCCTTTTTTTGCATAATAAGATGGTATATCTGTTCCACCACCACCAATACTTATTCTTAAAGGACTTCTAATAATAATCATTTTTTATTTTGATAAATTTTGCTTATTATTTTTAGATTTTCATGTGCGTCTTGCATGCCAGGGATTGGATTTTTATTTTTTGTAATGTCTTTATAAAACTCTTTTAATTCCTCTTTCCATGAATAAAGATCATCTTGTTTAAATAAGATATGTTTTGACTTAGGCACTCCCATTTTTTTTGACATTTTAAAAAGAGTTAAACTTTCTTTTCCATAACTTCTGCCAAGTCCATTAATTTCAATTTTTCCATACTTTCCAAATATTTCAAAAATGAATTTATTTTTCCATTCAGTCGACGAAGCATGTAAAATAGCAACCGCACCCTTCTCATTTTTTAAATTTAAGAAACAATTATCCTCCAAGTTTGTTTTCCAAAAAAAGTTGTTTAGACTAAATGTATCAACCTTCAAATTACCTAAAAATAATCTTGATAAATCTATTAAGTGAGAACCTTTATCAATCAATTCCCCTCCGCCAGAATACTTCTTATTAAATCTCCATTCTGTTTCATAACCAAGCCTGCCGCCATGGCCATATACTGCTCGTATGCAAAATATCTTACCTATTTTTTTTTGATTTGTTATTTTTTTAGCCAATAAAAAAGCTGGGTGATATCTGTGATTAAATCCTACACGTAATTTTAATTTCTTTTTTTTCTTTAATATTTTCAGGATTTTATAACTTTCTTTATTGTTAATACTTGCTGGTTTTTCGACAAAAATATGTAGATTTTTTTTTAAACATTCTTCAATGATTTTTGAATGTAAATTATGTGTAGTGGAAATTATAACAGCATTTAATGACTTATAATTTATAAGTTTTTTCCAATCATTAGTTAAGAAAAGTTTCTGATTTTTAAAATTTACCTTTTTTAAATTTATGATTGGGTCAGCACAACCAACAAGCTCAAATTCATCTGGTAAAATTGAAACTCTTCTAATTCCTACAACGCCACATCCTATTAATGCTATTTTTATCTTTTTATTCATTAAACCTAATTTTCCTTCTGATTGTAAAAATATCAGAGTATATAATTTTATTTATTTTACTTTTATTCCAATTTTGAAATTTATCCCATCTAGAGCTTATAAGTTTACCAGAAATGTTTCTTGCATTTTTTGATAGAAGAAAATTAATTAACAAATATATATTATTCAAAGAATATTGAGAATTTATTAACTCTTTATTGATTTTTTTAATTTCTTCTTTACTCAGTTTTTTTTTACTTTTTAACAAATTTTTAGTCATTCTTGATTTAACTATACCAGGTGCTATTGCGTTTATTCTTATATTTTTATTACCAAACTCATAAGACAATATTTCTACAAGTTTTACTAATGCTACTTTTGATATAGAATAAGGACTAAAGTTATCTCTTCTGTCAGTAACTCCTCCACCAGAAAAAACTATAATAAGAGAATTTTTACTAGCTTTAATTAATTTGTATAACGATTTTATTAAAAATACGTACGAAAAGAAGTTTATATCCAACGTTTTCTTAAATTTACCAATATTTAAATTAAAAAAATTATTTATTTCACCTTGCTCACCAATTGTATTGATAATCAAATCTGCCTTTTTGATAAAATTTTTATTTTTTTTAATAAAATTTAAAACTTTATTTTTATTAGTTATATTAAATCTATCAAAATTAATTATTTGATATTTTTGCTTTATTAATTTTTTTTTCAATAATTTAAATTTACTTTTATTTTGCCCAGCGAGTAATAGATTGTGTTTCTCTAAATAAAATCTGTTTATTAAATAATCTCCTATTGCACTCCCAGCTCCTAATATGACGATATTTAATTTTTTCTGTCTAGCAACCATGAATTTTTCATTAGATAATTAGTAGTGATTTTAATTGATTCAGTTATATTAAACTTAGGCTTCCATCCTATAGATCTTATTTTTTTTGTGTCTAGATAAATAAAAGAATTATCTCCTATCCAACCTCTCTTACCACCTAAATAAATAACTTTAGGTTTCAGTTTTAAACATTTACTAATTATCGAAACAGAGTCTTTTACTTTAAGATATTCTTGTGTTCCTAAATTTATAATATTTATTTTTTGATTACAATTTGTTATTGCTTTATCAATAGCTTTTAAACAATCTGAAACATGAAGATAAGATTTTTTCTGATTTCCGTCCCCCAAAACTTTTAAAAAATTTTTATTTGTTTTTAATTTTTTTACAAAATCAAATACATGACCATGGGTATATCTTTCACCTAAAATAGATACAAATCTAAAAATATATGATTTGATATTATATGCCTCACAGTAAGCACTTATAATTGCTTCAGCTGACACTTTAGAAGCACCATATAAAGATGTTTGTATTGGAAAATTGGCAATTTCACTTGTAGGAATTTGTTTAGTTTCACCATAAACGGAGCCTGTAGAAGAAAAAATTATTTTTTTAACTTTATTCTTTTTAATTGATTCCAATACTTTATATGTAACGATAATGTTTTGATTTATGTCTTTCTTTCGATGATTAAGTCCAAATCTTACATCAGCATTTGCAGCTAGATGGTATACTCTATCCACATTTTTAAAATACTTTTCAATATTATTTTTAAATAAGTCAATTTTGATAAATTTAAAATTTTTATTTTTTAATGCTTTTTTTAAAAAAAATTTATTACCTGTAGATAAATTATCTAGACCAATAATTTTACATTTTTTGTTTAAGAGAAAATCTACTAAATTGCTTCCTATAAATCCTGCACAACCTGTAATTAAATAAGTTTTCATATCAAATTTTTGCAGAAAAAATAATTGTTTGAACAGGAGTCAGAACTGTAGGGAATTTTATACCATATTGAAGAATAAATTTTCCCTGTCTAACATTCTTTAATTTAATATCTTTGAAACCATGTTTGACAAGGGTTTCTGATATAATTTCTTTGGTAAATTGAAATGCTGGCGGATGTTTCATAAATTTATTTATTAAATAACTTGTGGGCTTAAAAACTAATTTTTCAATATTATAAAACCACTTTGGTACACACGATTCTACAATTATAAGATTACCATTCTTTGATAAAGCTTTTTTACTTTCCTCAATACATTTGTTTAAATTTTCTAAATTTTCATTAACATTATTTCCAACTAAATGATGGATTAACATAACAAACAAAACAATATCAAAATTAATAAGTTGCTTCGGTATTTGTAATGCGCTCCCAATTTCTAACTTTACATTTTTTGGAATAGCCTTTTTTTCAATCATTTCATCTAAATCTAGTCCTACAATTTTGCGAACCTTTGTCGTATCATAGTCAAAACTACCACCATGACCAACATCTAAAAGTAAATTTGTATCTTTAACCATTTTAGTTATTTCATTATAAAGAATTTTATAAGTATCTATTTGATTTATGTTGTCTTGGTAATTGGAGTTTTTTGAAAAAAAATCTATATTTTTTTTGTTTATATTTTGTTTATTAATATCATTCATCAAAATTATACTTTTTATCGATTATGAAATTTGGTCTATTTTTGACTTCATCGTAAATTCTACCAACATATTCTCCGAGTAATCCTAGTCCAATGAGATTAAGGCCTGAAAAAAAAGTAATAAATAAAATTGTTGAAGAAAGTCCAGGTGTAATAGTTGGATCAATTATTTTGACAATAATATAGTAAAAACCAATAATAAAACTCACTAGTGCAAATATAAAACCAATCACTGACATTATAAATAATGGTCTAGAACTAAAACCAAAAATACCGTTAAAAGCTATTTTCAGTGAGCCCAAATACTTATTATACTTTGTTTCACCTTTAAATCTTTTGTCACGATCGTATTCAATAAAAGTTTGTTTGAAGCCAATATATGCAACAAGACCTCTTAAAAATGCATTAGGTTCTTTAAATTGTTTTAGATTATCGATTACCCTTCTTGAAATTATTCTAAAGTCCCCAGTATTTTTTGGAATTTTTATGTCAGTAATTTTTTCTATAAAAGCATACCCAAACCTTGTTACAAGTTTTTTTATTATTGTCTCCCCTTTCCTCAATTTTCTCGTAGCTAAAACAACATCATATCCTTCATCCATTTTCTTATTTAAATCAAAAATTAATTCAGGTGGATCCTGTAGATCACAGTCAATAATAATACATCTAGAGCCAGTTACGAAATTTATACCAGCCATCGTTGCTGAAGGTTGACCAAATCTTCTTGAAAAAACAATTAATTTTATTTTTTTATTTTTTTCAATTTCATTCAGTATTAATTGTTCACTATTATCAGTAGAGGGATCTAAAAGAAATAATATCTCGTAATCTAATTTGGTTTTATTTAATGATGTTACTGTTCTGTCGATGAATTGATTTATATTTTTTTCTTCATTATAAACTGGAACTATTACAGATATTTTGCTCATTTAATAAATCTCATTTTATAGTTATTAAACTTTTTAATCATTTTTTTTTCTAGGTTAGATGGCATTCTCATATTTGGTTCCAACAGGTTTAAATTTAAAATTTTTGATTTTTTTATATATTTTTCAAAATTAATTAACATCTTAATCTCATTATTATAATGCCTGTTAGATAAAATGTTCAAGTTATCAGATTTATATATTGGTGTAATTTTATGACTTATGATTTTTCCCAAATCTACCCGTTCATCAATATAATGTAGAGTATTACCCAAAGGTTGATTTTGTAGTATAGCCCATTTAAAAGCGTCTAAGCCTCTGATTAATGGAATTAATCCAGAATGACAATTTATTATAAATTTTTTTTTAATCATTTTTTCATTAATGATTGTTGAACCACAAATTAATGCAACATCTAAGTTTCTAAAGACACCTTTGCTATTAAAATCACAGTATTTATAACCATAATATTTTGAGAGTTCATCATAATTTAAGCCAACAAATTGGAATGGTCTATGATTAAATAAACAACTTTTTTGTTTTTTTTTAAATTTTTTAAATTTCGAAATTATTAATTTAATTTTTCTATAACCTAAATCATGTAAACCTTTTATAACATCTTGTGTTTTCTTATGTGGCTTATTGTAAGTTAAAATTCCAATTCTCATAAAATTCAAAATATTTCAAAATATTTTTTATTGTCTACTAAATAACAATTATCATTAAAATCTTTATTAATATTATCTGTTAAGCTGTTCTTAATTTTATAATTCAATAGTTTCAAAATTAAATAGGACTTTTTAAAATAATCGTTAACATAAACATATATGTATGAACATTGTTTTAAGCTTTCTTTTTTCA
>CACHTK010000004.1 GCA_902582765.1 uncultured Pelagibacteraceae bacterium
AAAGATAATATAGACGCATTCAGATTTGGAAGACACTATGAAAATTTAAAAGAGGAAGTGGTATATATAATTAAAGATGAGCCAGAAGTACTAGAGGGTTTTGAAGAAAAATATAAGAATAGATTTAAATTTTTAGAAGATTACCAAAATATAAAATATGCTGAGAAATATGAAGATTTGGTAAGTTATGCAAGAAAGATAGACAAAAATATAGGAAATGGAAGCCAATTTTCATCTGCAGTCTTAAAAAATTATTTTAAGTTAATGGCATACAAAGACGAGTATGAAGTATCGAGATTAATGACTGATAAAAAATTCGTAGACGATATAAATAAAAACTTTGAGGGTAATTTTAATTATAATTTTTATTTAGCCCCTCCAATTTTTAGTAAAAAAAGTAAAGTTGATGGGAAATTACTAAAAATCAAATTTGGAGGATGGTTATTTAATGTATTCAAATTAATTTCAAAATTTAAATTTTTAAGAGGTACAAAATTTGATCCATTCGGCTACTTAAACGAAAGAAAAAAAGAGAGAGAATTAATTAGGGATTACAGGCAAACAATTACTTACATAGGAGCAAAAATAAATAAATCAAACTATGAAACGGCAGTTAAAATAGCATCAATACCTGATCAAATCAGAGGCTTTGGACATGTTAAGGAAAAGAATATAAAAGAAGCTATAAACTATAGATCAAATTTACTTAATTCTTTTCATGAAAACACTTAGGCCACTATATTTAGCCTCTCTTTATTTGGTTCTAGCTTGTTTATTTTGGGCAGGTAATTTTATAGTGGGAAAAGCAGCAAGTATTATTGACATTCCTCCAATATCTTTAAATTTTTACAGATGGTTTTTGGCCTGGTTAGTTTTACTCCCATTCACTTATAAAGAGTTGTTAAATAATAGAAAAATTATATTCGATAATATTTTTTTGTTTTCACTCTTAGGAATTTTAGCTGTAACAGTTTTTAATTCGGCTCTCTTTTACTCACTTAGACACACACAAGTTATTACTGGATTGCTTATGATTTCAACAGTTCCAGTTATGATTATATTATTTTCATCTTTGCTTAGAATTGAGAAAACAAATTTATTTCAAATAATAGGAGTATTTCTCTCACTCTTAGGTGTTTTATTTATAATAACTAAAGCAAACTTAAATAATTTACTAAATTTATCTTTTAATAAGGGGGATATTTTTGCATTAATTGCAATGTTTGCATGGTCGCTTTATTCTGCTCTTTTGAAAAAAAAAGAATTCAATCTATCTCCTATTTCTCTATTACAGGTCGTTATTAGTTTTGGAGTAATTTTTCTTATGCCCATGTATTTTATTGATTATAGTTTGGGTAGTGTAATTAAATTACAATCCTCTTTTTATTTAGTTTTATTCTATGTTGTATTTTTTCCTGGCCTAATCTCATTTTTGTTTTGGATAAAAGGTGTTAAGCTAATTGGTGCAAATAGATCTGGTGTTTTTCTTCATTTGATGCCTATTCTTGGTGCAGTAATGGCTATGATAATTTTTAATGAAAAAATTTTATTTTATCATTTCTTAGGTGCAATTTTCATAATTGCTGGTATTACAATTTCTAACAGAAAAAATCAAAATGCTTAAAGTAGCCATTTTAGATGATTATCAAAACGTTGCTCAAGAATTTATAGATTTGAAAAATCTTTCATCAAAGTTTGATATTGAGATTTTCAGTGAACCCTTTGAAAATGAAGATGACACAATTGAAAAATTAAAAGAATTTGAAGCTCTTCTTATCATGAGGGAGAGAACAATAATAAGTTCAAATCTCATTAAAAATTTAAAAAAAATAAAATATATATCAACAAGTGGAATGAGAAATAAAGCAATAGATCTAGAGGCAGCAAAGAAAGCAAAAATTATTGTTACTGGAACTGAAATTAATTCAAATCCAACATGCGAGTTAACATGGGCTTTAATCCTAGGGCTAGCTAGAAATATTAAAGTGGAAGTTGATAATATGTATCAAGGTTATTGGCAGACAACGGTAGGCATTGAATTAAAAGGTAAAATTTTAGGAGTTATTGGTTTAGGAAAAGTTGGATCCCAGGTTGCTAAAATAGCAAAAGCTTTTGGCATGCAAGTCATGGCATGGAGTGAAAATTTAAGTCTAGATAAGTGTAAAGAACTTGATGTTTTGCCGTCTAGCAAAGAGGATCTTATACAAAACTCTGACTTTATATCAATTCATGTTCAGGGAGGCGAAAGATACAAGGATTGTATAAAGCTTGCTGAATTTGATAAAATGAAAAAATCTGCTTTTCTAATTAATACTTCAAGAGGTCCGATTGTAAACGAAGACGATTTAATTATAGCTCTTTCAACTAATGTAATTGCTGGAGCTGGTATCGATGTTTATGATAAAGAACCTCTACCCAGTGGTCATAAATTGAGATTTGTGCCTAATGCACTTTTACTTCCACACGTAGGTTACGTCACAGCCGAAAATTATTCTATTTTCTATACACAAATGATTGAGAATTTAGAAGCCTGTGTTGCTGGTAAGCCTATTCGAGAAATAAAGTAAAGTGGAATTACCAGTTGTAAATCACCCTGATTATGAAGCAAAAATTGGTGATGATAATAAATTTCCAATTAAAAAATTTGGTGAATTAGCAAGTTTTCTTAAAAAAGAAAAGGTGGTTAAGAAGTTTTATAAACCTGATCCATGTTCAGTAGATACATTAAAAGAAGTTCACTCGGGAGAGTATATTTTAAAAATTAAAAATAAAACATTAGAGCAAAGATTGGTCAAAAAAATAGGCTTCCCTTTAATTGATAGTGTGGTCAGAAGGTCTTTAGTTGCAACAGGCGGAACCGTATTGGCCTCTAAATTAGCAATTAATTATGGAATAGCTTGTAACACAGCTGGTGGGAGTCATCATGCTATGTATGACGAGGGAGCTGGTTTTTGTGTTTTTAATGATGTGGCTGTTGCTGCAAAGTATCTCTTGAATAGAGGGTTGGCTAACAAAATCCTAATAGTCGATTTAGATGTTCACCAAGGTAATGGAAATTCAGAAATATTTAAAAATGAAAATAATGTTTTTACATTTAGTATGCACACAAAAGTGAATTATCCACCAATTAAATCAAAAAGTGATCTGGATATTGAACTTGAACAAAACATGGAAGATGATGAATATTTAGATATTTTAAAAAAAAATTTAATTTTTCTAAACGATTTAAATTTTGATTTCGTATTTTATATCGCAGGTGTTGACATTCACTTAGATGATAGATTAGGTAAGTTGTGTATTACTGACAAAGGAATTAATAAAAGAGACGAGATGGTAATTGGAAACTTTTTTAAAAGAAGAGTTCCTATTTGTGGAGTTTTAGGTGGTGGTTACAACAAAGACTTTAAAAAACTTATTGAATTACATGCAAGTTTACATAAAAATTGTGCTAAATATTTAAATGACAAAAAATAATCCAAATTTAACTCATCAACAAAATAAAGTATTATTTGAAGAAGCAACAGAACCTCCAGGTTCAAGTGAACTTAATTTTGAAAAGAGAGAGGGTAGTTATCATTGTGCAAACTGCGGAGCTAAATTGTTTGATTCTAACACTAAGTATGAAAGTGGTTCTGGCTGGCCATCATTTTACGAGTCTCTACCTGATGCATTTGAAACTACAACAGACTATCATATCGGTTATGCCAGAACCGAGTACCATTGCAAGAATTGTGGAGGACATCACGGCCATATATTTGATGATGGCCCACAACCAACAGGAAAAAGATACTGTAATAATGGAGTTTGTTTAGTTTTTAAACCTAAATAATTGATTTCAAATTATGAATATAATTGAAATACAAAAAAAGATTATCTCTGAAAAAATTAAGTTAAAAAATAAATCGAAAAATTATTTAAGTAATTTCAAAAATATTGAGAAATATATCAAAAAAGAAGTTGAGATAATTAAAAGTTTTGAGAATTCGATTATCCCAGAAATAGAATTTAAAAATATTTTAATTGAAAACGAAAGGACTATTAATCAAAAAGTTCTGAAACGTGGTTGTGTAATAATTAGAAATGTTTTTGGTAAAAAAAAAATGAAAGATCTGAATAAAAATCTAGATCAATATGTTTTAGAAAACAATTATTTTGAAGATCAAAAAAAAAAAATAGGTATAGATAAATATTTTAGTGAACTCAAATCAGGAAAACCTCAAATTTTTGGATTGTATTGGTCTAAAGCGCAATCAGAAATTAGACACTCTCAAGAAATGGAAAAGGTTAAAAAATGGCTAAATAATCTTTGGAACTATAAGTATAGGGATAAGAGCGTTTTTGATCCAAATAAAGAACTTGTATACGCAGACCGAGTAAGAAGAAGAGAACCAGGAGACGATACATTGGGGCTATCACCACATTGTGACGCTGGATCGATTGAAAGATGGACTGATAATGCATATCAAAAAATTTATAATGATATTTTTTCAGATAATTTCGAAAATTATAATCCGTTTGATGCTAAATATAGAGATGAAACAATTGAATTTGAGTCACCTGCGGTAGCGCATGTATTTAGAACATTTCAAGGATGGACAGCCTTAACAGAACAAGGTCCAAATGATGGAACTTTACAATTAATTCCTATTGCCAAAGGAATGGCGTATGTTTTAACAAGAGCTTTGCTAGATGATGTGCCTGAAAACGAGTTATGCGGTTCAAAAGCAGGAAAAGCTTTATCAATAAATGAAAAATATCATAGCTTATTATTAGAAGGTTTAATTTCAATTCCCAAAATGTATCCTGGAGATACTATTTGGTGGCACCCTGACGTTGTACATGCTGTTGAGGAAAAACATATGGGTAAAACTTTTTCAAATGTTATTTATGTAGGTGCAACTCCATACTGTAAAAAAAATATTGATTACATAAAAAAACAATCAAAAAAATTTATTGAAGGGAAAAGTCCACCTGACTTTGCTGCTGAAGATTATGAAGTAAATTATAAAAATAGAGTTACAATTAATGATTTAAGTGAACTAGCTAAAAAACAATTAGGTTTAGTTGATTGGAATTAATTTACTTTAAAGATGCTTCTAGTTGACCATTTTTTTCAAGATCTCTTAACTCTTGGTAACCACCAATATGTTCATCATTAAAAAAAATTTGAGGTATCGTTCTTCTTCCATTAGCTTTTTGTATCATTTCATCTCTAAGCTCTGGACCTGTAGATACATCAATAACTTTGTATTCAAGATTATTTCTATTCAGCAACCTTTTTGCTGCATCACAAAAAGCACACATTGGGCCTGAATACATGGTAATATTTTTCATACTAAAGATATAATTATATTTTTATAATTTACCAGTTAAGAATTTCATTTTTCTTAATTTTTACTCTTATTTGTTTTCTTGAATATTCAAATTTTTTTCTATGTTTAATACTTTGTGAATTAACTCTTTTTCTCCATAACCTAAAAGATGAAGGTTTAAGACTTCTTCTCATTATCTTAATTACATCAGATTCAGTTTTGCCTGTTTTTTTCTCTATCTCCTCAAATGTTATTCTGTCAGCCCAAGCTGCCCAGATAACCCAGTCTGGACTTCCTGGTTTTGGCTCAGGATTTTTGACTTTGGTTGTAGGCCTGTGACTTTTTTTCATAGATTTTTCAGCAAAACTTTAAATAAATTTTAATGCAAATTTTAATGCTTATGATATTATCACCTTTAGATAGTCCTATCTAGCCATCTTTAGCTCCCGGTTTTTTAGGACTATCCTAAAATGCTCCCATTAAACTATTTCCTTTTTCTACAAATTATTCTCTTTATGTTTATTACTCCTGGAACACCGAGGATTGTAATCATTTCATATTCAATGAATTATGGAGTCAAGAAATGTGTATGGACAGCATTAGGAGATGTTACTGCAAATATTATTCAAGCAACTCTTGTTATATTTGTTATTGGCTCATTTATTTCGGATAATCTTAAGTTGCTTAATACAATTAAGTGGATAGGAATAATTTATATTCTATATCTTGCTTATGATATTTATAAATCTCTACCAAAAAGTATAAACTCTGATAAAAAATCAGAAAAAACTTTTTTATCTTTTTATAAAGATGGTTTTTTAGTTGCTGGAACAAGCCCTAAAGCTTGGATGTTTTTTCCTTTTATTTTTCCACAATTTATTGATTTTAACTCTAATTATATTGCTCAATTTATTATTTTAATAACTACATATATAATTTTAGATTTTTTATCTTTAATCGGTTACGCCATTCTAGCAAATAAAATGATTACCTGGGTTAAAGCTAACGCAAAGATTATAAACACAATTTCTGCGTGCGTTTTAATTGTAATTGCAGCAATAATTGCATTTATGCAACAATATTAGTCTTTAATGCGATACTACTGTTACTTGCAAAAAAATTAATTTCTTAGTTTAATAAGGTTTAAATTAATTAATTAATAATAAAGAGGAGATAAATGAAAATTAAAAACATTATAATTACGTTTGTTTCTGCAATAGCAATTTTATTCTCAACTTCAGTTGTTTCTTTAGCAAAAGTTGTTGGAGATAAAATTATTTTAGGTGCTGCAATTTCTTTAACTGGAAAATATTCATCTAATGGAGTTCATACTCAAAATGGTTACAATATGGCCGTTGATAGAATTAACGACATGGGTGGTATTAAAGTTGGAGGAAAAACTTATAAGTTTGATATTATCTATTATGATGATGAGTCAAATCCTAAAAGAGCAGCGCAACTTGCAGAAAGATTAATTTCACAAGATGGTGTTGAGTTTATGCTTGGACCTTATAGTTCAGGTTTAACGAAAGCAATTGCACCTGTTACAGAGAAGTACGGTGTTCCAATGGTTGAGGCAAATGGTGCATCAAGATCTTTGTTTACAAAAGGTTATAAATATTTATTCGCAGTGCTTGCGCCAGCGAACTTATATTTAGATGTTGCGATTGAAACAGCTGTGGAGTTAAATGGTGGAAAAGGTGTAAGAATAGCACAAGCTTTTGAGCAAGATGCATTCTCACAAGACGTTAGATTGGGTATTTTAGATGCTGCAGAGAGAACTGGATCTAAAATTATAATCGATGATAAACTTCCAAAAGAGCTAAACGACATGGCTGCAACTTTAGCAAAAGTTAAAGCTGTTAAACCAGATGTTTTAGTTGTATCTGGACACACAAAAGGTGCATTAACAGCTATTAGACAAATTGCTGAAATGAAAGTTGACGTTCCAATGTTAGCAATGACACACTGTGATGCTGCTAAATTATCTAAGCAACATGGTAAGAACTCACAGTACGCTTTATGTGCATCTCAATGGCATAAAACATTAACTTATAAAGATGATTTCTTCAAAGATGGCATGACATACGCTGCAGACTTTGAAAAATTATTTGGTTATGATCCGCCATATCAATCAGCGGAGTCTTCAGCTGCTTTGTTAGTTTTTAAAGATGCATTTGAAAGAGCAAATTCTTTTGATCAAAAGAAAGTAAGAGATGCACTTGCTGATACTAATATGCAAACATTCTATGGAAATATCAAATTTGCAGAAGGTGGTCAAAATGTTGACAAACCAATGGTATTGTTCCAAGTTATGTGTGACGATTCAGGAAAATGTGAAAATAAAGTTGTAGCTCCATTAAAATGGGCTTCAGCAGAATTAATTCACCCAATTCCTAAGTGGTCTGAAAGATAATTAAAAATAATGCTAGCCCCCTAGTAATAGGGGGCTTTTTTTTATATAGCATTTAGAAATTATGGATTTTTTAATTTTCCAAGTTCCGATGTTAACTTTACAAGCTGTGCTAGATGGTTTGTTACTTGGAGTTTTATTTGCTTTAATCGCCTACGGAATGGCTCTCCAGTGGGGAGTTATGAATATTATTAACATTGCTCAAGGTGATTTAGTTATATTAGGAGGATACATTGCATACTTTATGTATTTATATGGAATTCATCCTGCGTGGGGAGTAATAGTTTCGCCAATAATAATGTATTTTGTTGGGGTTATTATTTACAAATTAGTTATTAACAAAGTTGTTGATAGAGACTTATTCATTTCGATTTTAGCGACGTTTGGAATAAGCATTTTATTTATGCAATTAATGAATTTTGCATTTGGTGCAGATGTAGTTCTTGCAAACTCTGGATATGGAACAACGATGTTGTTTGATAATTCAGTTACATTACCAAATTCAAAGATTTTTTCAGCATTTATAAGTATTGTTTTTGCTATCGGACTTGTGATTTATATGAAAAAATCAAAGCTTGGAAGGGCTATTAGAGCTACAGCTCAAAATGCTAGAGCCGCAAAAATATTAGGCGTAGATACTGAAAAAGTTTATGCAGCAACTTTTGGAATAAATGCTGCTCTTTGTGGAGTAGCTGGAGCACTTATTTCTATTACATTTACTATACACCCTTATATGGGCTTACCTTACACAATTAGATCCTTTATGATTGTAATTGTTGCTGGACTTGGAAATTTACCTGGTGTTGCAATGTCAGGTATGGGACTGGGTGTATTTGAGGAGTTTGCAGATTATATTTTAGGAACAGAATTTAGAATTGGATCAGTATTTTTACTATTGGTTTTAATACTTGTTTATAGAAGATTTAAACTTTCAAGAAAAAGAGAATATCTTAAATAATGAGCAAAAATATTATTTTATATGGTGCTATTTTAATATTTGGTATTGCCGCACCTTTTATTTTTCCAGCATTTAAAGTTCAATTATCAATCCTTTGTATATTAATAATTCTAGCTATCACTTGGAACGTCCAAGGTGGTGAAATGGGTTATAATACTTTTGGAAATATTTTATTTTATGGACTGGGAATGTATTTATGTGCCTCAGTTCAAGTAGGAATGTTTTTTCCTTTAGGAGAGTGGACTGAGGGTGGTGGAGAAAAAACTTTTGTTCATACCCCTGCTCAATTTTTTCAAGGTTTTGCAGTTGGTTTGGCAGTTGCAGCAGTAGTTCCAGCAATTATTGCAGGTTTAATTGGTTATTCAATTTTAGGTTTAAGAGGACATTACTTTGCAATTTGCACATTAGGTTTAGGGGTTGCAGCTGGAGAAATTTCTGGTGGAATAGAAATCATTGGAGCAGGACAAGGTTTTACAACACCTCCATTTCCTAATGTCGATAGGTTAGAGGCAAGAGGTGAGTTTTTCTACTTTTGTAGTTTTATAGTTTTGGTATTCACATTTCTTGCAGTTAAAGCAATTTATTCAACAAGATTTAAACTTGTTCTTAATGCAATTAGAGATAACGAAGATAAGGCTGAAGCGATGGGTATTCAAACAATGAAATATAAAATTATTGGTTGGATGATCTCTGCATTTTTCTGTGGATTGGCCGGAGGTATCATGGGCGGACTAGTTGGATATATAGACTCAACCGATGTAGCATTTGATGGAAGAGAAATGGGAGTATTCATGGTCTTGATGGCTATACTAGGAGGAAAAGGAACCTTGTGGGGACCAGTAATTGGAGCAACATTGTTTCATATATTTAAAGAAGGTTTCTGGACTTTTTTCTTAGGTTGGCAATATGTTGCTCTTGGAGTTTTGATTGTTGTAATTGTAATTTATTTCCCAGAGGGGATTATGGGTTGGTTGAGAGAAAAATACCCAGAGCGATTTGGTGAAGTTGTAGATGAAGCAGATCGGAAAGCACAGGTTACACTTAAATGAGTATTTTAGACGTAAGCAATGTCAGTAAGTCATTTGGTGGGGTTAAAGCCAATGTTGATATATCTATGTCAGTTGAAAAAGGAAAAATTGTAGGTTTAATTGGGCCAAATGGATCTGGAAAAACTACATTGTTTAATTCTATAGTTGGAACGTATCCTATTGACCAAGGATCAATTAAATTTAATGGTAAAGAAGTATCTGAATTACCAGTTCCAGTAATAGCTAAACTTGGTTTGCTTAGAACTTTCCAGCAAACAAGAATTTATGGAAAATTGAATTGCGTTGATAATATGCTTATAAGTCACAAAGCAAGCGATGAAAGTTTAGTTTCTATATTTTCCCAGATACCACAAAACCTTACAGAAAAAGCTGAAAATTTGTTAAATTTTGTTGGATTATACCAAAAAAGAAAATTAAGAGCTGGAGATTTATCATTTGGTCAGCAGAAATTATTAGAATTAGCAATGGCATTAATGAATGAGCCTGAGATGTTATTACTGGACGAACCAACTGCAGGTATCAACCCTACATTAATAAATGGAATTATTGATAGATTGATAAAAGTAAATCAAGATTTTGGAATTACTCTACTTGTTATTGAACATAATATGAGAGTAATAATGCAACTAGCTGAAAGTATTTTTTGTCTTGCGCATGGAAAAATGCTTGCAAATGGAACACCTGATGAAATTAAAAATGATAAGCGTGTGATTGACGCTTATTTAGGAGCTCAATAATGGCAAATCAATACGAAGTTCTTGGTAAAGCTCCTGTAGCAGAGGATTTAAAAAAACTATCATCTGAAAATGTTCACCTAACCATCAAAGGTTTATCAGCTGGTTATGGTAAGATGGAAATACTACACAATTTTGATTTATTTGTAAGTAAAGCACAATCTCTTTGTTTGATTGGTCCAAATGGTGCAGGAAAATCAACTATACTTCATTCAATATATGGTTTTACAAATATCTTTTCAGGAAAAATAGAAATTGATGGAAAAGAAATAACTAACCTCAGTCCCGCAGAAAAACTAAAATCTGAGGGCATAGCGTATATTCTACAAGATAATTCGGTTTTTCCAGATATGACTGTAGAGGAAAATCTTTTAATGGGTGGATACATTAAAGATAAAACAGAAGAGTCTTTTGAAGAAGCAGAGAGAGTTCTTCAAAAATATGAAAGATTAAGAAACAGAAGAAATCAACCTGCAAAAGTGTTATCGGGTGGAGAAAGAAGACTTTTAGAAATTTCTCGAGCCCTAGTAATGAAACCTTCTATTTTACTTGTTGATGAACCATCAATTGGGCTTGAGCCTAGATATATTCAAATGGTTTTTGAGATTTTAGACGATCTTCAAAAAAATGAAAAAAAAACAATTATATTAGTTGAGCAGAATGCCAAAAAAGGTTTAGAGTTTGCCGATATTGGCTATGTTTTAGTTTCAGGAGAAACAGCTATTGCAGGTAAAGGAGATGATCTTTTAAATAATCCAGATGTCGGCCGTCTATTCTTAGGCGGTTAATGATAAACCTAAAATATTTTATCAAAGGAATAGTCTGCTCAAAAAAATTTGACAGTCCAGCAATTGCATTAGGGGCTAGCTTCATTGCTATTGGTGCCTTATTAAAAAATTTAGGGTTTAATATACAAGAAAGTATTTTTTCAACATTTTTAACCTACGCCCTTCCAGGATCATTAGTGATGGCAGAATCAATGCTAATTGGCGCATCACTTGTAAATATTTTTTTAGCAGTATGGTTGGTAAATTCTAGACTATTTCCAATGACAGTTTCAATAATGCCATTACTTAAACATGATAGCCAACCAAGATGGAAATATTATATATCTTGTCACTTTGTAGCTGTTTCGTCGTGGTTGATTTTAAAAAGTAATTATGAGGAAATTGATAGGAAATATAGAATAGATTTTTGGATTGGTATAGGAACGGCTACTTGGCTGATTGCCATTTTTTCAACAGTATTAGGATTTTATGCTGCCGACTTTTTAAGTAAAGATATGATAATTGGACTTGCTATCGTAAATCCAATTTATTTTATGTGTGCAATGATAGGAGTTATGAAAACTATACAACTTTCATCTGCAATTATTCTGGGCGCTTTTTTAGGTCCAATTTTTTATTTTTTTTCACCAGAATGGAGTGTTTTACTTGGTGGGTTGGTAGCTGGTTCAATTGCTTATTTTATAGGAGAGGTTTATGACAGCTAATATTGTTTTAGCAATTTTAGTAACTTCTCTTGCAACTTATATTTCAAGATTTCTTGGTGCTTTAACTTCAGAAAAGATTGGAGAGACATCTAAAATTTATAAATGGTTTAATTGTGTAGCATATTCAACTCTTGCAGCTTTAATCTCAAGAATGTTAATTTTCCCATCTGGAGATCTTTCAGATGTACATTATATTTTAAGGATAATTGTCATTTTATTATCAATATTAATTTTTTATGTCACTAAAAGAAATTTAGTTTATCCGACCATATTATCTGCTATAATTTTGGCTACATTAAATAGTTTTGCTGTATGAAAAAACTTTTTTTTATTATATTTTTTCTAATACTTTCAAGCAATGCAAATGCTGGATGTGATGATCCAATAGCTGATGGAGTAGACTATTCTAAATGTAAATTTTCAGATGGTCAGGATTTACAAGGAACTTTTCTTCCTAACTCTAATCTCTCATTTGCTAGTTTTATTCAAGTAAATTTTGATAAAAGTATAATGATGAATTCAGATTTAACATTTGGAACTTTTTCAGAGTCATCTTTCATAAGAGCTAATTTATATGAGTCAAATTTAGGTGGTGGAAATTTTGAGCAATCAAATTTTACAAGTGCTAACTTAACAAGAGTTGATTTTACAGGTTCTACCCTCATAGATGCAAATTTTCAGAATTCCAATCTAATGGAGGCAAACTTTACGTCATCTAATATTTTAAATGCAAATTTCGATGGTGCGAATTTAATTGGAGCTACTTGGACAATGGGAGAAATTTGTGGACCAGAGTCTATAGGTATTTGTAATAAATAAATTCGTGAAGAATCTTCTTAAATTAGATGGATTTGAAATTTCCTTTCATGAAAAATCTAAGAGAATAATAAATATAAAAATTGAGGATCAAATTATTGATCGATTAGTGTTTCCATTTAAAAAATTTAATATTACAGCGTTAGAATATAAACCATTTACAAGGTTCACTATTGCAAAAAGTTTAGATGAAACTGCATCTAATAAATTAAGTAATTTTTTAAACGAAATTATTAAAGATAGAGATACTGGTTGTTTTATAATTGGTCCAAAAAATAAGTCTTCTAAAATAGATCAAACATTTTTAGTTAAACTATCAACTGCAATAACTCACTTAATTGGAAATCCAAATCACGACTCAATGGCTGGAAAATACTATGCAAGATTTCATGTTAAACATGAAGATAATAGTGACTCATATCTTCGTAAGGCATATATAAATATGGATTTACATACTGATGGAACATATGTACGAGAAATAACTGATTGGATATTAATGTCAAAGCTTGAGGAGGAGAATGTGATTGGAGGAGAGACCGCTTTACTACATCTTGATGATTGGGAACATTTGTCTGATCTCTCAGATGATAAAATTGGACAGCAAAAATTTATTTGGGGATCTCCAAAAAGTAAAAATATTGATTATAAAGTTGAACACCCTGTGTTTTCTAAAGATAGTGATGGAAAACCCATTATTTCTTACATCGATCAATTTCCTGAACCAAAAAATATGGATCAAGGATTGTTTTTACAAAGACTATCTGATGCTCTTGAAGGTAGTAAAAATAAGATAATAACATCTTTGCCGGTTGGAAGTGCTGTTGTGGCGAATAATTATTTTTGGCTTCATGGTCGAAAACCTTTTAAAGAAAATAAAAATTTATCAAGAGAATTACTAAGAATAAGAGGTTCCTTTTTTAACAATTAAGTGTAGAAAATACACTTATGAAACTTGGATTTATAGGAACCGGCAAAATTACATCAGCAGTGGTGACGGGTATATGTAATTCTAAAATCAAGTATTCCAAAATTATTGTATCGGAAAGAAATAAAAAAATTTCAAAACAATTAAAAAAAAGTTTCAAAAAAATTTATATTGCAAAAAATAATCAAGATATTGTTAATGACTGTAACTGGATTTTTCTAGCTGTAACACCTACTGTAGCTAATCAAATTATACATAAGCTAAAATTTAAAAAAAGTCAGGTAATTGTAAGTTTCATATCAACAATGAATCTTCAAAACATTAAGAAGGCAGTCAAAGTAAAAGCAAATATTTCGAGAGTAATTCCTTTACCACCTATTTCTTTTAAAAAAGGACCAATCCCTATTTTTCCACCAAACAGGAAAGTTAAAAACTTTTTTAAACATCTTGGAACAGTTGTTGAAATTAAAAACGAAAAATTATCTAAAAATTTTTGGTCAACATCTGGAATGATGGCACCTTTTTATGAATTATTAAGAACAATGTCTGAATGGTTAAATAAAAGGGGAATTCAAAAAGACCAATCTCAGAGATATATAACATCTCTTTTTTTAGCACTTTCAGAAGATGCTGTAGTTAATTCAAATAGAGATTTAAAAATACTTGTGAAGGATTCTCAAACTCCAAAAGGATTGAATGAGCAAGGTGTAAATGAATTAAAAAAAGCAGGGTTTTATAAAGCTACTAATAAAACCTTAAATGGTATTCTCAAAAGATTAAATAAAGTATAATTTTACATGCAGCAATCATCAAACATTCTGCAAATTGACAATTTATCAAAATATTTTGGTGGTTTGGCAGCTGTATCAAATTGCTCATTAAAAATAAAAGAGGGTTCAATTACAGGAATAATTGGTCCAAATGGATCAGGCAAAACTACTTTATTTAATCTTATAGCAGGCAATCTCAAATCATCTGACGGAAAAGTATTATTTAATAAAGAAGATATAACAAATGTTCCATCTCATGAACTTTTCTCAAAAGGTTTACTAAGAACTTTTCAAATAGCTCATGAATTTTCGAATATGACCGTTCTTGAAAATTTAATGATGGTACCAGGTAATCAAACAGGAGAAATTTTAATAAATGCTCTTTTAAAACCAAATTTAATCAAAAAAGAAGAAGATTTAATTAGAGCAAAAGCGTATGAAGTAACTGAGTTTTTAAATCTTAAACATCTTGCCAATGAACGTGCTGGTAATTTATCCGGAGGGCAAAAAAAGTTGCTAGAACTTGGAAGAACAATGATGGTTGATGCAAAACTTGTATTATTGGATGAGGTAGGGGCAGGGGTTAATAGAACATTATTAAAAGAATTAGGAACAGCAATCTTAAGACTTAACAAAGAAAAAAACTATACTTTTTGTATGATCGAACATGATATGGATTTTATAAGCAGAATGTGTGATCCAGTTATTGTAATGTCAGAAGGATCTGTTCTTTTTGAGGGAACTTCAGATGAAGTTAAGAAAAATGAAAAAGTTATAGATAGTTATTTAGGTAGAAAGAAGTAAATGGCATTTTTTGAGGGAAATAAAATGACAGGAGGATACGGCGATGGTCCTGATATTATTAGCTCATGCACTATCAATGTTAATAGAGGAGAGATAGTTGCTATTCTTGGACCAAATGGAGCTGGAAAATCTACAGCAATGAAGGCAATGCTAGGATTGTTAAATCTAAAATCAGGTAATATTTCAATTGATGGAGAAGATATTTCTAAACTATCTCCTCAAGAAAGAGTAAAAAAGGGAATATCATTTGTGCCACAAACTAGAAATGTTTTTGCAGAACTTACTGTAAAAGAAAATTTAGAAGTTGGTGCTTTTTTAAGAACAGATAATGTAAATAATGTTATCGAAGAAATATATGATCTATTTCCAATTTTAAGAGAAAAAAAAGATCAAGTTGTAGGACAATTATCAGGAGGGCAAAGACAACAAGTAGCTTTGGGACGTGCTTTAATGATAAAACCATCTGTTCTTATGTTAGATGAGCCTACAGCAGGTGTTTCCCCAATAGTTATGGATGAATTATTTGAACATATTATTAGAGTTAAAAATACAAAAGTAGCAATCATCATGGTCGAGCAAAATGCGAAACAGGCTTTAAGCATTTCTGATCGAGGATATGTGCTTGTTACTGGTGAAAATAAGTTTGAGGGATCTGGTAAGGAATTATTAAATGATCCAGAAGTTAGGAGATCTTTCTTAGGAGCTTAGTATGGATTTAATTAATGCAGTAATAGTTTTATTGAATTATACAATTATTCCAGCCTTAACTTATGGCTCTCAGTTAGCTCTTGGAGCAATTTTTGTAACTTTAATATACGGTATTTTAAGATTTGCTAACTTTGCAACTGGAGACATGATGTCATTTGGTACAATGTTTGCAGTACTTTTGACTTATTACTTTCAATCAATCGGAATTAGCTTTGGTTTTCTTCCCACTGCTTTGCTCACTATTCCTTTTGCAATTTTTATGATGATTTTATACATGCTTTTAATTGATCAAACAGTTTTTAAATATTACAGAATTAAAAAAAGTCCACCAGTACAGCTTGCTATGGTTAGTGTTGGGGTAATGTTTGTGACCCAAGCAGTCATAAGGATTATAATTGGACCAACTGATCGACGGTTTTTAGATGGTGAAAAATTCATTTTAAAAGCAACTGAATTTAAAGAAGTGACAGGTCTTGCAGAAGGTTTGACAATTAAATCTACGCAAATGATAACAATTGTAGTTACTATTATTGTTGTTGCTATAATGTTTTGGTTTTTAAATAAAACTAAGACTGGAACTAGTATGAGGGCCTACTCAGATAATGAAGATTTAGCACTTCTTTCTGGAATAGATCCAAAAAAAGTAGTTCTAATTACTTGGATCATTGCTGGAATATTAGCAACAATTGGTGGGATTCTTTATGGTTTAGACAAAAGTTATAGACCGTTTGTGTATTTTAACAATATGCTACCGATTTTTGCTGCTGCGATAGTTGGTGGAATTGGAAATCCATATGGAGCGTTCTTTGGAGGATATGTTATAGCATTTGCTGAAATATTTTTGACTTATGCATATAAAAGATTTTTAGTTTATATTTTGCCAGAGTCACTAGAACCAAATTCATTGATGCAATTATTATCAACCGATTACAAATTTGCTATTTCATTTTCGATATTAGTAATTGTTTTAATATTTAGGCCGTCAGGTATATTTGAAGGAAAACGTATATGAGAAATTATTTAAATATAATTGTAGCATATTCGATAATGATGCTTCTAATAATTTTAGTTGGAATCTTTCAATCCTGGTCTATTGCGCTAACAATTTTTAATTATTGTATGATTTCTGCAGTAATGACCTTGGGAGCAAATATTCAATGGGGTTATGCTGGTTTAATAAATTTTGGAATCATGGGTTATACGGCATTAGGAGGTTTAGCAGTAGTATTAGTATCTGTAGCACCTGTTCCAGAAGCCTGGAGCGTGGGCGGAGTAAATATGATGACTTGCCTAGGAATAATTATAATAATGATTTTATCTACAAGGTATATTTTAAAAAATATTCAAAAATCTAAAAAAAGAAATTATTTAATAGCTGGAATAATTATAGTTGGATTAATCCTAATAAAAATAATTGCTGGACCTGCAATTGAAGAAATAGAAGCTGTTGATCCTGCAAAGACAGGGTTTCTTGGAGGACTTGGGTTACCAGTTTTATTCTCATGGATAGTTGGAGGTCTTTTTGCTGCTGGGTTAGCATTAATTGTAGGGAAAGTTGCTTTAGGATTAAGAGCAGATTATTTAGCAATTGCTACATTATTAATAGCTGAAATTGTTGTTTCCATTATTAAACATGAAGATTGGTTGGCAAGAGGTGTAAAAAACGTTATTGGATTAAAAAGACCAGCCCCTTATGAAATTGACCTACAAACTTCTCCTTGGTTTATAAATTTAGTAGAAAAATTTCACTCAGCAAAATTAGATTTAGCAAATTCATTGTCGGAAAGACAAGATATTTTAAATCAGTTAGTGATTGATGCATCATCTGTTTATGTAAAACTATGTTTTGCAGGCATGTTTTTAGTTGTAGTTATAATTTTATTAATAATTACACAAAAGGCTCTTTACTCGCCTTGGGGTAGAATGATGAGAGCAATAAGAGATAATGAAGAAGCTGCAAGTGCAATGGGTAAGAATGTAGTTAAACAACATTTATTTATATTTATTCTAGGATCAGCAATAGTTGGTATTGCTGGAGCTATGATGGTAACTAATGATGGGCTGTTTACCCCAGGAAGCTACAGACCAATGAGATATACTTTTGTAATTTGGGTAATGGTTATTGTTGGTGGTACAGGAAATAACTTTGGAGCAATTCTAGGAGGATTTGTTGTATGGTTTTTATGGGTAGAAGCAGCACCAATTGCTTTGTTCTTTATAAATTTATTTACAGCTCATTTACCTGAAACAAATGAAATCAAAGTTCATTTAATAAATAGTGCTCCATATTTTAGATTTTTACTTGTTGGTATTGGGCTTCTTTTGATAATGAGATTTAGACCTCAAGGAATAATTCCAGAAAAAGTTATAAAACAATAATTTATAATGAGTTTTTTTATTTTAGGGTTCTTTACAGGACTGAGTTTAATATTGGCTATTGGTGCTCAAAATATATTTGTAATTGAGCAAGGTTTAAAAAAACAATTCGTTTTTATTGTGTGTGCAATTTGTGCATTTTCAGATTTCCTTCTTATTTTTTTAGGAATATTCCTATTTCACTATTTTGAAAGTTTTTTTTCACCTTTTGCTGAGCTAATTTTAAATATTCTTTTGCTTTTATTTTTAATACATTTTGTATGGAAAAAAATAAAAAGTATAAATACTAATTTTGAAATAAATCAAAAAAATAAAACAGCAAGTCTAGGCTCAATAATAATTAAAACTCTAGGTTTTACCTATTTAAACCCCCATGTCTATTCTGACACTGTATTTTTTTTAGGAAACTTTTCAAAAAGTTTTTTAATTAATCAAAAATTATCATTTGGATTTGGTGCAACTTTTTCCTCAATAATATTTTTTTTTACATTAGGATACTTATCTAAGTTTTTATCTAATTACTTGAAAAGTAATAAAGTTTGGAGAATTATAAATATCTCAATAATTTTATTTATGTCGGCTCTTAGTATTTACGTATTAATCAATATTTTAGGATAAAAAAACTCCAGCGATTTTCACCGCTGGAGTTAAATAATTAAGTATTATCTTTGTTTTTTGTCTTTAAACTTACCACCTTTAATTTCTTTTTCTATAAAGGCACCTGCTGCTTCTCCAACATCAGTAAATTCAACACTAGATGCTCCTTCGTAGTTAACTGCTTTACCACTAGCAAGTAAATCTAATGCTTTTTTCAATTCTCCTGGATAAATTTTTTCTCCTGGAGCATTTGCAACAGACATTACATTTGCCTGAACAGTAGCTCTATCAGCTTTTCCACCAGCTTGCATTGCAAGTACAATCAAAGCTGCAGCATCATAAGACT
The DNA here is from genome assembly GCA_902582765.1 of uncultured Pelagibacteraceae bacterium. Taxonomy (GTDB): domain Bacteria; phylum Pseudomonadota; class Alphaproteobacteria; order Pelagibacterales; family Pelagibacteraceae; genus Pelagibacter. The sequence goes on from CACHTK010000004.1 coordinate 19,301, forward strand.
CTGAAGTATAAGGTCCAGATGAATCGATTCCTGCTCCACCAGCTACACCTTTAAAGATTGTAGCACCTTTACCCATTGATCCTGGTAAAGATCCAAATGATTTGTTAAGATCATTTCCAAATCTGTCAGTTAATGAGTCACCAATCATTCCATCAGATAAAACAAATACGTCAAACGCACCTGAGTCTAAAGAACCATCAATGATACTTCCGCCAGCTTGGTCTAAATAACCTAACACAGCTAAAGCATCACCACCTGCTGCTGCCAATGTTGCAACTTCAGCACCATAGTCTCCTTTACCTTCTTCATGAGCTGTAACAACTGTTACGTTTATTCCATGAGCTTTAACAGCTGCAACATATACATCTGCTAAACCTTTACCATAGTCGTTATTAGTATGTGTTACTGCAATACTTTTTACTTTTCTGTCTTTAGTAATATCTGCTAATACTTGACCACCTCTCGCGTCAGATGGTGCAGTTCTAAAGAAGTATCCATTATCATTAAGATCAGTTAATCCTGGAGAAGTAGCTGATGGTGAAATCATAACAACACCATTTGGAACTGCAACGTTAGTTGCAATAGCTCCGGTTACACCAGAACAATCAGCACCCATAATTGCTACTACACCGCCAGATATTAAACCTTCAGCAGCAGCTGTTGCAGCAGCTGAATCAACACAAGTTGAATCTGCTCTCTCAACAGAAATCTTCTTTCCTCCAAGTAACGAACCTGAGTCTGAGGCTTCTTTAAATGCAAGCTCTGCAGATGCAGCCATAGCTGGAGTTAGGGATTCAATAGGGCCTGTAAACCCTAAAATAATTCCCATTTTAATGCCATGTCCATCTGAATATGCTTTAGATGTAAAGCAAGATACAAATACGAACATCGCTAATACTAGTTTTTTCATATATTCCCTCTAATTGTTAACAATTTATATAAACAAAATTAAATCCTATTAATTTAAATTTTCAACGAGAAAATTATCTCATTTTTTGAGCAAAAAACACTGAAGTAATAACAATTATTCCTCCAATTACTGTTATTACAGATGGAATTTCTCCAAAAATAAAAAAAGTTAGGATTAAACCAAATACAGGGAATAAAGCGTAGAATGGCAATACCATATCAAGAGGATAAAATTTATAAAGATAGAACATCATTAAATGTCCAAGCAAAGAAATAATTGCTCCTGCATATAAAACTGTGAACCAACTTCCTAAACTAATATTTTTTATTGTTTGAAATGTATTTCCCTCAAATATTGCAGATAATATTATTAAAATTATAAATCCTGTGAAGCTCATTATAGTATTTGTAAATTTAACATCTAATTCTTTTAAATATCTCGAAAATACTTGGGATAGTCCGTAGAAAAAAGCCATACCACAAATAAGAAGTGATCCTATTATTTCGTCTACTACTTTCGGGTCGAATGCGAGTATGACAATACCAAAAAAAGATATCATAATTAATATCCATTTTTTATAACTTATTTTTTCATCTAAAAATATTGAGCTTAATATAATTCCAAAAGGAATTGAAAGTTGAGCCCCAATTGTAATTGGCGCAAGTATACTTGATGCATTTATAGATAAATATAAAAACATATTTACTGCAACACCAAAACATAATGAAAACCCAATTAAGGGAGTAATATATTTTTTGTTTATTATTTGAAATTTAAAAAATGGGATTAAACAAATAAAAACAACAGCCATTCTTAATGAGCCAAAAAGAATTGGTGGAATAGTGTCGTTTAACCCAAGCTTGCCAGTTGGATATGCACTTCCTAATAAAAATACAACAAATAAAATAAGTAAAGTATGTTTTGCTGACAAAAATTATCTTATAGAGAAAGGATCTAAAGTTGGTTCATCAGATGTGTAATACCAAGTTGTCTTAACTCTAGTATAATCTTTAATCGAGTCCATTCCCGCTTCCTTTCCATATCCACTATCTTTAATACCACCAAAAGGTGCTGATGGAGAAATCAATCGATAAGTATTTACAAATGTTATACCTGCTCTTATTGCATTAGAAACTCTTAGACCTCTGGAGAAGTCACTTGTGTAGACCCCAGAAGATAATCCATATTGATTATCGTTCATTTTCTCTATTACCTCTTTTTCTGTATCAAATTTCATAACTGATAAAACTGGACCAAAAAGCTCGTTTTCTGCAGTTGGAAGATTATGATTATCACATTCAATTATTGTAGGAGGAAAGTAGTATCCCTCATTTGAAAATGGATGCCTTTTACCACCACACTTTATTTTTCCACCTTGTTCTGTGGTTTTTTTTATGTTTTTTTCAATAATTTCTAATTGTTTATAATTACTTAATGGTCCCATTTCTGTATCTGGATCCATAGGAGCGCCAATTTTTATTTTTTCAGCTCTTTTTGTGAGTTTATCAAGGAACTCATCGTAAATTCCTTTTTGTAGATATAACCTTGAACCAGCAATACAACTCTGTCCGCTAGCTCCAAATATTCCTGCAATAATTCCATTAATAGCATTTTCTTGATGAGCATCATCAAATACTGCAACAGGACTTTTTCCTCCAAGTTCTAAGCTTACTTCTGATAAATTTTCTGCTGAATTTCTAATTATATGTCTTGCAGTTTCGGGTCCTCCTGTAAAAGCAACTTTTTCAACTAAATTATGTGTAGTTAAAGCCTTTCCACATGGGTCTCCAAATCCTGTAATAACATTAACAACTCCTTTAGGAATACCAGTTTCTTCAATAAGTTTTGCAAATTCAAACATCACTGCTGGAGCAAGTTCTGATGATTTAATAACCACCGTGTTTCCCATAGCTAAAGCAGGCGCAAGTTTTGTAGCTGTTAAAAACATTTGAGAATTCCATGGAACAATCGCAGCGATAACACCAATAGGTATTCTTGAAGTTATGGCTTGAATATTTGGTTTATCTATTGGCAGAACTGTGCCTTCGACCTTGTCTGCCATACCTGCATAATAATCATAATACTCAGCAATATAATTTGCTTGTTTATTTGTTTCTCTATAAAGTTTTCCAGTATCTATAGTTTCAATTTTTCCAAGTAATTCTGCGTTATCTCTAAGCTTATTTCCAATAGCTCTTAGAAACTTTGCTCTTTCACGCGGTAATATTTTAGGCCAATCTCCTTCAAAGGCTTTTTGAGCTGCTTGAACTGCTTTGTCTACGTCAGAAGCACTTGCCTCAGGAACAACTGCCCAGGGTTTATTATCCTCCGGATTTAAAGTTTCAAAAGTTTTTTTAGTATCAGAGTCAACCCATTGTCCCTCTATAAACATTTTATATTTTTTTAATTCAGGCATTTTGTATATGATCTTTAATTGCTTTATTTACATCATATGAGCATTCAATACTACATAGATGTTTGCCTACAGGTATTATTTTTACTTCAGAGTTTTTAATTTTTTTACTCAGATTATCAGACATTTCTGGAGTTGAGCCTACATCACCTTCTCCAGTCATCACAAGTGTTTTGACATTAATATTTTCAAATTTTTCGTTATCTTTATGATTTACAAACAACGAGTAAACTTTAATAAAGTTATCCATATTATTATTGTTAAGTATTGAGAAAATTTTATCTGAAATTAGAGGATTTTTCTCAATAAAATCCTTATTAAACCATCTATTGAGTGCGTCTTTTGTCAGTTTTTTATCTTTTTTTGTCTGTTCAAACCTTTTATTTACTATCTTCTGTTCATTATCAGATCTATTAAATATTGAGCACAACAATGTTAGCGATTTCAATCTATTACTAAATCTCGTTGCAAAGTTTCTTGCAATCAAAGAGCCTATTGAGAATCCAATAAGGTGAATTTTACTAAATTTTAATTCATCAATAAGATCAATAATTTGATCTGAAAAATCATCAAAACTTATTTTTTCTTTATTTAAAGGTGTTCTACCGTGCCCAAGGATATCATAAATTAAAACTGTATTATCAAATTCATTAATTTGTGGATCCCATATATTATGATCAAGACCTACACCATGAATAAATACTATTGGAATTCCTTCTTTTTGATTTAGTTTATAGAATGTACCTTTAGAGTCTGTTGCATTGATCATTATTATTTTGGATCAATGCCCATCTCCTTCATATCTTGGTATCTATCACCTGTTCTTGCATGAGCTCTACCTGTCGAAGCGCCACCAATTGCAATAACAATTTCATCATCAAATGGAGCATCATGAATTGTAAACTCATGTGTAAGATAATATGGTCTTAAACCAGAGTCGGTTTTGTGCATCATTGGAATAGATATTTTTGATCCAGCCGGACCTCTTGTATTAGTAAAACTTAAATAAGAAGTTCCTCCAACAGCATCTCTGAACTTATTACCAAATCTTAATGTATGAATAAATGCTGATGCATGTTCTATTTCTCCATTTAGTCCAACCACACCTGCTTTCCCATACGCTAATATTTTATCAGGAGAGCCTATTTCTTTGATAAGTTCAGGAACCAATAAATCTCCGAGTTTAGGAGCTAGATCTAAAATAATGGGTTTTAAGTCTTCCACAAAACCTTTTCCATCCCAAGGATTTTTAAAAACTGCAGCAACAGAAACCATCAAAACTGGTTCTCTAGCCTCTTTTCCACCTTCAATAAAAGTCTTATCTACAAATTTAGTAAACTTACGTAATTCTAATTTCATTTTTTAATTCTATGTGTAAAGCTATCTCTTCTAAAACTGTATAACGCTTTAGGGTCTACATCAACATCTATAACAACTGGTTTATTTACTTTTAATGCACTTTTTACCGCCTCATTAACTTCTGATAATTTTTTAACTTTAATTCCTTTAGCACCATATAGTTTCGCAACTTCATCAAAAGGAGGACTTTGAATATCAGCTCCTAAATATCTTTCACCATAGAAATCTTTTTGATAAGCTTTTTCTGCCCCCCCAACTTTTATTATTCATTACAATTGTAATTGTGTTAATGCCATGCTCTACAGCTGTACTTAATTCAGAAATAGTCATTCCAAAGCCACCATCACCCATTAAACTAACAACTGTTTTATTAGGTTTTGCAACCTTTATTCCCAAACCACATGCAAATGAGAACCCTACTAAACCAAAATCAAGGGGTGTGAAAAGGGAAGGAGGATTGTAATATTCTAAAGCATCTGTTGCTTGAAGACAAAGTGTTCCAGCATCAAGTGTTATTGCAGTATTTTTCGGCAATACTTTTCTTAATTCTCTGAATAGACCGTTCGGTTGGATTGGGAAATTTTTTGACTTTATATTATCTCTATCTTTAAGAAATTTTGATCTCTCTAATAAAAATCTATTTGTCCATTCTTTGTAATTGAAAATTTTCTTTTGTTTTCTTAATTCAGCTAAAATTTGATCTGTCACAAGTGCAGCATCGCCATGAATACCTACATTAATTGGAAAGTATCTTCCTATCATTGTTTTTTCTAACTCAATTTGTACAATTTTTGCGTTTTTATTTATATTGTCATACGAATAGAAAGTGGAATTAAAACCAAGTCTTGTACCAATTGCAATAATTAGCTCTGCCTCTTTGACCAATCTTGATGCAACAATATTTCCTCTAGGTCCCATTTGTCCAGCATTTAACTTATGACTAAAGGGAATTGCATCTCCATGTCCCGCTGCAGTTACAATTGGAATATTTAAAAATTCAGCAAGCTTTGTTACAGACTTAAATTTCGAATTATATTTTATTCCTCCTCCAGCAACAATTACTGTTTTTTTTGAGTTGATAATAAGTTTTATAGTTCTATCAATTAAATTCTTTTTACATTTTAAGTCACTTTCAGCTTTATAAGATTTTTTATTTTCATTAATCTTAAACTTTGAAGTATCAGAAAGAACATTTCTTGGAAGGTTTATACAAACTGGTCCTCTGCGTGGTGACATTGCAAGGTTAAAAGCGTCTTTAAAGGCTGTTGGTATATGACTTGCCTTTTTTACTGTCCATGTTTTTTTTGTTATAGGATCAAAAAGTGATTGTTGATCAAGTCCTTGAAAGGCGTCCTCCATCTTATCTTTAGTAGAATATAAACCTGCAATAGATACCACAGGAGAAAATGCTGCTTTTGCTTGTGCTATACCTGTAACGAGATTAGTTGCTCCTGGACCGTTTTGGCCGGCAATTATTACACCTGGTTGATTAGAAGCTCTTGCATATCCATCTGCCATATGCGTTCCAGTTCTTTCGTCTCTTACACCTATAAACTTGATTTTCTTTTCATGATATAATGCATCAAACATCTCCATTGTAGCTGAACCAATTAAACCAAATACGTGTTTAACTTTTTCTTTTTTTAAGGATTTCACTGCCGCTTGACCACCGGTCAAGGTATTCTTGGTCTTGATCACGATACTTTTTTAACTTCAGTATCTAGATCATCTTTAAAGTTAGGCATTACTTTTTCAGTAAATAGCTTAATACTTTTCATACAATCCTCATGTTTAACACCAGGAAAGTTAGACCAAACTTGAAGATTTTGAAGATTAAGCTCTGATTGAAGTTCTTTAATCTTATCTGTTACATATTCAGGAGTACCAAATAACATATTTCGCTTATGTAAAAACTCGTAATTAAGAAGATCTAATTTACCTTTTGTTTCTGGAAGCTCTTCACCAGGATCCATGTGATTACCAAGACCTCTCCAATGACAAACCCATTTCATATAATTTACCATATGTTGTCCAGCTTTCTCTTTGGCCTCTTCCATAGTATCAGCGACAAACATATCTCTAACTAGATTAACGCCTTCACCTAAAGGAACATTTTTTTTAGTAACTTCCGATCTTTTATTTTTGTATGCTTCAAATCTTATTTTCAATGCTTTAACTGTAGGTATCCACATAATTACATTTATATTATTTTCTGCAGCCCACTCTATAGATCTTATACCATCAACAACTTGATGTATTGGAGGGTGTGGATTTTGATAAGGCTTTGGAAGAACACTAATTTTTTTCATAGTGCTATCTTCCATATTCATAAATTCTTCACTTGGTGGGCTCATGTCATGCTGCCAAACATAATTTGGTGATGGGTAAGTATAAAATTCTCCATCATGATTAAAAAATTTCTCTGACCATGCTTTTTTCAAAATTTCCAATGTTTCAGCAAATAATCTAAAATTTTTTGCTTGATCTTTTAGATCTGCTTCTTTATTTAAATTAATTGCTTCTCTTCCATAAACACCTCTTGCAACACCAACTTCTACTCTTCCTTTTGAAAGTTGATCAAGTGTAGCAATATCTTCTGCTAATCTTATAGGATTATGAAAAGTTATTACATTTGCTGCTTGTCCTATTCTTATATTTTTTGTTCTTGCTGCAGCATCTGCTCCTAGCATTAAGGGATTAGTACATGACTCCATTCCTTCATGGTTAAAATGGTGTTCAGTAAACCAAATTGAATTCCAACTGTTTTGATCACAAAATTCGGTGATCTGTTTAGTTTCATCTAATAATTTATGATACGGTTTGTGTGTCCAATTTGTAGTATTACAAAAATAACCAAACTTCATTAAGCCTCCTTTAAAAATTAATTTAAAGACGACCGATCCCACTTTCGTATATGATTTTACGACGAGTTATGTATCGCTTTATGAAATAATATTATTATTCTTACCTTTGATATTCAACGAATTTTTTAAGTGATTTATTAAGAAATTTATCATATCTGATACCACTTTTTGCTAATTTCTTATTATTAAGAAATGAAAGATTCATTTTAAAGTCATATGAGGGTTCAAAAAAGAAAGGAACTGAAAGCCTTTTTTGCTTGTTCCATAATACTCTATGATTAGTTGCTTTAAACTTGCCTTTGCTTAAATATTCAAGCGCTCTTCCAGTATTTACAACTAAAGCATTTTTATCAAAGGGAACATTGTGCCATTTTTTTGTTTTACGGTTTTGCACTTGTAAACCACCCTTTTTGTTTTGGTAAAGTACCGTGAAAATACCACTATCTACATGTGTTTCACATCCAAGAGCAACTCCATCTTGCTTAGAAATTTCAACAGGCTTTGATTGATTAGGGTAATAATTAAAACGTAATGTGCTTAAAGTTTTTAATCTTGAAAATGCTTTTTTTGATATATCAGTATCCTTATTATAGATTTTGATAATACTTTTAAAAAGAATTTCACTTAAGTTAAATATATCTTCATAATAATCAGATAATTTAGAAATATTATTTGTGGTAAATGACTGCTTAATATTTAAATATTCTATGTACTGATTTTTTATTCTTTTTGAATATTTCTTAGTTACTTTTAAATCTCCTAAGTCTAATCCTTCTTTACCATTTACGTCATTAGGAAAGTAACCTCTATAAACATTTTTATTTTTTTTATTCCATTTTTTTGGAGCTAATTTAAGTTTATTTTTTATATTTAATTTGAAAAAATTTTCTCCGACCTTGCAAATTTTATTTATATTTTTTAATTTTATACCATGACCTGTAATTTGAAAAAAACCAACATCTAAACAAGCTTTCTCAATTTCTTTAATTATTTTAAGTGTAGGTTTTGTATCAAAACTTTTTTCAAGAAGAGAAGAAATATTTATTGTTGGAATATAGTTTTTTTTTATCATCTATTAGGTGTATCCGATGCAATCATTTGGCCTCGAACTTTTTCTCTAAAATAAATGTATACACCCGCACCAATAATTATTGCGGCTCCAAGAAAAGTTCTAGGTACTGGTATAGTTTCAAATAATATGTAACCTGCTATCATTGCAAAAACTATATACGAATATTCAAACAGAGACACCACAGACGGGGACGCAATACTATATGCTGTAAAAACACAAAAAAAAGATATTGATGCAACAATACCCATTACAAAAACGTAAGGCCAAGAAACAGCTGGATTTACAAACCATTCTCTAAAAATAAACTGCATTGTAGGATCAGAAAAATTATTAAACTTTCCATCACCACTTATTAAAAATATTATAACACTCGCAATTACTGCAAAAATATAAAGTAAAGTTAACTGAGTATAAATATTATCTTTTTCAGATGTATATTTTGTAATTGTCATAGAGCACGCATAACAAAGTGAGCATGCAACTGGTGCCAATTTAAAAAAGTTAAAGTCCTCTAAAGTTGGATTTAATACTACTAAAACACCAATAAATCCTACGGTTATTGCACTCCATCTTCTAATTCCAATTTGTTCTTTTAAAAATACTTTAGCAAATATTGACATGAAAAAAGGACATGAAAAGAATAATGCGCTGACCATAGCTAAAGACATAAATGTAAGTGAAATGTAAAAGAAACTAAAACCAAAGAAAAAACAAATTACTCTTAATAAAGTTAAAAAAGGATAATGAGTCTTTAATGTAAATTTTTTCTTAGTTATTAAGAATATAGATATAAGAACTGTAGCTTGAACAATAGTTCTGCCAAGGTATAATTCAAATAAAGCAATTTCTTCAAATATATATTTTATGAGAGAGTCTTGAATTGAAAAAAAAGCCATCCCTATCATAATAAATAGGATGCCTTTAGTATTATTATTTGCTTCCATAAGTTAATTCAAAATGAAGTCAGCAGCTCTCTCGCCTATCATTAATGTTGGTGCATTTAGATTTCCACTTGTAATTTCTGGCATAACAGATGCGTCCGCTACCCTTATATTCTGAAGACCATGAATTTTTAATTTTTCATCTACTACTGCCATATCATCAATACCCATTTTTAAAGTGCATGATGGGTGATATGCTGTTTCTGCTTTTGATCTTATATATTCTTCAATTTCCTCATCTGAATTTGCATTATCACCTGGTCCGATTTCTTTACCAGCAAAAGGTTTCATAGAATTCTGATTTAAAATTTTTCTTGCTACTCGAACACATTTTATTGTTTCTTTAAGATCATAATCATCCTGCAAATAATTAAATTGTATTTTTGGATAATCATAAGGGTTTGAACTTTTCAAGGTAATTTCGCCTCTACTTTTAGGTTGATTTAAACTTGCATGTAATTGGTATCCGTGTCGGTCGGGATCTACTAAACCATGGTCTATTACAAATGCTGGGAAAAAATGAAATTGTATATTTGGATATTTTTTATCTGGAGATGATTTACAGAATCCACCAGCTTCTAAAAACGAGGTAGAGCAAGGCCCACTTTTGTTTAAGAACCACTGAATACCCACCTTTACCATATTAAATTTATTTACATATGAGTATAATGTATCTGGAGTTTTACATTCTTGTTGAATATAGGTTTCTAAATGATCTTGTAAATTTTTTCCAACTCCTTTTGAATCATGAATAACCTCAATTCCTTTTTCTTTAAGATGATTGCTTGGACCAATACCTGATAACATTAATAATTGTGGAGAATTAATTGATCCACCACTTAAAATAATTTCCTTATTTGCGTAAATAGTCTTCGTTTCATTTTTAATTTTAACTTGAATTCCAATAGCTTTTTTGCCATCAAAAATAATCTTTTCTACAAATGACTCAGTAAATACTTTTAAATTTTCCCTGCTTTTAGCTGGTTTTAAATAGTATTTTGAAGCACTTGCTCTCTGTCCTTTATGAATAGTAACATCGTACATTCCAAAGCCTTCTTGGTCTTTTCCATTCATATCACTATTTATTTTATGTCCTGCCTCTTTCGCCGAGTCCAAAAAGGCTTTAAAAAGGGGATTTTTGTTATTTGATTGATTTACAGGCAATATACCTTTTCCACCTCTATAATTATTTTCTCCACCTGACCATGTCTCAATTTTTTTAAAAAAAGGTAGAACATTTTCGTAAGACCAATTTTTTAACCCAAATGAAGCCCATCTCTCATAATCATTTTTATTTCCTCTGACATAAACCATTCCATTATGCGCGGAACAACCACCAATCATCTTTCCCCTAGGACAAAATAATTTTCTATTGTTTAAGTGTGGCTCAGGTTCAGAATAATATTTATAATTATATTTTGGATCATGCATTGCATAAAGTATTGCAAGGGGCATGTTTACTTTCCATATTTCACTATCTTTACCAGCTTCAAAAATTGCAACCTTATTTTTACTTTGTTCAGTTAGTCTATTAGCGAGAACGCATCCTGCTGTACCTGCTCCAATTATTAAATAATCAAATTTCAAGGTATTTATTGTGGGTGGTCACCTTCAATAGCAATTCTATCCATTACTCTTTCATATCCTAATCCTCTACCTGGATAAAAATCTGCAATTGCAAAGTGAATAACACTTCTATTATCCCATATACAGACTGTATTTTCAGTCCAGCTAAACCTACAGGTTAATTCAAGTCGTGCTTGGTGTTCAAATATTTTTTTTAAAATTTCGTCACTTTCTTCTTGTTCAAGTCCAATTATTTTTTTTGTGTATGTCCAATTGACAAATAGAATTTTTTTTCCAGTCTCAGGATGCGTTCTTACTATTGGATGTTCATTAGAATATTCATCAAAATTTCTTTTTTCATTTCCCTCCATTTTTTTATATTTTTCAATAAAAAATTCTGCGCCAAGAGAACTATGGATTGCTTTTTTATCTTTTATCTTTTCTTTTATATTTTCATCTAATGTTTCCCATGCAAGCTCCATGTTTGCAAAGCATGTATCACCACCAACAGGAGGAATTTTAATTGATTTTAATATTACTGCTTTCGTTGGTTTTTCATTGTAACTAACATCACTATGCCAATTCTCACCCCATTGGTTTTTTTCATCTTCTGCTTTAATTATTCTTACTATTTCGGGATGTTTACTTAATCCTTTTACATATGCATGTGTTTCTAATGGTCCAAATTTTTCAGCTAAGGCTATATGTTGTTCAGCATTAATTTTTTGGTCTCTAAAGAAAATAACTTTGTGTTCTAATAATAAATTATTAATTTTCTTGATGTTTTGATCAGAGGTATCTTTAAGATCTATCCCTGTTATTTCTGCACCTAGTGCTCCTGACAAAAGTTTAATTTCCATAACTTATTTCTTTAGCTTACCAGAAAACATTAAATTTTCTGAGTTAAAAGAAACCTTATTTTTGTTTATAAAGTCATCCATAATTTGAATTTTATCTTGTTCAAATTCTGTGACCTTTCTTTTATCAAGATCAATATAAAGTGACAGGCTTTCAATAGTTGCAGCAAGTTTTTTTGACTTCTTTTCATACATTTCGCATTTTAAATGTAATCTTTTTTTGTCATGATCAAAGAAGGTGCAATAAACATCTACTTCATCATGTTCTTTCACTTCATTGTCATAGGTAGTTCTCGTATCTACAACCATAGTGCTTCTTTTATTAATTTGTGCGTTTGAACCACCCATATGAAACTTGTTAAGCATTGTTTCCCAAGCTTGATCAAAAATAAGAACATAGTATGCCATATTCATATGCTCATTATAGTCTGTCCATTCCTTGATAATTTTTCTAGTGGCAAGATGATAAGACATTTTTAAACTTTATTTATTTTATCAGCTATTAGTATTTTTCTTTTCATTTCTCTAAGAACAGGTTTTTCAATTAGCTTACCATCTATAACTACTAAACCTGTATTTGAGTTATTAAACTCCTCTAAAATTTTTTTTGCCTTGATAATCTCATCTTGAGGCGGTGTAAATACTTCATTTAAAATTTTAATTTGTTTAGGGTGAATAGAGCCTTTTCCAGTAAAGCCCAAGTTTCTTACTTGTTCAGCCTCTTTCCTCATTCCTTCCATATTCTCTAAGTCTAAATAAGGTACATCTATTACATCCACACCAACACTTGCACCTGCATGAACTAATTTAGATCTCGCATGGACAAGATTTTCCCATTTATTTTCAACTCTAAGCTCAGCTGCCATATCAACTCCACCAAAATATAGAGCAACTATTCTTTTGCTGGCATGAGCAATATTATAAATATTTTCTAAAGCCTCATTTGTTTCCATAATTACATGAAGATCCGTATCTAAATTACAGTCTGTTAAAAGATCATCTATAAACGTTATTTCGTCTGGAGTTTTAACCTTCGGTAACATGATAGCCTTTAGATTTATTTTGCTAGATATAAAAGCTTCTAAATCTAAAAGACCAAACTTTGTTCTTTGATTATTTAATCTCACAACTAACTCTACATCATTTTTTACTTCGAGAGTTTTTAGAGCCTCTATAGTATTTTTTCTAGCTTCTGCTTTATCATTTATTGCTATCCCATCCTCTAATTCAATACAAACCATATCAGCACCCGATGCAATTGCTTTTGGAAACATTTCAGGATGAAGCCCTGGCGTAAATATAAAACTTCTTCTTACTTTTAATTTATCTAAGTCCATTTAATTTTTATAATCTGGCTCTTCTTTATCTAAAATGATCCTAATTTGAGATAAAAATAAATTTGCAAAATCAGTTGGAAAGTTTTCATGTTCCTCTGCAGTTTTTTCTGCAATTTCATGACTTACAACATTAAGCTCTTGATTTGTAGATAGAGCTGTAAGATATGTTTCTGCCGCTCTTTCAAAATAATAGAGAGAATTAAAACCTTCGGCCACCGTTCTTCCAGTAGTCAAAATTCCGTGATTTGCAAGCAACATGTGTTGTTTGTTTCCTAAAGCATTTGCCATCTTAATAGACTCTTCTTCTAGTCCTAGACCTCCAAATTCTTTGAATGCAGATACTCTATTATAAAACATCATTGTATTTTGATCGATAGGTTTCATAACAGGATTTTTAAGAGTAGAGAGGGCAGTTGCATATTTTGAATGAACATGAAAAATGCATCTTGCGTGAGCTGCTTTTTCATGAATTGCACTGTGTATATATAGAGCTGTTGGATCAATTACGTCTGGTTTATTCTTCAGTTCTTCTTTATTTTCTTTAGTCACTAAGATTAAATCGCTAGCCTTAATATTACTAAAGTGAATGCCTGCTTTATTTACGTAAAAATCAGAAGAGTCTGGAACGCATGCACTAAAATGGTTTGCAACACCCTCGTGCATATTTAGTCTTGCTGTCCATCTAAAAGTTGCAGCTAACTCTTTCTGTAATTCTGATATTTCCATTTGTATGATTTTAAAATATAGTTGAAAAATAAATTATGAACAATAACGTTTTTATCTCATGTGCAGTTACTGGGTCTGGAGATACTGCAAGCAAACATCCTGATTTACCAAAAACTCCAGAACAAATAGCTAAATCAGCAATAGAAGCTGCAAAGGCGGGAGCTGCAATTGCACATATTCATGTGAGAGAAGAGGATGGAACACCAAGTAGAAGGCTGGAATTATATAAAGAGGTAGTTGATAGAATTAGATCAAGCGAAACTGATGTAATTTTAAATTTAACAACAGGGATGGGCGGTGACTTGGACATTGGCCAAGGGAAAAACCCTCTAGATTTTGGCCCTATGACTGACATGGCAAATGTTATGGAAAGAATAGCTAATGCAGAACAATTTTTACCCGAAATTTGTACTTTAGATGCTGGTACATTAAATTTTGGTGATGGTTCAGTAATTACAGTTAATACACCTAATGATTTAAGGAAGGCTGCAAAAAAATTACAAGAGATTAAAGTTAAACCAGAAATAGAGGCATTTGATTTAGGAAATATGTGGTTTGGATCACAATTGTATAAAGAAGGTTTACTTGACGATCCACCAATGTTTCAAATGTGTTTAGGTATTCCTTGGGGAGCTCCAGCTACTCCGTTAGCAATGCAAGCAATGAAAGATATAATGCCAGAACAAGGAGTGTGGTCAGGCTTTGCAATATCAAAAAATGAAATGCCTTTTGTAGCACAAACAGTTGTTATGGGTGGAAACCCAAGAGTTGGTTTAGAAGATAATTTGTATATATCAAAAGGTAAACTTGCAACCAATGCTCAGTTAGTTGAAAAAGCAATCAGAATTGTAACAGATCTAGGTGCATCAATAATGACTGCTGAAGAAACAAGGAAAAAATTAAAGCTTGTTAAACACAAGTAATGTCCAAAATTAAAAAAGTTGCAGTAATTGGCACAGGAGTAATTGGAGTAGGGTGGACAATAAGACTCTTAGCTCACAACATAAAAGTTTTAGCATACGATAAAAATTTAATTCAAAGGAATAGCTTAATCCAAGAAATAAAAAGAGCTGTACCTTTTGTAAAAAAACTATTTAATAAAAAAAAGATAAATTTAAATAATTTAAAGTTTTTTTCTTCTTTAGAGAGTACCGTTAAAGATGCAGATCTAATCCAAGAATGTGCTCCTGAGAACTATAAACTTAAAACTCAATTAATAAGTCAAATTTCAAATTATTGTAAACCTGAGGTTTTGATATCGTCAAGCTCATCTGGATTACTACCCTCAAGAATTTTTTCAAAATGTAAAAATAGTAAAAGAGGTATAATTGCCCATCCATTCAATCCTGTTTATTTACTACCTTTAGTTGAAATAGTTCCAGGAAAAAAAACAAGTTCTAAATCATTAAATGCAGCAAATAAATATTATAAATCGATCTCAATGAACCCAATCACCCTTAAAAAGGAGCTGCCAGGATATCTATCTGATAGACTGCAAGAAGCTTTATGGAGAGAAGCGCTTCATATTATTAATGAAGGGTATGCCTCAACAGAGGATTTAGATAGAGCTATTGAGGACGGCCCAGGCTTAAGATATTCATTAATGGGAACATTTTTAACTTTTCATTTGGCAGGAGGAAAAGCTGGAATGAAACATATGCTTGAACAATTTGGGCCCGCTTTAAAACTCCCATGGACTAAGCTTAAAGCCCCAAAATTATCAAAAAAACTCTCAGAAAGATTGATTTCTGGTACAAAAAAGCAAGCAAAAGGAAAGTCAATCAATCAACTATCAAATATAAGAGATGAGTATTTAGTCAACTTGCAAAACCTTAGAAAAAAATATGAAATTAAAATTAGAAAATAGATATCTAAAGAAAACTTAAAATGGTAATTTAATATATGGATTTTAATCATTTTTTAACAAGTTACATGCCAGACACAAGCATTGGTTCAAGTCAGCATTTTAAAAATATGCTTGAGGAATGTGAAACAGCTGAAAAACTTGGTTATGCAACGGTATCAATACCAGAGCATCATTTAATTAACTTACTAATGATGCCATCACCATTGCAGATGGCTGTAAAGATTGCATCAGTTACAAAAAATATTAAAATAACAACAGGGATAGTTGTTTTGCCTCTTCACGATATGAGAACATATGCTGGTGAAGTAGCTACTGCTGATATATTAACTGATGGAAGATTAATCTTAGGTGTAGGAAGAGGAGCATTTCCATGGGAAATGAAGAGACTAGGCACACCAATAGAACAATCAAAAGAAAAATTTTTAGAGTCTTTAGAGGTTCTTCGATTGTTATTAAAAAACAAAGAAGTTTCGTATAAGGGCAAATACTATGACTTCGAACCATTAACTATAATGCCTCGACCCATAAGTAATCCAATACCAATGATGGTTGCCGCAATGAATTTAGAAAGTATAAAAGATGCAGCTACAAGAGGATTTCATGTTCAATCAACAGTATTATCAGGTACAAAAGATCTTTTATTAAGTAGAGTTAATGCATTTAAAGAAGGTTGCGCTCAATTAGGAGAAAAAGGTAAATTACTCAAACTTTCCATGCAAAGAATGGCTTATCTAGCAAAAGATGAAAATGAAGCTAAAGAGAAAACAAAACTTGCTTATGAATATTACAAAAGATTTGATAATATGTTTACAGGACCAGGAAAAGTAAAAGAGGGGAATATAGAAGCTTTGCCAAGAAAACAAACTTTAGAAGAATTAAAAGAAAATCTTTTAATTTGCCCTTTAAATGAAATGATCGATAAACTTAGCGTTTATGCTGAAGCAGGAGTTGATGAGGTAATTCTCAGTTCAAGTTTTGGACAATCTCAAGAAGACCTAATAGAGTCAATGTATAGAATTGGTGAAAACGTAATCCCATATTTCAAAAAATCTAATATACAAGTAGCTTAAATATCTATGGGCATCATAGATTGCAATTACTCAGTTACAGGATCAGGGCCTGCAATATTTTTAACTCATGGAGTTGGAGGTGCTGAAGATGCATGGAGATTTATAACTCCAAAACTAAAGAGTTTGTTTACAGTTGTGACATACGATTTAAGAGGTCATGGGAAATCACCTGTAGATAATAAAGATTTTAATTTAGACGATCTTGTTCTAGATCTTGAAAGAGTAAGAGAAAAGACAAACATCCAAAAAGCCCATTTTATGGGACATTCTTTAGGGGGCATGATCGCACCTGCTTATGCTAAAAAGTTTCCCGAGAGAGTTTTGTCAGTAGGTTTATTATCAACAGTTGCAGGAAGATCTGATGAAGATAAAAAAAAAGTGTGGAGTGTCATAACAGATCTAAAAAATAAGGGAGTTGAACAAACATTAAAAAATTTGACTTACAGATGGTTCACAGACAATTTCATTGAAAAAAATCCAGATCTTGTATCTAGGAGATTAAAACAAGTAATAGATACAGATAAAGATGTATTTATAAATGTTTTTAAAATTTATGCGGAAACTGAGATGATCTCTTGGTTAAAAGATATAAAGAAACCCTGTCTATTTATGACAGGTGAAAACGATGGTGGATGCACTCCATCTCATAATAAAATAATGTCAAACGAGGTAAAAGACTCTAAATTAGTTATTGTACCAGAGGTAAAACACTCTTTTTTGATAGAGGCTCCTGAGCAAATTGCAAATAACTTAATAGAATTTATTGAAAATATTTAAAGCTCTAATGCATTCTTAAAGTGTTACCATCAACGCCAACTACTTGACCAGAAATTCTAGCAGACTCATCGGATATTAAATAACAACACATTTTACCAATATCTTTCTCGTAAACCCAAGTATTAAGAGAAGTCATAGAAACGAATTCACTCTCCACAGCTTTTTTTGAAATTTTCAAAAATTTAGCTTTATCTCTAATAACTCTTCCCATTCTATCTCCTTTTACAGTTCCTGGACAAATTGCGTTTACTCTAATTTTAAACTTACCTAATTCCATTGCTAAAGTTTTAGTCATTCCAACTACCGCCCATTTACTGGCTGAGTAGGGAGATCTTAATGGAAACCCAAATATACCTGCTGTAGAAGACAGATTAACTACTGACCCTCCTTTATTTTTTTTTAACATTGGGATTGCTAATTTTGAAAAAATAAAATGACTAATTACATTTATCTTTAAAGTTTGTTCCCAATCTTTTGTTTTAAGTTTGTCCATAGTTCCTGTTGGGCCTGCAACTCCAACATTATTAATTAGTGCATCAATTTTTTGTGTTTTTTTTTTAATTTCTTTAAAAAAATTTATTACATCGTTTTCATTTGAGGCATCGCAATGAAAAGAAAACAACCTTTTGTTATTCAAAGGATTTTTTTTTAATTTATTTATAGATTTTTTATCGACATCACAAACGAATACCTTCGCACCTTTTATAAGACACTCCTTTGCTGTTGCCCACCCAATTCCTGATGCTCCAGCAGAGATAATTATTTTTTTATTTTTGAAATTGTAGGACATTAATCTGTTAATCCATCGGATCTAACTCTATTTCTTTCTAAATGTATGGGCAATACTTTTCCATAAATTGCTTTTGAATGTTCAGGTGTATTTACTCTCCAGGGATCCAATACATACGCAGGTATGCACATAAAACGTGATGTTTTTCCTATAACTTTAGTTACTCTATGCATAGTAAATCTACCTTTAAATATTTGTAAATCACCTGGTTCAAGTTCAAGTCGTTTTACTCTTGTTCGATCTCCATCTAGTACTTTTTTAACATCGTCAAACTTTTCGTTACCTGGTTCTCTTATGTTTGGACAATATTCAAATATTCCTCCTTCTTCTGGTTTTTGGATCATGAGGCTTAAAGTAAATTCACAACTATCAAAATGCCAAGGTAATATTCCATCTGGTTCCATAACGTTATATGCATGACAGGCTAAAGGATCAGCCCATCTATATATAGGCGCAATCCCTAAGCATGCTGATACAAATTTTAATAATTCCTCAGTTTCATAAAGAAATTTCATCTCCGAATTTTTTTCAAAACAGTCAGAATTTAAATATCCATTAAATCTATCCATAAATATTCTTTTTGGATGATCTTTAGGAAGAGTAGGATCGTCTTTTGCATAAAGATATGCGTTGATACTTTCTTTAGACATATAAACTTCATTAAGCTGTTGCTCTAATTCTTTTTTCATTACATTTAAAGAATTTGGTAAAATAAAATTAGGAATTACCGAACAACTATCGCTATCTAATTCAGTTTTACATTTCTCAATTATTTTCTTGATCTTTGGTGATTGTAAATCATGAATTGGGTATTTAACTAAATCAACGATGTTGCTTAAACTTTTTTTCATAATTATTTAATTTACTTATGAGTTTGAAAGTGATTCTTGCAATTCTTTATTAGAAATATAGCCTTTAGCATTTCCTTGTTTATCAACTACCTCACAATTAGAGTTACTACAAACAACTTGAGGTAGAAATTCCTCTATAAATTGGTCTTCTTCAACTTTTATCAAGTTTGATTTGTCAATATCATCTGATTGATTTACTGGTTTCATTATAATTTTTGCTTTTATAACCTTTGTTCTATTTACGTCTTTAACAAATGCCTCAACGTATTCATCAGCAGGGTTCATTATAATTTCTACAGGTGTTCCTACCTGAACAAGTTTTCCTGCATTCAAAATTCCAATATGATCTCCTAACCTTAATGACTCATCAAGATCATGAGTAATAAATACTATCGTCTTTTTTAATTCTGATTGTAGGTCTATAAGTTGTTTTTGCATATCACTTCTAATTAAAGGATCTAATGCAGAAAAAGCTTCGTCCATTAACATAATGTCCGTGTCAGTAGCTAAAGCTCTTGCAAGACCTACTCGCTGTTGCATACCTCCAGAAAGTTGTGCAGGATATTGGTTTTCAAATCCACTTAATCCAACTGACTCGATTTTTTCCATAGCAACAGAATTTCTCTTTTCAATTTCCATACCTTGCATTTCGAGACCATACCCAACATTTTGTAGAACTGTTTTGTGTGGGAATAATCCAAATCGTTGAAATACCATGCTCATTTTTTGTCTTCTAAACTCGATTAATTGTTCTTTGTTTAGAGTAGTAACATCTTTACCTTCTACTAAAATTTCTCCAGAGGTTGGGTCTATTAATCTATTTAAATGTCTAATTAGCGTTGATTTTCCTGATCCAGACAAACCCATACAAACAAATGTTTCTCCTTCTTCAATTTTTAAAGATACATTATCTAAACCAACTGTATGTCCAGTTTTTTCTAGAACATCTTCTTTTGTAGCTCCTTCTTGCACCATTTTAAGGACGCTATCAGGTTTTGGACCAAAAATTTTGTATACGTTATTGATTTCGATTTTAGACATTTATATAAAGTTTAGTTCTTTTAGTACATCAAAGCAAATCAACAATAAAATAACTTTATTAAATTCAACTATTAATTGAATTGAAATTTTTTGGATTTTATATAATTATTTATTATGAATTCGATTTCTAAAATCGCAAAAAACAGCACTTATTTACAAATTACTTGGAATGATGGTGAAGAAAGTAAATTTAATTACATGTGGTTAAGAGATAATTGTCCTACTGCACATGATAAAGACTCAAGACATAGAATGTTTAATATCTTAGACGTATCAAAAGAAATAAATCCCAAAAAATATTCATTAAATGGTGATGGCAAATTAGAAATAGAGTGGAGTGAGGGTGACCACACAAGTTATTATGATCCTAAGTGGTTGAGGGAAAATTGTTATACTATTAAAAATAAACAGGAATATATCTCACCTTATCATCTTTGGGATAATAATTTGGAAAACGAATTTTCGTCGATATGTATTGAACATGATGAAGTAATTAATTCTGATGAAGGATTAATAAAGTGGTTAGAACTATTACATCATAAAGGTATAGCAATAGTAAAAAATTCACCAACAGAAAAAAAATCAGGTTTTGATATTCTTCATAGAATAAGTCACGTAAGAGAAACCTTTTTTAAAACCCCCTTTGAAGTAATCAATATTCCAAAACCAAATAATTCTGCTTACACAGCTCATGCTTTAAGAAACCACATGGATTTACCTTGGTTTGAATTACCACCTGGTTATCAGTTTTTACACTGTTTAGTAAATGATGCAAAGGGTGGAGACTCTTCTGCAATTGATGGCTTTGCTGTTGCTGATTATTTGAGGAAAAATGAAAAAGAGATTTTTGAAACATTAATCTCTGTACCACTAAAGTTTAGAGATAAAGACTATACCCAAGAATCTCATCGAAGCTTCCATGCCCCAGCAATTAGTTTAACAAAAGATAAAGATTTTCATGATATTAGATTTAGTGTTGCAACTATGGATGCATTAGACTGCCATCCAGACCAAATGGACAAAGTTTATAAAGCTCACCAC
Source organism: uncultured Pelagibacteraceae bacterium (assembly GCA_902582765.1). Classification (GTDB taxonomy): domain Bacteria; phylum Pseudomonadota; class Alphaproteobacteria; order Pelagibacterales; family Pelagibacteraceae; genus Pelagibacter. The sequence goes on from CACHTK010000004.1 coordinate 40,783, forward strand.
AGATTTGGAAATCTTCTACATGATGACAAATTTCAAATTAAATTTCGACTAGGACCAGGAGACATATTTTCTTTTAATAATAGGCGTGTTTTACACGGCAGAACAGCTTTTGATCCAAATTCAGGTCATCGTCATCTTCAAGGATACTATTTAGATAGAGATGAAATACTTGGAAGATTGGAATATCTGAAAAAATATAAATTATAAGTTTTCAAATATAAGATTGTTATTTTTATTATATTTCAAAAACTCCTTTTTACTTTTAATTGTGTAATAATATTTCTCTTTATTAATCATTTGTATTTTTCCATTATTTAAAAACTTTTTATCTAATATTAGATATTTTACTCTTTTATTTAGGCTACTTTTCAAAATAGATTTTATGCTAGATTTGTTGGAAAATGATAAACCCACAGATAGCTTTGAATTAAGTTTAAGAAGATTATAGATATTTTCATGCTTAAAAGAGATGAAAATACATTTTTTGAAACCTCTAGTTTCTTCAATCAAATTAGATAAAAGTTTTTTACTGAATAATGGCTTTATTTCAATAAAGATGGGAAATTTTTTTTTTGAGATTTTTAGAACTTCTTTCAATTGTGGTATTTGAAATTTTTTATTTTTAATCTCCTTTAGATCTTCATAAATAATATTTTTGATACTTTTGTTTATTTTAAAAATTCTCTTTAATGTAAAATCATGAAAACATACAAACTTTTTATCCTTGGTTGAATGGATATCTGTCTCAATCCCAAATCTTTTTTTAAATGATGCTCGAAACGACTTTAGGCAGTTTTCTTTGTAACTCTTATTTACAATTCCTCTATGTATTATATGCATGTAAAAAAAAAGGGCTTTGTTTACACAAAGCCCTTGATTATTTTTTGAAGTTTAATTATTAGTTAGGTAACCAACTTTTCCATTTATCTGGATTGTTGTCCAACCACTCATTTACAACTTCTTTAACGTCTCTTTTTTTGATGTCAACTTCAACAAGCATCTTAGCTTGGTCTAAGTTTTCTAACTTCATTCTTTCAAAAAAAGCTTTTGCTTTAGCATGTTCTGGTTTAGCAAATGTGTCAGGATTTCCATAATTCATAGTGTAATCTTTATCCCAACCAGTTGCTGGCCATCCATCTGTACCACAAGTTTTCCAGTTGTTTGCTTCAGTAAATGTGTCTCCTGCACAAGTTTTGTAGTCAGGAAGTTGAACTCCTACCATGTCAAACTCACCAAAGAACCAGTGTGGTGACCATAAGTATAACAAGAACGGCTCTTTTCTCATGTAAGCAGCTTTTGCTTCTGCAATTGCAGCCGCTTCAGTACCTAGCTCATCTGCTTGGAAATCAATTCCTAAAAGATCAAGTCTTTTTTGGTCATGACAGTTCCAACCAGCTACAGGACATCCAATTAATCTTCCTTTACCGCCTGTTTCAATAGTTGCAAATTTAGCTTTATGTTTGTTTAAGTCTCTCCAAGTTTTAATGCCCAATTCATCTGCAGCATATTTAGGTATCCAGTAATCTGACATACCGATGATTCCAGTAGTTCCTAAAAGATCAACTGTTCCATCTCCTTTATAAGACTTTACTACTTTGCCGTCATAAATTAAATCTTCATTAAACATTACATCGTCTGCTTCTGCATAACTTGGCCAACTCTCGCAAGCGAAATCAAGTTCTCCAGCTGCAATTGCTTCCCATAATCCAGTACCAGAAGGGAAAACTGTTTGTTTAACTTTATAGCCCATTTCTCTTTCAAGAATTGCTACTGCAACTTCACAAGTAATTATTCCACCTGTCCAGTCAGCAATAGCAGCATGTAATCTTTTTGCATTTGCCTGAGTAAGACTTGCAAATAAAATTACGAAAGATAAAAATAGAGCTGATATTGTTTTTGATAACCTCATTTATTTCCTCTCATTTAATTAATTAAAGTCTTATCTTAAAACAAAAAATACTAGTTTGTAAACTGTGAATAATGATGCTTTTACTTGACTTATAAGCCTAAAGCTTCTCTCTGCTTTTTGGTCCAAGCAAGTGAAATTCTGTCAATAATTATTGCTAATAGCACAATACCTATACCTGCGGCTAAACCTCTTCCCGTGTCAGACCTTGCTAACCCATTAAATACTTCCAAACCTAACCCTTTTCCGCCTATCAATGGTGTAACGATTTGCATTGCGAAAGCCATAATTACTGTTTGATTAAATCCAATAACTAAACTTGGAATTGCTAATGGAAATTTTATTTTGTTTAAAGTTTGTAGAAGAGTTCCTCCAAATGAACGTGATACCTCTGAATAAGTACCAGATACCTGAGTTAAACCTAAAGATGTTAATCGAATGATGGGTGGTATGGAGTATATTACTGTTGCTAGTACAGCAGATACTATTCCTCCTCCAAAAAACATCAAAACAGGAATTAAATAACAAAAGTAAGGTAAAGTCTGCATGGCATCTAAAACCACGTTTTGAACATTTCTAAATCTTTCATTATAAGAAGCAATAATTCCAAGAGGAACTCCAATTATAAAACATAAAGCTACGGAGACCAAAACAGATGATAATGTAATCATTGATTGAGGCCATATCCCACAAGCACCAATAAAAAGTAATAATATTGCTGTAATAATTGCAAATCTGATACCAACAGTAAAATATCCAATTGCTGCAAATACACCTAGTGTATACCACCACGGCACATGAGTTAGGAATATATCAAGTGGTCTTAAAAGTTTAAGATATACAAATCCTCTAAGAGCTTTTGTAAATGCAATAAAACCAGGATTAACAGTTAAAGACTCTACACTATTAGAAATTGGTTGTCTTATTGATAATCTCCACTCTTCAGGAAATGATCCTATACTTATCATATAAGAATCAACGAATGATATAATCAGAACAAGTAAAAAAGATGGAATGATATAATATCTTCTAGAAATTATTTCACCAATATCTCTTGCTGTTTGTCTATTTGCTAACGAAATACAAAATTCAAATACATATGCAATAAATTTTGTCAAATTTGTACAAACAAAATTAATTAAACCACCTAAAAATTCTAAAGGCTTTTCTATAATTCTTGCTATAGTAAATTTTTCCCAAGATTGAGGAAGCAAATAAAATTTTTGAACGTTCGATGGAAGTATTTGTTTCGTTTTACTAAATGACATACTAAATCTATCAAACATTATTGCCATGAAGAGAATACACAGTCCTCCTTCCATTGCCCATCCAACATCAAGTCTTCTAATTGCTTGCCATACTTGACCACCGATCCCTTCAGCTCCAATAAAACATGCTAAAACTACAAGCGCTAAAGCCATCATTATCACCTGATTAATTCCCATCATTATACTTGGAAGTGAAAGTGGAATTTTAATTTTAAATAGGAGTTGTAATTTACTTGATCCAAATGAGGTTGCAGATTCTATTGTTTCTGCTGAAACTTGTCTTATACCGGTATTTGTTAATCTTATGATCGGAGGCATAGAGTAAATCATTGTGGCTAATATTGCTGGAGCCCCTCCAATTCCAAAAAAGAAAAGAGCTGGAAAAAGATAAACAAACGCAGGCATTACTTGCATTGTATCTAAAATAGGCTTCATAAAATTTTCAAACCTGTCACTTTGTGAACAAAGCACACCTAGGGTAACTCCAACTACTACACATAATAAAACAGATAAACCCATCAACGCCACTGTTTGCAGAGACGGTTCCCACATTCCTGTTGCACCCCAAAAATAAATAACGAATAAAGAGTACAATCCTAATCTCAAACCACCTGCAATTAAGCAGGGTAAAAATATTAATGCAGCAATTAATAGCCAGGGAGAGTCAATCAAAAAATCTTCAACGAAGTAATACACATTTTTTATATAACTAGCTATTATTTTGGTAATCCATCTATAATTTTTTTTTAAATAATCTTCACCTTCATTAACCCATGCTGTAAATGTAAATTGGTCAGTGACAACCTTTGGCATTTTTGAAGGACCATCGCTTTGAAAAGATAACCACAGTGCAACTAAAAATGTTATTAAGATTACAGAATATGTAAAAATATTTTTTGATGAATTTGGCTTTCCTTGGATACTTGCTATTTCAGATGACATATTATCTAAAATTTAAAATAAATAATTTTACTTTTAAAGAAAAATATTGTCTATTTTTGTGTTATTAAAATAACAAAATATGAATAATCAACCAAAAATAACTTGTTCAAATGTTTGGAAATTATTTGGTTCTGACGAACAAAGAATAATTAAAGATTTAGATAAAAGCTTATCAATAAAAGAAGTTCAAGAAAAGACCGGACATGTAGTTGCAGTAAAAGATGTTAGCTTTTCAATTGAGAAAGGTGAGACATTTGTTGTAATGGGTTTATCAGGAAGTGGAAAATCAACCTTAGTTAGATGTATTTCAAGATTAATTGAACCAACTTCTGGAACAGTTAAAATGGATGATGTTGATGTAACGAAAATGAGTGGAAGAGATTTGTTAGATTTACGAAGAAATAAAATGAGTATGGTTTTTCAACACTTTGGTCTGTTTCCACATAGAACTGTTATTGAAAATATTGGTTATGGCTTGGAGATTAGAGGAAATAAAAAAAATGATCGAATAGAAAAGTCAATGGAAGTTTTAAAAATGGTTGGTTTGGAAGGCTGGCATAATAATTATCCAAGAGAGTTGTCTGGAGGTATGCAACAAAGAGTGGGTTTAGCTCGTGCATTAGCTGTAGATCCAGAAATTTTAATTTTTGATGAACCTTTTTCAGCATTAGATCCATTAATTAGAAGAGAAATGCAGGATGAACTATTAAAGATTCAAGAAAAATTACAGAAGACAATGGTATTTATTACTCACGATTTCTTAGAGGCAATTAAAATGGGTGATCATATAGCAATTATGAAAGATGGAGAAGTTTCTCAAGTAGGGACACCAGAAGAAATTGTTGCTAACCCCAAAGATCAATATGTAAAAGATTTTTGCGAAGACGTACCAAAATACAAAGTACTTAGTGCAAGCAAAGTAATGAGGGAAGAATGTTGTGACGATACAAAAAAAATGTTTGAAAACGGATCAAATAATATTCCTCACAATTCAAAAATAGAAACTTTAATTGATAAGCTTGTCGATACAGATCAGAAATTTCCAGTGGTCAATAGTGAGACAGGTGAACTTATTGGTGAAATTGATAGAGCAATAGTTATGAAATCAATGAAATCTGCTAGTTAATTTCTCTACTCACCTTAGTTTTTTTTTGTTTTACTTTATCTCTCCAAATTATAATCATTCCAGCAAACACAATTACGAAAACTCCTGGAAATAATTGTTCCCAAGGAGCCTCATTAAAAAATAACCAACCTAAAACAAATGATGAAGGAATGCCAAAATATTCAAACGAAGCCATCTTACTTGCTGAGATTAATCTATAAGAATAGATAAAAAGTATTGCTGCTGTACCTCCAAGAATACCAGTTAATGTCATAAGAAAAAAATCTTGGGTACTTTTTATTTCTGCATGTCCAGTAGTCAATAAAAACAGTACAACACCACCAATTACATTAAATATTAAAGTGTATAACTGAATTTTTGCTGTTGAGTGACCATCGGGTATAAATTTTAAAATTATCACACTCAACGCCCAAGCAATTGCCGTTAAAATTGGAAATATTGAGTAAAAGCTAAAAATATCACTTCCAGGCTGAACAATTAAAACAACTCCAAAAAAACCTATAAAAATTGCAGACCATCTATAAACACCAACTTTATCCTTTAAAAAAATTATTGATAAAATTACAATGAAAAATGGCGAAGAAAATGTAAGAACCATAGCGGTTGCAAATTCTAAATTAATAACTGAAATAAATATAAATATGTTCATTGATAAGAAAGCCAAACCTCTAAAAAAGCTTAAAACAATAAATTTGCTGTTAAGGTTTTTAAAAACTGAAATATATTCTTTAGTAAATAAAATAAGTATAAATAAAGGAATTACGCCCGCAATATTTCTAAAAACTGCTAACTGAATCACAGTATATTCATTGCCCATAAACTTTATTACAACCATATACATATCCACACATAGGATTGCTAAGAGCATAGTAACTATTGCTAAATACGTTTTTTTTAAATCTGTATTCTCAGACAAAATATTCATTTATAATCTTTTAAAATTGTATACTTTATAAAATAAATGCAAAGTTTTAAACTTAACGAAACTGATATTTTATCTAATCAAGATTGGACGTTTCCTACTAACATTGCTTATGGCCCTGGCAGATTAAAAGAAATAGGAAGTATTTGTAATAATTTAAATATTAAAAATCCGTTAATAGTTACAGATAAAGGAAGTCCAAAATTACCATTTATTATAAATTTACAAAGCTATCTTAATAGCTCAAATATAGAATCAGATTTATTTTTTGATATATCTCCAAATCCTCGAGAAGACGAAGTTTCAAATGGTGTTAGTAAATTTAAAGATGGTAACCATGACGCTATAATTGCAATTGGCGGAGGTAGTGCTATGGATGGAGGAAAATTAATTTGTCTCACAGCGAACAATGACGTTCCATTAAGAGATTTTGAGTTTGAATTAACTCCGCCTAAAATTAGCAAGGATAACCCATTCCCAAAAATTATAACTATTCCAACAACTGCTGGAACTGGAGCTGAAACAGAAATTTCAGCTATGGTTACTTATTTAAAAGAAGGTATGAAATTTTGTATGTGGCACCCAGATGTTAGACCTTCCTTAGCATTGTTAGATCCAGAACTTACAATTGGATTACCAGCAAATTTAACGGCATGGACTGGTGCAGATGCTTTAATCCATGGTATAGAGGGTTATTGTGTTCCTGGTTTCAATCCAATGTGTGATGGTGCTGCTTTAGAAGGTTTATCTTTGATATCAAAATCTTTAGTTACAGCTGTAGAAGATCCTAGCAATATAGTTGCAAGAGGTGGAATGCATGTTGGATCTTGTTTAGCAGGAATTTCTTTTTTAAAAGGTTTAGGATTAGTACATGCTATTGCTCATATGGTTGGAGCCGAATACAATACTCATCACGGACTAACGAATGCAATAATATTACCTGTAGTTTTAAAATATAATTTACCAGGTATGGAAGAAAAAGTTAAAAGAATGTCAGAGGCTATGCAATTCAAAGATCATTCTGTAGATGCATTTATATCAAACATTGAAAACATTCTTGATAGAATTAAAATTCCAAAAAGTTTAAGCGAAATTGGAGTCCCCGAGGATTGTGTTGATAGAATTGCTGAAAAATCAATGAAAGATCAAGCCTATGCACAAAATCCTAGAAAAGCAACTTTAGAAGAAATAAAGGAAATTACTCTAGCATCCATTAAAAAAGCTCGGTAATAGTAAATTCCAATGCTTGAAAATAGATCAATTAAAAAAATTATCTCTTTAATTAATAAAAAAGAGATTTCAGTAAAAGAAGTTGTTAACTTTTACTTAGAAAGAATTAAAAAATATAACCCTTCTCTAAACGCCATTGTCTCAATTAAAGATGAAGAACAAATACTGAATGAGGCTAATGATAAAGATAAACACTTTGATAAAAGTAAACCATTGTTTGGTCTTCCTTTGGCATCAAAAGATTTATTAGACGTTGTTGATTTTCCAACTACTTATGGTTTTCCAGGGTATAAAGATTATTTTCCAAACAAAAATTCCATTATTGTTGATCGCCAATTAGATGCTGGGGGTATCATGATAGGTAAAACAAATACCGCAGAGTTAGGCGTAGGTGCACATACAGCGAATAGATTATTTGGAATAACACCAAACATTTATGGTAATACTCAATCATCAGGTGGATCAAGTGGTGGTGCTGGTGTTGCAGTTGCAGCAAATTTACTGCCATTTGCAGATGGTACAGATATGATGGGTTCTTGTAGAACACCTGCTGCTTACGCAAATGTCTATGGTTTTAGACCAACACCAGGGTTACTTCCTGATTATCGAACAAATGAAAAAAAGAAACATCTTCCAGTTATTTCAACACCAGGATGTCTTGCAAGAACACCTGATGATATGTCTATTCTTTTAGATGTTATAGTTGGAAAACATAAAGAAGATCCAATTTCTTTCAGTTTAGATAATTCTTTTAGTGAGGCTAATATAAATGACCAAAAATTCTCAAAAATAAAAATAGGATGGTTATCTGACATGAATGGAAATTATCAATATGATCCTGAGGTAATTGAAATATGCAACAAACAATTAATCAATATTGAAAAGCATAAAGTTGTAATTGAGCACTTAAAACCAAAAATAGATGCTCATAAATTATGGAATTGCTGGGGAACGTTGAGAGCAAAAAGTATTTATGAGGATATTATTACAATGAATATAAATGATGTTAATGAAATGACTCCACAGGCAATATGGGAATACAATAAAGGCATCAAGCTCACAGAGGAAGATGTAAAATCTGCTCTTAACTCAAGAATTGAATTATCAAATGATGTAAATAGTTTGTTTGGTGATTTTGATTTTTTAGCTTTACCATCTCAACAATCATTTCCTTTTGATAAAAATTTAAGACACCCAGAAAAAATAAATGATAAATTAATGGACACTTACCATAGATGGATTGAAATACATATATTTGCTAGTCTTTTTTACTTACCATCAATTTCTTTACCTATTGGTTTTAATAAAGAGGGATTTCCAATAGGTATTCAAATTATAGCTAAACAAAAAGAAGATTTAAAAGTGATGTCTTTTGCAAAAAGATATGAAGAAATTTTTAATTTTTCTAAAATTGAACCAAAATTAAACTAATGGTCAGACACAAACATCATTTTAAAATAGCTTTTGCATTAGCTATTGCTGCTGGATCATGGGGAGTTTATTGGCTTCCTCAAAGAATTTTAGAAGATGGTGGTCTTACTGGAGGTTGGGGAACTATTTCTCAAATGATGATTGGTATTATATTGCTTACACCTTTCTCTTTATGGAGAAAATTAAAAGGTCGAACATCAGGATTAGAAATTCCCTTTGTTGGTTTTTTAACTGGTAGTGGTTTTATATGTTACGCATTAAGTTTTTTATTAACAGATGTTGTTCGAGCATTGATCATGTTTTACATGATACCTATCTGGACAACCATATTTGAAATATATTTTTTAAAGAAAAGGCCTGGTTTAGAAAGGGTTTTAACACTAAGTTTAGCGCTTGGAGGTTTGTGGGTTGTTTTCAGTCAATCTAATATTATACCATTACCACAAAATGCAGGAGATTTGTTGGCTCTGGTCGGAGGTGTACTTTTTGGAGCTGGCTTAGTACGTTTAGAAATTACAAAAACAGATGGTGTTTTTCCAGTAATATTTTCATTTTTTGTTTATGGAACAATATTTAATATTTTTGCTGGCTTTATTTTAAAAGATTATCTAGGACCTATGCCACCTATTGAAGCTTTTACATCAATGTTCACTTTTTTAGTTCTTATTTCAGTATTTTATTTTATTCCAACAGGGGTAGTTATCATGTGGTCACCCTCAGTATTAGGAGCAGGTCTTTGTGCAATTTTATATTTAAGCGAAGTAGTTGTTGGAGTTATATCAGCTGGTATTTTAACAGACGAAACATTTGGTTGGCGAGAAGTTGTAGGAAGTGCAATGATTGTTTTAGGAGGAGTATTAGCCGTAGTGCTTGCACCAAAAGACGAAAAATAAATGCTTTTTAAAGAAAAGTTTAAATCAAATTCAAAAATATTCTTAGATGGTGGAAATGGGTCTGAAATTGCAAAATTAGGGGGTGAGATGACACCAGCTTTTTCTGCATTAGCAACAATCACAGCTCCAGATATTGTGACTAAAGTTCATGAAAATTTTATAGATACAGGCTGTGATCTTATTACAGCAAACACTTTTAGCACTACAAGACACAATCTTAACAGCATTAATAGAGGTAATGAAACAAAGGAGTTTATTGTTAGATCTGTTGATATAGCCAAAAAGGCAATTAAGAATAAAGGGAAAGAGAATATAGTTGGGATAGCTGGTAGTTTATCAAATTTTTTCTCATTAAAAGAAAATGAATTTGTTCCAGATCCAAAGTATATACCTTCATTTAGAGATGAAGAGAGAAATTATAAAGAGGCTGCTAAAATCTTAAAAGAAGAAGGAGTCGATGTATTAATTCTAGAAATGTTATTAGATATAGATCACTCAAAAATTTTACTTAACTCTGTTTTAGAAACTGGTTTACCTGTTTGGGTTGGATTAAGCTGCTGTATTAGTAAATTTGATAATAGCGTAATTGGAAGAAATTTTAGAGCTGAAAAAGAAAAATCACTTATTTATGATGAAAGCATATACAAAGAGCAACCAAAATTCATTCCTGATGATAAGATTGTTCTTTTAGATGATATTATGAAGTCTCTGACCAATATGGGTGGAGATGTTTATGGTATTATGCATACTTGGCTTGTTGATGCCTTTGATGGATTGAATGTAATTAAAGATAATTGGAAAGGCCCAATTATGTTTTACCCAGAAATACACAAGTTTGATACAAAAACACACAAGGCAATAGTAACCTATGCAGAGGATGAATTTGCTTATGAATGTGAAAATCTAATTGATGAACAAATTCAAATTATCGGAGGGTGTTGTGGTGTTACAGATAATCATCTTAAAAAATTAATTTCTAGATATTCTTAATTTTAATTATTAACTAAATTTATCAACATATTAATCATATCAACTTTATAACTCTCTTTTGTTGCAGATTTTGTTTCCAATACTGAAAAAAATGCTGCGACTTTGCCAGTTTTAAAATTTGTTGCCAAAAATTGACCTCCATATCCAGAGTGTCCAATCATGTTACCAGATACCATTGTTGAATTTGAGTAATACAAATACTTGTTTTTTGCTAATTCCATGTATTTAGGTCCTAAATTTTTAATTGTTTTGTTTAAAAAAGAAGGTGATCCAACTTTTCTATTTCCAACCCCCATACCTTTCCTTGCAAAAAGCAAACCCATTCTTAAAAAATCCCTACCAATTAAACAACCACCGCCAGACATCCATGGCATTCCATATCTATCAGAAGCAATATATAAGCCCTCTTCAAAGCCAGCAGCTTCAACCGCCGACAATACCCAATCTCTTAAAGTTCTTCCACTTACCTTCTCTACAATTAATCCCACCACATCAGTATTTGCAGATTTATAAAATGCATAATCAGAACTATTTATTAAACTTTTGTTTTTAATTTTTTTAATTGTATTTAAATATTCTTCTTG
>CACHTK010000005.1 GCA_902582765.1 uncultured Pelagibacteraceae bacterium
TTTATGAGATTTTCGTTAAAATCCATCATATGATCATCATTTTCAACAAAAAAACTTGATTTTTTTCCATTAAATTTATCATAAATTTCTTTTCCCATCTTAAATGGCACAATTTTATCTTTCATACCATGCATTACAAGAATTGGAGATGTATTTTTATTCAATTTGCTAATCGAATTGTATTTATCTTTTAACAAATATTTAACTGGCAAATATGGATAATAACTTTTTGCTAGTGTTTCCATAGATGTGAACGGTGACTCTAATATCACACCACTAAAAGAATAATCTTGTGCTAGATTTAATGCAATTGCTGTACCCAACGACTCCCCATACAAGATTATATTTTTATCTTCAATTTTCTTGGAATTTAGCCATTTCTTTGCTGCCAAAGCATCTTCATAAAGACCTATTTCTGAGGGTTTTCCATCATTTCCACTAAACCCTCTGTAAGCAAATATCAAATAATTAACATTCAGTTTTGAGAATTCATTTAACTTATAAATACGATTGTCAAGTTTGCCAGCATTGCCATGAAAAAGTAATAAAGTCTTATAATTTTCGTTCTTTTGAAAGTGCCATCCTAACAAACTACCTTGAGAGCTAATATACACCTTTTCAATTTTGTGATTTAAAGGTCCTTCATCTAAATAATTATTTTCTCCTGGAAGGTAAAGAAGATTTCTTTGATAAAAAAAAATAAAAATGCAAATAAACATATAAATTATTAATATTAACAATAATATATTTGTTAGTGTCATTTTTTTACTAATCATTATTTCTGTTTAGATAAATGAAAAAAATATAACTTAGTATACAAAGAATTAAAAAAATTGAAAAAGAAATTCTATAACTACTTACAATATCAAATCCTTTAGAATTAAATAAGTCTATAAATAATCCGATACCCCATTGCATAAAGAATGTTCCTGAATGAATGAAAACATTGTATGAAGTGAGTGACTTACCTGCTAAATTTTGTGAAAAGTTTAAAGCTATTGCTGGTTGAGTTAGAGAAATTACAATTGATGTCATGATGTATATTGCAAATAAAAAAGCTCCAGCCTTAGGACCAAAAAAGATTATTAGAAAAAAAACAAAGTAACTTATTGGGAGTCCAAATTTAATAAGTTTAACACTGCTTATTCCATAATCAGAGAGTTTGGGGAGAATATATCCCCATAAAAAGTATGACGCTAACATAGTTACATTGATCCAAAACAAGCCTGTAGCACTTTGAAATGGAGAATACCCTGTAATATTTAGCATCCAAGGACCGGCCCAAAGCGTTTGGATTGCCTGTATACCACCATAATTAATAAATGCTAATGGTACCATACTGATAAAAAATTTATTCTTCCAAATTTGTGCTAAACCTTTTTTTTCTTCATCAATAGTGAAGTTTTCTTTTTTTTCCCAATTAGGAGTGAATAAGAAAATTAAAATAATACTTATTAAAATAAGTATAGCTATTAAAATAAAAATCCATCTCCATCCCATGTAAGGTAATAAAATTTGGACAGGTAAAGTAGATGATACAAAACCTATATTTGCAACCATTAACATCCATGAATTAGCACGCTGTTGATATTTTTCAGCAAACCAAACTCTGTATCCTGTTAGAGGCCCCATCATACAAGCGCTCACACCGATCCCAATAAATATTCTTGAAATAAGTAACCCAGAAAAACTTTTTGCTAATGCAAATGATATGGTCCCTACCAATGCAATTACTAAAAAATACCCAACAACTTTTTTTGGCCCAAATTTATCAAGGAGTAGTCCTATTGGGACTTGCATAATTGAAAAGCCAATAAAATAGCCTCCTGCTAACAGTCCTAAATTCCCTGCTGTTAAATCGAATTCATATGTCAGGACAGGCGTTAATGTTGCAGTAATAGATCTAACAAGATTTGATAATAAAAAACCAAAGGCAAAAATACAGAATATGATAATGCTTTTATTTACTTTAGTAATCATTTATAAATTTTTGAGATTTAATCTGTACTATGAATAATCAATCAACAAAAGATAAAGATGCACGCTCTGCAAATGCTATGGCTGCAACTTCTCATCCATTAGCGACCGAAGAGGCCTTAAAAATATTAAAAATGGGTGGAAATGCAGTAGATGCTTCTATAGCAGCTTCAATTGTTTTATCTGTAGTTGAGCCTAATGCAACAAGTATTGGTGGAGACTGTTTTGCAATTGTCAAAATGAATAATAAGGATGCAGTATCTTTTAATGGATCTGGGTTAGCACCAGAGAAATTAAGTTATGATTTCTTCAAGGAAAAAAATATAGATAAAATTGGATTAACAAGTCCTCATTCAGTAACGATTCCTGGTGCAGTCCATGCTTGGGAAACTATTCATAAAGAATTTGGAAAATTAGATTTTGAACAATTATTTACAGGTGCAATTGAGATTGCAAAAAACGGTCACAAGATTTCTAAAGTAGTGTCAAATGCTTGGCATAATAGCTTAAATAAAATTAATGGAAATGAAAATTCTAAAAAAATTTTTTTGAAGGAAGGTCGTACTTATCAAGAAAATGAATTAATGAAAAATATTTCATTAGGAAAAACATTAGAGGCAATTAGTAAAAAAGGAAGTAAAGAATTTTATGAGGGTGAAACTGCAAAAGATATAATTGAAAGTTTAAATGAATTAGGGGGTGTTCATACTTTTGAGGATTTTTCTAAACAGAACACAGTAAGATCAGAAACAATAAAATCTAGTTATAAGGGTGATTTTATTCATCAATGTCCTCCAAATGGACCTGGCGTAACTGTTTTGATTATGATGAAATTGTTAGAAAAACTAAATATTCATAACTATAAATTCAACAGTACAGAAAGATTTCATCTTGAAGCCGAAGTCACAAAACAAGCTTATAAAGTTAAAGAAACAAGCCTAGGTGATCCAAATTTTGTAAATTTTGATTTAGATGAAATTTTAAGTGATAAAAATATTGAGGATATTTTTAATAAAATTAAGCTCAATTCATGCAGTGATGTTGGTGACTTAAATATTCCAGCTCACCCAGAAACTATTTATCTAACAGTTGTAGACAAAGACTTGAATAGTGTGTCCATCATTAATTCAGTTTGTTACGTATTTGGATCAGGTATCACTACAAATAAAAGTGGAATACTTTTACATAACAGGGGTACAAATTTCAGAGTAGAGCATGGACATCCAAACTGCATTGAGGGCTTAAAAAGACCATTACACACTATTATTCCAGGTATGGTCATTGACAAAGATAACAACACAACTTTGAGTTATGGAGTTATGGGAGGGCAATATCAACCAGTAGGACAGGTACATGTTTTAAATAATATGATTGATTACGGCATGGGTCCTCAAGAGGCTTTAAGTTTTCCAAGAGCCTTTCATTTTAACAATATTTATAAGCTTGAAAAATCAGTCGATAATCAAATTTTTAATGAATTGAAAGAAATCGGTCACAATGTTGAGTATATTGATGGTACTCATGGTGGAGGTCAAGCTATTAAAATAAATCGATCAGAAGGGGACCTTTTAGGAGGATCTGATCCTAGAAAAGACGGTTACGCAAAAGGGTACTAAATAATGTCAAAAAGAATTGTTAGAAACATTTTTGAAAATGTAAATGATGAAAATATTGCTCTAACCTCTGAAATCAGTACAAAACTAAGTTACAAAGATTTAAAATTATTTATCAATAAAATTTCTAAACAATTGGCTGGAAATGGATTATCAAACAAAGATAGAGCAGCGATAGTTTTACCAAATGGACCGTACATGGCTTCAAGTTTTTTGGCTATTTCAAGCTATATGTCTGCTGCCCCTTTAAATCCATCATATAAATCTGAGGAGTATGAATTTTATTTAAAAGATTTAAATCCAAAAATTGTTTTGGTTGAGAAAAATTCTGAAAATCCAGTTGTAGATGTAGCAAAAAAATTAAAAATAGAATTATGTGAAATTAATCCTGAAAAGGATGGACCTTCAGGAATATTTAATATTTACGAAAAAGAAAGTGAATATTCTTTACCCAATGAAAGTGATGAGGCATTAGTGCTTCACACATCTGGTACTACATCAAGACCAAAGATTGTTCCTTTAACAAATAAAAATATTTTTTCTTCTGCAGAAAATATTTCTAAAAGTTTAAATATTTCTGAAAATGACCATTGTCTTAATATTATGCCACTTTTTCATATACATGGTCTTATAGCTATTTTAGCTTCATCAATGAAAGCTGGAGCATCTGTATGTGCATCAAATGGTTTTAATGCTATCAAGTTTTTGGATATAGCTAAATCAGAAAAAATAACTTGGTACTCAGGAGTACCTACAATGCATCAGGCTATTTTATTAAGAGCACGTAGAAATTTAGAAATTGCTAAGGCACTACAACTAAGATTAATTAGATCATCATCTGCATCTTTACCACCAGCAGTATTTAATGATTTAAATGATGCTTTTAGTTGTCCAGTGATTGAGGCATACGGTATGACAGAAGCTACTCACCAAATGACTTCTAATCCATTGCCACCTAAGCAACAAAAAGCAGGATTTGTAGGCCTTCCAGCAGGTCCAGAGGTATGTATTATGAATGAAAATGGGGAAGTGCTAAAACAAGGTGATGAAGGAGAAGTGTGCATAAAAGGTGAAAATGTTACTCTTGGATACGATAATAATGAAGAAGCAAATAAAACAAGTTTTACCAATGGTTGGTTTAGAACTGGCGATCAAGGTTATTTCGATAATGAGGGTTATTTAAAGATTTCAGGAAGATTGAAAGAAATAATTAATAAAGGTGGAGAAAAAATATCTCCTTTAGAAGTTGATAACGTATTAATGGACCATCCATTAATAGATCAAGCAGTTTGTTTTGGGTATGAAGATAAAATGCTTGGAGAAAATATTGCTAGTGCAATTATAATAAAAAGTGGTGAGACATGTTCAGAAAATGATGTTTTGGAATATGCTAAAGAAAAACTTGCTAAGTTTAAAATACCAAAAAAAATTTTTTTTGTTGAAGAAATTCCAAAAGGAGCAACAGGAAAATTACAAAGAAATGTTTTAGCAAAAAAATTTGGTTTAAATAATTAATGACAAAAGTTTGTATATATGGTGCAGGATCAATTGGAGGGTATTTAGCTGCATGTTTGAGTAAAAATAATATTGATTTATCACTTATAGCCAGAGGTCCACATAAAAAAGCTATACAAGAGAATGGTTTAACATTAATTAAAAAAGATAAAACAGAAAACTTTAAATTAAAAGTAACAGATGATCCCAAAGAACTTGGAATTCAAGATTATATTTTTATTTCAGTAAAAGCTCATGCAATTTCTAATATAGTTGAGTCTCTTCAAAGCTTAATTGGAGAAAATACAACTATAATATCTGCTGTGAATGGCTTACCTTGGTGGTATTTTCATAAAGCTAACACGGGCACAAACTTAGATGAGAAACATATAGATAGTGTTGATCCTAATGGTAAAATTTGGAATTCATTGAACCCTTCAAGAGCTCTTGGATGTGTGGTTTATCCAGCAGCTGAAATTACTGAACCTGGTGTTATTAAACACAATGGTGGGGAAAGATTCACATTGGGCGAACCAGATGGGTCAAAATCAGAAAGACTTAAAATTATTGCAGACTTATTAATTACAGGAGGTTTAAAAGCACCACAAAAGAGTAATCTAAGAGACGAAATATGGATAAAACTCTGGGGTAATTGCTCATTTAATATTGTGAGTGCACTACATGATAAATCTTTAGATGAAATTGGTAACGACCCAGAACTGTTAAAAATAGTGAGAAAATTGATGGAAGAGTGTCAGTCAGTAGGAGAAAAAATTGGAGTTAAATTTAATGTCTCGATAGATCATAGAATTAAGGCAGCAATTTCAATAAAAGGGCATAAACCATCAACTACTCAAGATTTACATGCAAAACGTCCTCTAGAAATTGATCCAATCATTGGATCAATAATTGAAATTGGAAATAAAATTGATGTTAATACAGAAAATTTAAAGTCTGAATATAACAAGTTAAAACAAAAAGCTGAGGGCTTGGGATTATATAAAAGATCGAAAATAATTGATCAGATTACAAATTAACTAAAAGTTTAGAGAAATGTCTCTATGTATTGAATTACATTTTGAGACATAAATCGCTTGCTCTTTTGTAAGTTTTGATTGCAGACGTAATCCAATAGTTTCACTAATAATCTTATCATGAGCATTTATCTTATCCATATACTTTTTCTTGAAATTTTTTCTCCAATCTATCTCTTGTTGGAATAATACATAAGTATCATTTGCTGAGCTTTGAAGTTTTTCAAAATCAACCTCATCTTCATCCATAAGGGTAATTAAATAATCTAACTTATCAGCAAATTCATCAGATCCTGAAATTTCTCCAACTTTTTCAAAAATATTATCAATAAATTCTATTGCATCAATATAACCTCTATTATCTATTTTTGATTTAAGAAGTTTCATATCTTGACTTAATTCCTCAAACTTTTCTCCATGATTTATAAATTCCTTAATTAATAATAAATCTTCATATGCATTATCCACAGTCTTTTTATATTTTTTGACAGCTAAATTTTTTGCTTTGTTAATTTTATTAAATTCATCATTTTTAGATTTCCACTCTTGAGGAATTGTATTTTGAATTTCCTCTATCTCTAACTTAACATTTTCAATTTTTTGCAAAATTTTATTTTTATCTGATACATCTTCATCATCAAGATTTCTTATCTCAGCTTTGTATTTATCTATCTTTTTATTTAATTTTAATATTTTCTTTTGTTTTTTTCTTGTTTTGAAATGTAAGTCTCTATAGTCGAAAGCATAGTCATCATAGATTGACTGAGCACTCTTAACTTCATTAACTAATTCAAAGGAATATTTAGAATTATCAACATGACGTTGAAAATAGCTTAATTTATCTGCTGGTAGATTTGCTAAAATGATATCATCAAATTCATTAATACTAGTTTTAATTTGATCTCCATTAGTTTCAAAGTTTGCAAATTTGTATTCTTGCAAACAGTATTGAAGTTTAGGGTTCATTGGAGGTGGAGCAACATTAGAGGTTAAATAAACTCTGTTAGGCAGATAATTAACAAGACTTGGATAAAAACCAACAATACCAAGGCCAATTAGCTGTAGTGCTATAAAAGGTACAACGCCCTTCCAGATGTCCAATGTCTGAATTATTTTTGGAGCCACTCCTTTTAGATAAAACAAAGCAAACCCAAATGGAGGAGTTAAGAATGATGTTTGTAGATTTACACCTATCATTACTCCTAGCCATACTGCTGTAACATTCGCTCCTGTTTCTGCAAGTAATATTGGTGCAATAATCGGAACTACAACAACAGCTATTTCTATAAAGTCTAAAAAGAAGCCTAGAAGGAAAATTACAACCATAACAACAATAAACTGTGTCCAGAAACCTCCAGGCAGATCTTGAAGAAAATCTCTTACCAACTCTTCTCCACCAAATGCTCTAAATCCTGATGTAAGCATTGCAGCACCTAATAGAATTATGAAAACCATTGAAGTGGTAATACAAGTTTCTGTAACAACTTCTTTTAGTACATTGTCTGTTTTATAACTTCTCCAGAAGCTCCATGCTATTCCATAAACAAGTATAATTACAAAAAATGCTGTAATGTAGATTGCACCCAAATCTCTTTCTTCTAAATTTTTTACATTGAGTTCATAAGTTGAAGCCAGAAAAGTAATAGGTATTATTGATCCTATAATTAGTATTAAAGGATAAAATGCACTTTTCTTACCTTCAAACAACCTATATCCAGCCATTAAAGTTGCGCCAATTGCTCCAATAGAACCAGCTTGGTTTACAGTTGCAATACCCATTAATATTGATCCTAATACAGCAAATATAAGTGCAAGAGGAGGGATGATAATAACTATAACTCTCAACCAAAATTTAAAATCAAAAGTTCCTTTAAATGGAACAGGGGGTGCAACTCCCTTCTTAATTCTTGCATAAATGAAAACATATATCATATACAATGCTACTAGAACTAGTCCTGGTAACAAAGCGCCCAAGAACATATCTCCAGCACTAGATGATCCAACTCTAAACTCACCAGGCATATTAAATTCACCAGTGATTGCTTTATAATCGTTTTGTCTAATATTATTAGCAACATCTGAGGCACTAGCTAATTGATCAGCAATAATAATTAAAACGATTGAAGGGGGAATTATCTGTCCAAGAGTTCCAGATGAACAAACAATACCACTCGCAAGTTTACGGTCATAATTATTATTTAACATTGTCGGTAAAGAAATTAGTCCCATTGCGATAACGGTAGCTCCAACTATTCCAGTTGTAGCAGCAAGTAGGGCTCCTACAAAAATTACCGATATACCAAGTCCACCAGGAATAGGACCAAATAGTTGGCCCATAGTAATTAGTAAGTCCTCAGCTATTTTAGATTTCTGAAGCATTATCCCCATGAAAATAAACAAAGGAATTGCAATTAAAGTGTCTGTTTCAACATCCCAATAGTTACTTC
The DNA here is from genome assembly GCA_902582765.1 of uncultured Pelagibacteraceae bacterium. GTDB lineage: Bacteria > Pseudomonadota > Alphaproteobacteria > Pelagibacterales > Pelagibacteraceae > Pelagibacter. Next base: position 8,566 of record CACHTK010000005.1, read on the forward strand.
TAAAATTAGTAATTCCAGCGACTAACCATTCTATAGGTCCATCGACTGTGAAATAAGCACTAGAGTCTCCTTCAAATATTGCTCCAAAAAATGCTGCTAAACCAATGGAAATTATTGCTGAACCAGGAAGAGCAAAAGCCACTGGATAGCCTGAGGCAAGTGCTGCGATCATAATTAAAACCAGAATTGCTAAAAATAATAATTCCATTAATTACTCTCGACTTTTTCTAATCTGACTTGATCTGGACTGTCTGATTGAGTTTGATCTTCAATATTATTAAAAATAATTTTATGGCTACTGGACATAAAATAGCTAGTAAATTGTAATAGCATTGTGACAGCAAAAACTGCTAAATATACTGCCATCAAATAAAGAAGGTATAGTCCATTAGAACCTTGTTGTGTAACTTCAAAAGCAACTACAGGTCCATTAATAATACTTGCTTTACCATTTAAACCTAAAAATAAAACTATTAAACAAAGAGGGACCCCTAATAACGCTGAACCAACCATATTGGTCCAAGCCTTTTTTTTCTCACTAAAAGACGAATAAAGTACGTCAACTCTAACATGACCCTCGTGAATTAAAGCATAAGCACTTGCAAATAAATATAAAGCTGCATACCAAAATCTAACTAAATCTCCTTGAAAAGCTTGTTCATAAGAGAAAACAAATCTAGATAAAACAATTACAAATTCACTTAAGACTACCAATACTGCAAGCCATATAAAACCAACAGATTTTGTAAAGTAACCTATTATAAATGAAACTAATATTATTGGAAAATGTATGTATGTTATTCTTTCTGGAGCTTTTACCATGAAAGCTTTAACCTCAGGACTAAATATGGCTTCCCACAATCTTTCAACGACCATAAATGAAATTATGAAATCAGCTAAACCAACTAAAAATACAGCCCAAAAAGATCCTCTAATTAAATACGCTGAAAATTTTGATAAAATTTTTGAATCGTCAACTAATGTTTGTGAGTATGTCTTGAAGACATAAAAGATAACTGAGAGAATACAAACTACATATATTAGAATTTGAATATAACCATAAGTTAAATCGGAAGACTCTAAAGACTTTTGCTTATAACCAAACAAATCATAATGAGAAAAAACTTTTTTAATGCCTGGCCAACCACCCCAAACTGTAAATAAGTTATTAATTAAAAATGCCAGAGTAAATGCTAGGACTGAGTAGCTTAAAACTCTCAAATAAGTAGACAATTTACTATTTTCTGGACCCATATGATTTTAAATTTTTTAAAAGTAATACTTAATTTTAAAATAAAAAAAAGGGCCCAAAAAGGGCCCTTTTAATTATTAAATCAAGCTCAATTACATTCCTAAAGCTCTGTTTCTTTGCGAAATGTAAGGTGAATCTGATAAGTTAGTCCAAGATCCAATGTCTTTTCTTGCTTTTAAGAAGCTCGAGTGAACTCTTTCAGCAAGGCCACTGCTAGCTCTTGTTTCTTCAAACACTTCATTAGCAGCACCAGCAAAGCCATCATAAACCTTGTCGCTAAACTTCTCTAGTTTAACACCATGATCATTGATCAATCTTGCTAAAGCAGCACCGTTTTTAGCGTTGTACTCTGACATCATAACGTCATTTTCCATCGCCGCAGCAGCTTCAATCAATAACTGATCTGATTTGTTTAAGCTTGTGAACCAAGACTTGTTTGTTCCACATGCTAACATTGATCCAGGCTCGTGCATACCAGGGTAGTAGTAGTATTTAGCAGCTTCTTGGAATTTCATAGCTTCATCATTCCATGGACCTACCCACTCTGTAGCATCAATTGCTCCAGATACTAGGTTTTCGTAAATTTGTCCACCAGGTAATGAAACTGGAGATCCTCCAAGTTTACCAATTACTTGTCCACCTAAACCAGGCATACGCATTTTTAAACCTTTGAAGTCATTAGGGCTTCTAATCTTTTTGTTAAACCATCCACCCATTTGAACTCCTGTGCTTCCACACATAAAGTTTTTAAGACCAAATTTGTCAGCTAGTTCATCCCATAACTGTTGACCACCTGCAAATCTAATCCATGCATTCATTTCAGTGTAAGTAAAACCAAATGGTACCGCTGTAAAGTAACCCCAAGCTGGATCTTTTTTAACCCAGTAGTAGTCAGCAGCATGGTACATTTGTGAGTTACCAGATGCAACTTCATCAAAAGAGTCAAATGCTTTAACTCTTTCATTCGCTGCATAGTAAGTAACTTGAATTCTACCATCACTTATATCTGCAATTCTTTGTGCAAATCTTTGAGCTCCTGTTCCTAGACCTGGAAAATCTCTTCCCCAAGTAGCAACCATTGATGCTTCTATTCTTTCAGCAGCAACAGCTGGAGCAGCTAAAGATGATGCGGCTACAGCAGCAACACCCGTCGCAGCAGCAGCTTTAAAGAACTTACGTCTTGAAGGTAATTTTTTACCTTTCAACTTTTTGTCTTTAATCATTTATTTCTCCTCTATAGTTAATTAACTGTCGACAATTAAACACAAATGTAACTTAGAGTCATTTTAAAAATTTAGGACTAATCGACTAAATACAATCTCGGATTGTATTAAATTAACTTTTCATTGATATAAACACAGCATTTTTCAGGTGGGATATAAAGATTGATATCTCCATTTGAAATTGGCATCTCTCTATTTACCTTAGATTTGATAACAAAATTACCCATATTTGCAGTCAATAGTTTGAAATTTCCAAAATCTTCTACTCTTGTAAGCAATGCTTTAATTGTATTTTGTCCCTCTTTTTCAGCAACATTTATAAACTCTGACCTTATTCCGAGCTTTACATTTTTATCTTTAATTTTTGAAAGGTTTGAGTTTGTTTTAATTTCAATGTTATTAATTTTTACTGAATAGTCGGAGGATACCTCGCTTTCAAAAATATTCATGGCTGGAGATCCGATAAAATAACCTACAAATGTTGTTTTTGGTCTCTCAAAAAGATCTTTTGGAAGTCCCACTTGAACTATTTCTCCCTGATCCATAACAATAATATTATCAGCAAATGTCATAGCTTCATTTTGATCATGAGTGACATAGACTAAAGTCGTTTTATATTGCTCATTAATTTCTTTTAAGTTTCTTCTAAGTCTAAATTTTAAATCAGGGTCAATTACTGTTAAGGGTTCGTCCATTAATACACCTGCAACATCTTCTCTTACTAGTCCCCTTCCAAGTGAAATAAGTTGTTTTTGATCTGCTGTCAGCTTTCTTGCTGGTAAATTTAAGAAAGACGAAAGTCTAAGGGTGTCTGAAACTGATTTAACTCTTTCCTCTATTTTTTCTTTTGAAAAATCTCTACACTTTAATGGGAAAGCTAAATTGTCATAAACGGTCATAGTATTATAAATAACTGGAAATTGGAAAACTTGAGCTATATTTCTTTCCTCTGTAATAAGATTAGTTACATCATTTTCGTCAAATAAAATTTTTCCCTTAGATGGTTTTACCAGTCCTGACACAATATTTAACATTGTTGTTTTTCCACATCCGGATGGTCCTAAAATTGCATATCTCTTTCCATTTTCCCAAGTCATAGAAAATGGATTGAGTGCATATGTTGGATTGGGATCACTAGGATTATAAGTGTGAGATATATTTGATAAATCTATTTTAGCCATTATGAGCTCCATAGGGTGAAGAAACTAATTCTTCATTATTATTGAATACATAGAATTTATTTTCATTGAATTTCACTTTTACTTTCTCATGAATTTTGAAATTCATTACTTCTTCAATTAAAGCTATAACTTTCGAGTTTCCTTTTTTTAAATGAAGTAAAGTTTCTGAACCACTTATTTCTGCAAGTTCTATTTCAAACTCTTCTCCTTCTTTATCAAGTTTTATTTCTGAAGCTCTAATCCCGAAATAATAATTTTGACTCTTTAAATCTTTTAAATATGCTGGCAAGTTTATTGAAATATTCTCAAAGTTTAACTTATCTGAACTTTTATTACCTCTTAAGATATTCATTGGCGGATCGTTTGAGATTTCTGCTACTTTAAGGTTCTTCGGATTTTCAAATATTTCTTTAGCATCTCCTTTTTGTAAAACTTTACCCTCATGTAATACTATTACTTCACCATTTAACTCCATTACTTCCTGAGGATCAGTTGTTGAGTATATTAAAATTGTATCTTGAGACAGGCCCTCAGAGAATATTCTTTTAAATTCCTCTCTTAATTGCTCTCTTAACTTATAATCAAGGTTAACCAATGGTTCATCGAGAAGAAGTATCTTTGCCTTTTTTGCAAGAGACCTGGCTAAGGCTACTCTTTGTTGTTGACCACCTGATAATTCTTGAATTTTACGATTTTCAAAACCAACTAATCCTACAGTCTTAAGTGCATCTTCTACATCCATTTTAATTTGCTCTTCACCTAGTTTTCTTTGTTTAAGCGGAAAAATTATGTTCTCATAAACATCAAGATGAGGGTAATTAATAAATTGTTGATAAACCATTGCCACATTTCTTTCCCAAACAGGAATTTTGCTAAAATCTTTATCTTCAAAAAATAATTCTCCAGTATCTGGGTTAAGCAAGCCTGCAATTGTTTTTAAAAATGTCGTTTTTCCAGATAAAGTTCTCCCTAAAATGGTGTAAAGATTTCCTTTTTTGAAATCGAATGATACATCATTCAAGTGGAACTGGTTATCTGGTTTGTAAGTTATATTTTTTCCAATTAAATTCATTATTTTAATGCTCCAGATAAATTCCCTTTAGATAAATATCTCTCAACAACAAAAGCAACAATTATCAAAGGTGCAACTGAAATTAATGCTGAGGCTGACAAACTCCACCATGGAGTAATTGATGAGTTTAATGCTACAACTTTTACTGGTAGCAACTGCACTTCGGTAAATGTTAAAATAAAAGCAAAGAAAAAGTCTATCCAACCAAATATAATACAAAACATCCCAGCAACAATTAATCCTGGAATTGAGTTTGGAAGTACAACTTTATAAAATGCTTGATAGGGGTTACATCCATCAATCAATGCGGTTTCATCTAACTCTTTTGGTACCCTGTTAAAAAAGTCAACCATTATCCAAACAGCAATGGGCATTAGCAACACAATGTAAACTACTATTAAACCAAGTAAGCTATCTAATAATCCAATAGTGCTTAAAAATATAAAGAAAGGTATCGATAAAACAATTGGTGGCATAATTCTTTGAGATATAAAGAAGAACGTAATATCATTATTTCTGACAAATCCTGCTTTAAAAGTAAATCTTGAAAGAGCATATGCAGCAAGTGTTCCTAGAATAATACTAATCAAACTAGCAGTGCATGTAACAAAAATACTATTAAAGTATGGTTCAACGATATCAACTCCTCCTCTCGCTGGCGATTTAACTAATACACGCCATCCTTCTAAAGTTGGTTCAAAATCTAACCATGGAATATAAGTAACTTTACTATTTACAGACTGAAAATCTTTAAATGAGGTAGAAATAGCCCACAAAAAAGGTGCAACTATAAATACAGTCCACAATGTAATAAATGTATATTTTAAAAATGTATAAAGTTTATGCATTATTCCTTAATCATTAATTTTGTTAAAACTTTTGCTATGATCGTAAGACTTATGATCATTATAACTAAATAAGTGAAAGATAGAGTTGCAGCATAACCCATTTGAAACTCTCTCAATCCTTTAATATAAATATAAAAACTTGAAGTTTCTGTTGCGGTTCCAGGTCCTCCAGATGTCAAAACAAAAACAGTATCCATTATTTTTGATGCCTCAATTAATCTTATGATAATTGCACCAATTGAAATAGGGGCCATTAATGGAAATGTAACATAAACAAACTTTCTAAAAGGACTTGCTCCATCAATTGCAGCAGCTAAGAAAGGTTCCTTTGGAAGAGATAATAGTCCAGCAAGTAGTAATAAAAACATAAATGGCGTCCATTGCCATACTTCAACGATAATTACAGTAAACTTAGCTATAACTGGATCACTAAGCCATAAAATAGGTTTAACTCCTATATTTCCTAAAAGGTCATTTACTGGCCCTAGAGACTCATGGAAAAAAGTTCTCCAAATTACTGTCATAATAACTGGCGTAGTCATCATTGGAATTAAGAAAATTACTCTAAAAAACCTTTTAAATTTTATTTCTCTCCAAACCATAAGAGCTAATGCAAAACCAATTACATATTGAAGTATAACTGTTGTTACAGATAAAAAACTTAATCTGAAAAAAGACTCCCAAAATCTTGGGTCATCTGTGAACAGTCTTATATAGTTTGTGATCCCAATAAAATTCATTTCAGGCGTATAACTATTCCATCCTGATAAACTTAATCTTATTGTAAAAATGATAGGAAATATAAGTATTCCTATTAGCACAAATAAACCTGGAAATAAAAAAACAAACTTGTGCTTAAAATTCATAAATATAATTTTTGGATTTATTTAATTTGTGGCCGTCAAGTTGACGGCCACAATAAGTATTTTTAAAGCTTATTATCTTCCATTGCTACACCAACAGAGTAAGCTTTTCTTACATTATCTTTTCCTACTCTATTAAGTATATCATTCCACTGTTTAGCAGCTTCATCTAAAGCATCTTGTGGTGATAATTGTCCAGCTAAAGCTTTAGCTGCAGCAGTTGCTAGTGCAGCATTAAACTCAAATGTGCCTGGAACTCTTAATGGAAAAACTCTATTTTTACTTTCTTCCATTTTTGCAAGAGTATCTACATAAGACTCAGCAATATCTTTGTCCCAACCAATCTGTGTCCAAACTTCAGCTTTAAAGTCGTCATTTCTAAATGGATTTACTCCAAATCTACCAATTCCTATATCAGCTTGGTGATTTGCCTCGTTGGCAAAGAAACACAAATAGTCAAATGCCATTTCTTTCTCTTTACTTTTCTTAGCAACACCAACTGCCCATCCCCATACGAAGAAAGGAGCTTGGTTAAAACCTTCATCCCAAGAATTAGATTTTCTATTCCAAACTTTCATAGCGCCTGGTAATTGTGCAGCACCAACTTTATTGTTAATTGGGCTGTCAGGTTGCATAGCTGCAACAAATGCGTCATCCCATGAAAAACTAAATAAAGTTTGTCCACCACCAAATGATCCAATTTCATCACCTAGACCGAAGTTAATTCCTCCTGGTGGAACGTATTTAGTAGCTGCAACCCAGTCAGTTAGAGCCTCTACAAAACCTGGATTATTAATTAGTGGAGTCATTGTTTCTAAATCAAAGAAAAAACCACCTGGTGTTTTTGGGTTTTTAGAATAAGCAGCTGATCTAGAATAGAAAGCAGCATACATAAGGTCATCTTTTTTCATTACTTCTGCTGATCCATATTCTTTCTCACCATCACCATCCCAGTCCCAATTATTAAAGTATGCTGCCATTTCTCCATACTCTTTCCAAGTTTGAGGAACTCTTAGTTCTTTACCAGTAGCTAGTTTATATTGTTTTTGGTACTCAGGATTATCAATGACATCTTTTCTATATTTTAGATAATGTCTGTCTCCATCAACTGGAAATTGATACATAACACCATCCCAAGAAGCTACACCAATATGAGATGGAGTAACGTCTTGCATTTGTTTCATCTCAACATATTTTTTTGGCACTGGCTCTAAGTATCTTCTCCAATCATTAATGAAATTAGAAAATCCAAATACTATATCATATGGAGCTTGACCTGCTTGGAAGGGAACCATAGCTTTTGCATATAGATCTCCAGCTGGTGTATGAGTTACATCAACTTTTGCTCCAGTTAACTTAGCAAACTGTTCAGCATGAAGAGCTGTTGGCTCACCCATAACTGGTACAGCATGCGTATTTATTTTTAGTGTCTTACCAGAGTAGTCTTTTTTTGACATTGACTCATAAGAACACTCACCAGGAATATCCCCAGTAGTTTTGATATGTGGAAATTGATCACTCCACTTATCAGCATACGCAACAGGACTAAATACCAACAAAGCTGATATAAGAGCAGTTACGCAAGTTTTTATTGTCTTCATCTTCATTTCCTCTCTTTTGTTATTTATGGAACTAACACTGCACGACCTTTGACTTTTCCATCATTAAGATCATGTAGCGCTTTGTTAGCATCATCTAATCTATATTCAGCCATTGAAAGTTTGACCAACCCCTTGTCAGCCAACTCCATTAGTTCATATAATTCAGACCACGTTCCTACTAAATTTCCTATAATATTTCTTTCAGTAAAAATCACATCTACTGCAAGTATTTTAATTTCTTCACCATATCCTACAATATAAAAGTAACCGCCAGGCCTTGTCATATTTAAACCCATTGATGTTGATCCTTTCTCACCAACAAAATCTATGACAGCCTCAGCACCTTTTCCTTTGGTAAGTTCTTTTACTTTCTCTACTTCATTACCATCAATCAAAACTCCATGATCTCCACCTAAAGACATTGCGTGGTCAAGTGCTTTTTGGGATTTCTCAACAATAATAATATGAGCTGCACACATTGCTCTTAGGCATTGAATTGCTATATGACCTAAACCACCAGCGCCAATAACTACACAACTATCTCCTGGCAATAAAAGCCTAGTTGCTTTTTTAACAACTCTATAAGCTGTTAGTCCAGCATCTGAAAATGGTGCTACATCTTTTGGGGTTAGAATTTTAGGGATTTTAATTAAATTTCTCACACTAGTTTTTAGCAATTCAGAATAACCTCCTTCTTTCATACTCAATCCTGGAAATGCTCCTGCCTCAGCATGCATATCATTACCTCTTCTACAATCTAGACAAGTCCCATCTGTGCCAGATATTAAAGGATGAAGAATAACAGGGTCTCCTTTTTTAAAATTTGTTACGTCTTTGCCGACCTCCTCAATCCAACCAGCATTTTCATGACCCATAACACATGGAAGTAAATCTCCATCTGGATCTTGAATGTGTTTCCATACACCCTCAATAATATGTAAATCTGTTCTACAAACTCCTGCAGCACCTATTTTTACTATTACATCTGATGATTTTTCTAATTTTGGATCTGGCATTTCTTGTTCTGTCACCCAAACTTCTTCTTTCATTTCTGGATCATACTTGTGCAAAACCTGAGCTTTCATTTTATTCCTCTCGATTAAAAATTTATTTTTAAATTGTAGATTGAATCAAAAAATATGTCTAGGCAACATACCTTTTTTTTGTCACAGGAGTTAAATAGTACAACTTGAGATTGTTAGTTAACTTTATTTTTGCAGTGCCCAGTTTTGAAGTATTCATCCAAGTTGTCGATAGCTAAATTAGCCATAGCTGTTCTAGTTTCCTTTGTAGCACTGCCTAAATGAGGAAGTATGAATGCACTTTTATGTTTGTAGTAGCCTTTATTTAAGTTTGGCTCATTTTTATAAACATCTAACCCAACTGCATAAACTTTTCTTCTATTCAGTGCATCAACCATTGCCTCATCTTCAATTATATCTCCTCTTGCAACATTTGTAACTACTGCACCCTTCGGTAAATATTCGATTGTATCTTTATTAATCATATCAATTGTCTCTTTTGATGCTGGACAACATACAGATAACACATCTGATACAGATAAAAGATCTTTTAAATTATCATGATAAATTGCACCTTGTTCTTTTTCCTCACTAAGTTTTGATCTGTTATGGTAATGAATTATCATTCCAAGAGATTTAGCAACTTTTGCAATTTTTTGTCCAATCCTTCCCATTCCCAAGATACCTAACCTTGTACCTGTTAATTGTTTTCCAATTAATAAATCTGCTGACCAAACCCATCCACCTTCTCTAGCTCTTTCAATTCCCTCTGAAGCTCTTCTGCAAGCACCAAGAATTAACAGAACTCCTATTTCTGCTGTTGCATCAGTTAAAACATCTGGAGTATTAGTTACTGCTATTCCTCTTTTTTTTGCAGCCTCTAAATCAATATTTCCAAATCCAACTGCAAAGTTAGAAAGTATTTTGACAGAGTCTGGTAATTGATTGATTGTATCAGCATCAAGCTTATCAGTTAAAGCCGATAGTATACCATCACAGCCTTCGCTCATTTCAATTAATTTTTTTTGTGAATATAGTTCATCGTTAAGATTTAAATTTGCATCAAAAATCTCTTTTGCTTTGTCCTCACAAGATCTTAGCAATCTTCTCGTGACCAATATTTTTTTCATTAAGTTAGATTAATTTAAATCGAAGATTTTACCAGGATTCATTATATTATTTACATCTATTGATCGTTTAATAGATTTCATGACAGGCACGTTATCTGGATGTTCTCTAAGTAAGTAATGTTTTTTTTGAAGACCTATACCATGTTCTCCAGTTATAGTTCCTTCAAGTTCAAGTGCTTTATTGATCAAATCATCACTATATTGTCTTATTCTTTTTTGTTTATCTTCATCATCTGGATCATAAAGAACTATAGAATGAAAATTTCCGTCACCAACATGACCTACCATCGGAGCAGTTAGGCCCAGCTTTTGAACTTCTTTTTCTGCCCATGAAATACACTCAACTAATCTTGAAATTGGTACACATACATCTGTAGAATAAACTTTCATATCATTTCCCAAAGCTTTAACCGAATAGTAAACATCATGTCTTGCTTTCCATAATTTTTTTTGCTCTTCAGGAGATGACGCCCATTGAAAATCACTTCCACCATTACTTTTTGAAATTTCTTCTACAATTCCAATATTTTCATTATTTGATGCTTCACTACCATGAAATTCAAAAAATAGAGTAGGTGACGCTTTTATATTGTCTAATTTAGAATACTTAATACTAATTTCCATTTGATCTTTATTAAGCATTTCAATTCTTGCAATTGGAACACCATATTGAATGACTTCTTGAGAAGCTTTTACTGCTGAGTCTAAATCTGGAAAATAACAAACCGCACTCATTATGCTTTCAGGTATTGGTGACAATCTTAATTGTACTTCGGTAATTATCCCAAGCGTTCCCTCTGAACCTATGAATAAATTTGTCAGATTATATCCAGCAGAAGTTTTTTTTGTTCTAGCTCCTGTTTTAATAATATCTCCATTTGGAAGAACAACTGTTAGACCTGAAATTACAGTTCTCATAGTTCCATATTTCACAGCCATAGTTCCTGAAGCTGATGTTGCTGCCATTCCACCAAGAGCAGCATCGGCACCTGGATCAATTGGAAAGAAAACTCCGTCTTCTCTTAAGTATTCATTTAATTGTTTTCTTGTTACATTTGCTTGAACCCTACAATCAAAGTCTTCAGCATTTACACTTAAAACCTTATTCATTTTTTCTAAAGAAATTGTTATTCCGTTTTGATTTCCAACAACATGACCTTCTAAAGAAGTTCCAGTACCAAAAGGAACAACTGGTATTTTGTGTTCGTTACATAATTTTAATAATTGTGAAACTTCCTCATTTGTTTCGGGAAATACTACAGCTTTTGAAAGAATTGGATCATACGTGTCTTCACCTCTTGCATAATTTGCTCGCGTGGACTCTGATGTTGAAAATCTTCCGTTAAAGATTTTTTTCAATTCTGTTTGTACAATCTCATTCATAAGCAAATATTACAAAAAAATCTTTTAAAAATACAGCCTATTTAGAAAGCATCTTGCCTATGTTTTCTAAGGCCTGCTGTATGTTATCTCTAGATGCGGCAAAACTAAATCTTACGTAGTCTTGGCAAGTTTGTCCAAATGCTGTTCCGGGAACTATTGCAACACCAGCTTCATGCATTGCTTTTTTACAAAATTCTGCGCCAGTCATTCCAGTACCTTTTACATTTGGAAATGCATAAAAAGCTCCACCTGGGAGACTACATTCTATTCCTGGTAAATCATTTAGACCTTTATGAATTAAATTTCTTCTTAAAGTAAACTTATCTAACATATCTTTAATTGAATCATCTGGTCCATCCAATGCAGCTATACCAGCAAATTGTGCTGCTGCGTTTACACAAGATACACTGTTGATTAATAATTTATTCACATGTTCAACTAGTTCTTTCGGCCAAAAACTCCAACCTAATCTCCATCCAGTCATTGAATATGCTTTACTCCAACCTTCTAATACAATTAACCTATCTCTTAAATTTTCATAATGAAAAAACGATGGCATTTCTTTGTAGTCAAAAATTTGTCTACTATAGATTTCATCGCTTAAGATAGTAACATGTGGATGTTTTTCTAATTCTTTAGCAAAATAATCTATGACTGGTTTTTCAACAAAACTTCCTGTTGGGTTATTTGGGTTAATTAAAATTAACAATCTAGTTTTATCAGTAATTAAAGATAATATTTTGTCTGGATCAAATTTAAGATCTTTGTCTTCAGTAAGATCATAAGGCACCGGTGTTGAACCAGTATAATTTATCATTGACTCATAAATCGGGAAAGCAGGTGTAGGATGAATTATTTCTGCTCCTGGTTCACCAAAACATTGAATAGCATAACTCATTGTGGGCTTTCCACCTGGCATGATTAAAATTCTTTCAGCATCAATATCTGCATTGTAACGTTTTTTAATCCATCTTGTAACAGCTTCTCTACATTCTGGAATTCCGTTCGACATTACATATCCATGATGACCATCGTCTAAAGCTTTTTTTGCAGCTTCAACTACATGTTTTGGTGTTTTAAAATCTGGTTGACCTAATCCCAAATGTATCATTGGGTGACCCTTTGCTTCTAATGCTTTAGCCTCAGCTAATACGCTGAATGCAGACTCTGTTCCTAAGTTTTCTAAATTTTTTGCCAGTATCATAATTTTATTTTTTAAAGTGAGAAAACTAACTGAAAAGGTTAACTATGTCTATTAATTAAAATTTTTTATCTTCTATAAATAATTTTGGACTCATCTAAGTCTCTTATACTTTTGCATCCCATCAATATCATGTTACGTCTTATTTCATCATGCATATTTTGCAATAATCTTTCTACTCCTTGTTGGCCTCCAGCCCCTAAACTAAACAAAAAAGCTTTACCAAAACTACAAGCTGTCGCACCTGCTGCTAAAGCTTTAAGAACATGTGTTCCTCTTCGAACTCCACCATCTAAAATTACCTCTAATTTATCTCCTACAGCATCTCTAATAGCTTTTACTTGATCAAATGGAGATCTAGACCCATCAAGTTGTCTTCCACCATGGTTTGATATCATTATGGCTGTACATCCTATGTCTATTGCTCTTTTAGCGTCATCAACTGACATAACTCCTTTTAGTGCAATTGGACCATCCCATTTTTTTTATACAATACTCTGCATCTTTCCAATTCATTGCAGGATCATATTGTTCATTTATGTATCCCATAACAGATTGAGCAATATTAGTACCTTTATCAACTTTATCTTTAAGATTTGCTAATTCAAATTTCTTATGTGTAAAATAGTTAAAGACCCACTGAGGTCTCATAGCAAAACTCAGTAGACTATCTAAAGTAAACTTTGGTGGTGTTGTAAAACCTGTTCTATGATCTCTTTCTCTGTTTCCGGCAACAATGGTATCGACTGTAATACACATTCCATTGAAGTTTGCTCTTTTACATCTATCAATTAAATCATTAGTTATAGATTGATCCTTATGAATATATAACTGGAAAATTTTTGGTCCACTTGAAAGATTTGCAATTTCTTCAATTGAAAAAGATGCCATAGTAGACATACTGTATATAGTACCAAATTTTTCAGCAGCACGAGCAGAAGCTTTATCTCCATCTGGGTGATATAAACTTTGCATAGCGGTAGGAGATAAAAAAATTGGCATATCCATCTTTGTTCCAAAAACTTCTGTCTTTAAATCAGGTTCACCAACACTATTTAAAATATTTGGAATTAGATCACAGTCATTAAATGAATCTGTGTTCCTATTCATTGTAACTTCATCGTCTGCTCCTCCGTCTATATAATGAAAAATAGGTGCAGGGAGTTTTTTTTTTGCTAACTTTCTAAAGTCATCAAAGTTATAGCAATTGCTTAAACTCATTATCCTCTGAATCTTAAATTACTTCTGTTTAGGTCACTGATTTTTGTGCAACCCATTAGTTTCATATCTCGTTGCAGCTCAGTTTTATATTGATTTAGTGCTCTTTCCACTCCAGCTTGACCTGCTGCTGCTAAAGCATATAGATAAAGTCTTCCACCTGAACAAGCTTTAGCACCTAAGGATAATGCTTTTAGCATATGAGTTCCTCTGTGGATTCCGCCTTCACATATAACATCAAGCTTGTCACCAACAGCGTCAACAATTTCTGCGAGTTGATCAAAAGGAGATCTAGACCCATCAAGTTGTCTTCCTCCATGATTTGAAACCATAATTCCAGTACAACCAATATCTACAGCTTTTTTTGCATCTTCAACGCTCATAATACCTTTAAGAGCAAAATGGCCACCCCATTGAGAACAAAGTTTTTCAGCATCTTTCCAATTCATAGATTGGTCTAACATAGTAGAAAAATAACTCCCAATTGAAGAGTTAGTGCTTGTACCTTCTTTTACAAAATCTTGAAGGTGTGGTAATTCAAATTTACCTTTAGTCAGATAGTTTATCCCCCACATAGGCTTAGTGGCAAAACTAAACAAACTTGATAAAGTCAATTTGGGTGGAGAAGTAAAACCAGTTCTTAAATCTCTCTCTCTGTTTCCACCTGTAATAGTATCTACCGTTAAAGCCATTACATCGAATTTTGCTGCTTTAGCTCTCTCTAAACAAGAGTCATTCAAGCCTCTATCTTTGTGAAAATAAAATTGAAACATCTTAGGAGTATCAATCATAGCAGAAATTTCTTCTACACTGACTGTAGCCAAAGCTGAAACACCAAACATTGTATTAAATTTTTTTGCTGCCTTTCCAACTGCTCTTTCTCCATCATAATGAAAAAGTCTTTGTAATGCAGTTGGTGCTAGGTAAAATGGTAAATCCAATTTTTTTCCAAATATTGTTGTTGAAAGATCAACATTTTCAACTCCTCTTAAAACATTTGGAACTAAATCAACATCATCAAAAGCACTAGTATTTCTAGCATACGTTATCTCGTCATCAGCTGCACCATCAATGTAGTGAAAAATTGGAGAAGGTAATTTTTTTTTAGCTAATTTTCGAAAATCACCAAAATTGTGACAGTCTTTTAAATTCATAACCTTAATTTAAAATTTTTTTATATAATTAAACATATAACTATTTGCCCCAGGATTTTTATCCCCAAGGCTCGCGTTTGATATATGGTTATATGATAGTGCTATTTCACTATTTGATGAAAATTCATAAGAAATTTGTATTTCTGTTTTAAACTCAATCACATGTCCTAAATCCTTACCATCGCCTTTAGAATATAGACCAGGAGTAAAGCTAGGAGTAAACTTCAAAGGACCCTCATTGTAAATTTGAAAACCTGTATAAATATATGCCGCGTTATCTGCTGTCACCATTAGACCTGTTACTGGTTGAAGAATTCCTAAAAAGCTCTCTTTATCTTTTCCAGTATTAATATGCTGTATACCAAATAAAGTAGACTTTTTTCCCTCATCACTAAAATCAAACGTTCCAGTATAAAAACTCCAATTTTCTTTAGAACTATGTCCATCTGCTTTTGCTAAATTAAAACCCAGCAAAAAATAGATTAACAATAATTTTAAAATGGTTTGCATAAAAATTTGTACCTACTTTATAGATACTTTTCTAAGAATTAAAATACCGCCAAAAACAAATAAAATCAAAGGTAATACCCAAAGTAAAACTGTGTTTTTGTTAATTTCTGGATCATAAACTATCCACTCTCCATATTTGCTCTTAAGAAAATCATAAATCTGTTCATCATTTTTACCTTCATCGATTTTATTTTGAATTAAAATTTTCATACTTAAAGCAAAATCAGATTGAGAGTCATAAACTGATTGTCCTTGACAAATTAAACATCTCAAATTTTTTGAAATTTGATCAACCTTTTCAGAATTAGCTGCATATGATAGATTAAAAGAACCTATTAAGTAAAATATTGTAAGTACTAAAATTTTAATTTTCATTTTTGATTATCATTTTAAGTTCAGCAAGTTTTTTATCATCAAGTGGACCAATATATTTTTTTAAAATAGTTTTAGAATTGTTATTTATGAGAATTGTTTCAGGTACTCCATATGCACCTAGCTCAATTGAATTAACTCCTGAAGGGTCAACTACAATTTTAGAATAAGGATTACCCAATTCTTTAATAAATTTTTTTGCATTTACCTCACTGTCTTTATAGTTAATTCCAATAATATTTAATTTACCTAACGAATTTAAATTTAATAAATAAGGATGCTCATCTCGACATGGTAGACACCATGAAGCCCATATATTTATTAATGAAAAATCTTTATCATTTATCAATTCGTATAATGTTGTCTCCTCATTAGAATAAAGAAACTTAGCTTTAAAGTTAAAATCAATATTACTTGAGTTTAAATTGGGGGAATAATTATTTGTTTTATTAAGGCCTTTAAGAAGAATAAAAAAACTTACAATAACTAAAAAAACTACTGCTATTAGCTTAATATTTTTAACCATTTTTTTTTACAATGCTTAATATCCCTCCAAAGGAGATTAATATTATTGATATCCAAATCCATATCATAAACGGTTTTATTTGATACCTGACATTATAAAATCCATCATTTTTTAATATATTAAACACCAAAAAATTATCAGAATATAATGTCGATTTTATATCGGCCTCACTAGTTATAGTTTGTGGCTGATCATAAACTCTTACTTCTGGTTTCAGATTGATCGAATTATTTTTGTCTGAAATTTTAAAATTTGCCTCTAAAGACTGGTAATTTTTACTTTCATTTACTTTAAGACTTTCAAATTTAATTGTTTTATTTAAAAATTTTCTTTCATCTCCAACTTTCATATTTGATGAGTACTCTTTTGCAAGAACACCATTGACTAAAACACTTAAAATAAACAAACTAAAACCGAAATGAGATATTTTTTGAGATAAATTTGTTTTTTTTACTGAAAAATCTTTAATAGTAATTAAGAAAAGAAAAATACTTGCAATAAAAAGTGGGAGTGAAAATAGATATGAAATTCCAACTCTTTTTAAAAAAATAAAAGAAATAATTATTGATAAAATAAAAAATAAAAGCTGCTGTAGATTAATTTTATTTATTTTATCTTTAATCCAATTTAAATTTGGTCCAATTGCCATAAAAATTAAAAAAGGAATCAAAAAAGGTACAATTAATTTATGATAAAAAGGGGGACCAACTGAAATTTTATCATTATTTACTACTTCTAGAAATATTGGATAAACCGTGCCAATTAAGACAACTGATAAAAAAAACATCATAAACAAGTTATTAACTAGAACAGCTGTTTCTTTACTAACAATATAAGTTTTTGTGAAATTGTTTTTGATTTTGTTTTGATAAAAAAAATAAATAAAAATAGACAACGTAATTAATATAAATAAAAAACAAAGAATAAAAACTCCCCTTGATGGATCATTTGCAAAAGTATGGATTGAATTTAAAATACCAGATCTAACTAAAAATGTTCCACTCATACTTAATGAAAAAGTTGTAATTGATAAAATTACTGCCCAGGAATGAAACATTTCTCTTTTTTCCAAAATTAAAATAGTGTGAAATAAAGCCGTTAAACAAAACCATGGCATAAGGGATACATTTTCAACTGGATCCCAAAACCAAAAACCTCCCCATCCTAGTTCATAATAAGCCCATATAGATCCTAATAAAATTCCAATAGATAAAAAAATCCATGAAACCAGTACCCAATTCTTTATATGCTTGGCCCAGGTTTTATTTACAGAACCTGATATTAAAGCTGCGAGTGAAGAAGAAAAAATAATAGATGTTCCAACATACCCTAAATATAATATTGGTGGATGAATTGCTAATGCTGGGTCTTGAAGTATTGGATTTAAACCAGTTCCCTCGTTTGGAATTGGGAATAAACCCATAAAGGGATTTGAGGTAAAAAGAATAAATAATAAAAATCCTGCAATTATTATTTCCTGAAAAAATAAAGTAAGAATCCTATATTTATTTGAAAGATTTTTTGAGGTAATTGTAAAAATTAATAAAAAAATTGATAATACTAATAACCAAAGAAGTAAACTTCCCTCATGGTTGCCCCATGTTCCTGAGATTTTATAGAATAAAGGTTTAGAGGTATGAGAATTAGTATAGACTGTCTCATTACTAAAATCTGAGATTATAAAGGCTATTATAAGAGCAATGAAACTTATTATAATCATTAATGATTGAATAGAAATTAGTGAAAAAATTCTTCCACTGACATTTATATTATTTCTATTTAATAATATTGGAGATTGAATGATTATTAAAATAGATGACAGTAAAGCAATATAAAGTGAATAATTTCCAATTTGGTTTAGCATTAATTACTCTCTTTTAATGCCTCTTTCACCTCAGGTGGCATATAATTTTCATCATGTTTTGCTAATATTTTTACCGCAGTTAAAAAATTACGATCTTTTAAAAAACCTTCAGCCACAACTCCTTTTCCTTCTTCAAATAAATTTGGAACGGAACCACTATAATTAACGATTAATTCATTTTTAAAGTCAGTTATAACAAAGCTAACTTCAGACTGATTAACATTAATTGATTTTTCTTTAACCATTCCTCCAACTCTTATTTTTTTTGATGTCAACTCTGTTAAATTTTTTATTTCTGTAGGTGATTTAAAATAAACAACGTTTTCCTCAAGTGATTTAAAAACTAAAAATACAATTAAGATTAATGAAAAGAATATAGATAATATAAAGATGGCTCTTAATTTAACTTTTTTACCATACATGAAAATAAAAATTAAATTTTAGATGCAGATGAAGTAGCTAGTATTTCTTTATATGTCTCTTGTTTTTTTGCTATTTCAATTTTATCAGTATCTAAATTTTCAAAACGAGCCTTGAATTTCTTTTGCTCTTTAACAAGTTGAAGTTTGATTACTGAATATAAAATACAGAAACAAGAAAGAGTAAATGCAAAAGAAGACCATACATAGAGACCATATCCATTCATGTATAAAACTTCGTTAATCATAATCTATCTAATCCTTTATTTTTTATTTTTATCAGTTCTGTATTATATTTCATCAAAAATATCAAAAGCGAAAAAAGTGCAAATGCCGCAGTCATTATACCTAAAGGTAACAGCATGGAAGCATGAATGGAAGTTTCTGTAAAAATATTTACTGAAGAAGGTTGGTGCAATGTTGACCACCATTCAACAGAAAATTTGATTATTGGGACATTTATTAAACCAATTATTGCTATGTACGAACTAATCTTTACAGCTTTTTCCTCATTGTCAGTTACCCTCCAACTTAGAAGAAACATTAAATAGAAAAAAGCAAGTAATAACATTGATGTTATTCTTGCATCCCATGCCCACCAGGTTCCCCAAGTAGGTTTACCCCAAATGGATCCAGTAACCAAAGCAATAATATTAAAGACAAAACCAGATGGTGCTAAGCTTTTTGTAATTAAAGAAAGATTCTTATTTTTAAAAACTAAAATACCAAATGACAAAACAGCAATTAAAGAAAAAATTCCAAGAGAAATCCAAGCTGCTGGGACATGCACATACATAATTCTCACAGAGTCGCTTTGTTTATAGTCTTCAGGAGAAAGTATTAATGCCTCAACAAGGCCAATGGTTATAATTACTAAAAAAATAATAAATACAAACTTTTGTGTTTTATTTATTATTTTTAATAAGTTGTTTGGTTTTAAATACTTAAACATTTTCTGTTATCTATAACACAAATTTAAATTATGAAAATTTTTCTAGTGGGTTATTCTGACCAAGAACACAGAGGGAGATAAAATAAATGGGATTAAAGCATCCTTGGTCAAAATATAATTTATTTTAGACATAATCTATGACGAAGGTTTGCACGAAATGTGTTTAAATAATGTAAATTTGCTTAATTAGAAGGCTTAAAGTAACCAGAGCCTTTTTTTCCTGAGAATATCTCGTTGATTAAAGGGTGTTTAATTGGTTCATCAGAGTCATCCACTAATAAATTTTGCTCAGAAACGTATGCTTCATAAGTGATTTCATCATTTTCAGCTAACAAATGATAGAATGGTTGGTCTTTTCTAGGTCTTACGTTTTTTGGGATAGATTGATACCACTCCTCAGAATTGTTAAACTCAAAATCAACATCGTAAATTACACCTCTAAAGTCGAAGTGCTTATGTTTTACAACGTCTCCAATAGAAAATTTACCTTTTTGAACAGTCACACATTAAATATGGATATTTAAAAATAAAAATCAATAAAAAAAATATAATTGTTTTATTATTCTGCTATTATGTAGCAGTGAATAAATCTGTTTTAAAATTTGTTACTGATTTAGGGCCTTTGGTAATTTTTTTTTATTTTTATTATAATAACGATAAAAACTTAATTGTTGCAATACCTCCACTTATAGTTGCAACTATAATAGCTGTTTTAATTATGTGGATTGTTGAAAAAACAATTCCAAAAGTACCACTAATTAGTGGAATATTAATCACATTATTTGGTGGTTTAACAATTTATTTTGATGATCCAATATTTATTTACATGAAACCAACAATAATTAATATTTTGTTTGGTCTTGCATTAATGTTTGGCAAATACTTTACAAATGAACCAGTTTTAAAAAAATTACTTGGAAAATCTATGCCATTAAGTGATGAAGGATGGGAGATTTTAAATAAAAGATGGACGTACTTCTTTTTTGGATTAGCGATTTTAAATGAAATAATTTGGAGAACTCAATCAGAAGAATTTTGGGTTAACTTTAAAGTTTGGGGTATGTTGCCAATAACCTTTATTTTTACAGCTTTTCAAATAGGTTTAATAAACAAATACAAACTGAATGAATAGAAATTTAAAATTAGTAGTAAATAATACGAATAAAGATGAAGGTAAAAAACTTTTTTTTGAGAGAACGGAATTAAAAATTATTTTAGATCTTTATGCAAAAATGGTTTCTTCGGGTAATTGGAAAGATTATGGCCTATCGATTTCCGGCAAACAAGTAAGTTTTAGTGTTTTTAAAAATGCTACTGAAAAAGCTATATATAAAATTTGTAAAAACTTTAAGCCTTCAAACAAAAATCTTAAATATTTAATTACAGATACTAATGGCAAGATACTAAAAAATTCCTACGATCTTAAGATATTGTTGAATAAAGTTGATTGGAAAAAAATTTAGGTTTTATCTTCTTTGACCGAATAATCTTAAAAGCATTATAAATAGGTTTATAAAGTCTAAGTATAAAGTTAAGGCACCCATAACAGCTTTTTTACCCATTAATTCACCGCTGTCAGATGCAGCATACATGTTTTTAATTTTTTGTGTATCGTATGCAGTTAAGCCAACAAATACTAAAACACCAATTATTGATATCGCAAAATACATCATTGATGATTTTAGGAATATATTTACAACAGATGCAATTATAATTCCTATTAAACCCATCATTAAAAAAGATCCCATCTTAGTTAAATCTCTTTTTGTTGTGTAACCATAAATACTCATTGCTCCAAATGTTGCTGAAGAAATAAAGAATACTCTTGTTACACTTAAACCTGTGTAAACAAGTAATATTGATGAAAGAGATAATCCCATTAATGCAGCAAATACCCAAAAAGTAGTCTGAGCTCTTGAAGCACTCATTTTATTAATTCCAAAACTCATGTAAAACACAATTCCTAATGGGGCTAACATTACAATCCATTTTAAACCTGATAAATAAATTGCATTTCCAAATTCTGTTAATCCAACAATTGCTCCGTTTGGATCTGTTACAACAGACATTTTAAATGATAAAAGTGCTATTATTCCAGTAAGCAAGACACCAGTTGCCATATAGTTATAAACTTTAAGCATGTAGGCTCTTAAACCTTCATCCATAACAACAGTTTGTTTGGCTGTTGTTGCTTTATTTAAAATATTATCTTTATTGAATTCCATATAATTTATATAAGATTTTTTTTTAGGATTTTCAAGTCTTCAAAATAAATGTAACAAATACTACGTAAATTATGAATTATAAAAAACTAGGAAATACAGACGTAAATGTGAGTACAATCTGTCTTGGGACAATGACTTGGGGTGAACAAAATACCCAAAATGAAGCATTTGAACAAATGGATTACTCTTTAGATAACGGAGTAAATTTTTGGGATACAGCTGAACTTTATGCAGTTCCACCAAAAGCTGAAACATATGGTCATACAGAAACAATAATTGGAAATTGGTTTGAAAAAACAAAAAAAAGAAAAGACGTAATACTCGCGTCTAAAGTGGGTGGTCCTAGTAGAAAATA
This sequence comes from uncultured Pelagibacteraceae bacterium, assembly GCA_902582765.1. Lineage (GTDB taxonomy): Bacteria > Pseudomonadota > Alphaproteobacteria > Pelagibacterales > Pelagibacteraceae > Pelagibacter. The sequence continues at coordinate 30,937 of CACHTK010000005.1, forward strand.
TATGAGAAATGGAGAAAATAGCTTTACAGGCAAAAACTTAGAGAATGCTCTCCATGGAAGTCTAAAAAGATTAAAAACCGATTATATTGATCTTTATCAATTACATTGGCCTGAAAGAAATGTTAATAACTTTGGAAGACTGGGTTACGAACATAAAGAGAATGACTGGAATAAATTTGAAGATGTTCTTGAAAACTTAAAAAAATTTATTGGACAGGGCAAAATTAGGTATGTTGGTTTGTCAAACGAAACCCCATGGGGAGTTATGAATTATCTTCAACTTTCTAAAGATAAAGATCTACCAAGAATGATGTCAATTCAAAATCCATACAGTTTATTAAATAGGTCTTATGAAGTTGGTTTAGCTGAAGTATCTATCAGAGAAAATATAGGGTGTTTATCATATTCACCTTTAGCTAGTGGTTATTTAACAGGCAAATATAGAAATAAAAAATTTCCAAAAGGATCAAGAATGGAAAGAGATTTTGATTTTTGGACAAGATATAGAAAACCAAATATGGAAGAGGCTGTTGAAGATTATTACAAAATTAGTCAAAAATTTGACCTTGATATGAGTCAAATGTCTATAAAATTCTGTGAAGTTCAAGACTTTATGACTAGTGTAATTATTGGAGCAACAACTATGGAGCAGTTGAAAACTAACGTAGAAAGTGTAAAAGTGAATCTTGATAGTGAAGTAATAAAAGAAATTAATAATGTACAAAAAAAATATCCTAATCCATGTCCATAATTAAAAAATTACTTTTAAAAACACTTATATTGACAGTATTTCTAATGACATCTGTCCAGTCAGAAGACTTAACAAAGTTAGGAACTTTTAAAGATTGGAATGCTGTTGCAGTTTTTAATGAAACTGGAAAAATCTGTTTTGCTTATTCTATACCAGTAAGCCAGTCTCCTAAGGCAAGCAACAGAGAAGCAAGATTATTTGTATCCTTTAGACCTGAAGATAAGATTTCTGATGAAGTGAGCATAACATCTGGTTATGATTTTAATCCACAAAACGCAATTTTAGCTACATCGGGTAAATCAAAATTTGAGTTTGACCTACCACAAAATAAATTTGCTTGGATTTCTAGTGGAAAAACAGAACAAAAAATAATTAAAAGAATGAAAAAGGCATCTAGATTAATGATAACAGCCTACAAACAAAGTGGCACAAGAACTACAGATGACTATTCATTAATGGGATTTACCAAAGCTTATAACGCTGCAAAAAAAAGCTGCACATAAATGAAAAAACAAAAGAAGATTGTACTCGCCTATTCAGGTGGTTTGGATACGTCTATCATTCTTAAATGGCTTCAGGAAAATTATGATGCTGAAGTTATAGCATACACTGCTGATGTTGGGCAGGAAATGGATAGAAAAAAAATAATAAAGAATGCAAAAAAATTGGGAGTTAAAAAAATCATTATTCAAGATCTTAAAAATATTTTTGTTAAAGATTATGTTTACCCAATGATAAGAGGTCATGCTCTTTATGAGGGTGTTTATTTATTAGGGACATCAATTGCAAGACCACTTATTGCAAAAGACCAAATTAGAGTTGCAAAAAAATTTAAAGCTTATGCTGTCTCACATGGTTCGACAGGAAAAGGAAATGATCAAGTAAGATTTGAATTGGGATATCATTACTTTGGTCCTAAAATTAAAATAATTGCGCCATGGAGAATTTGGAAATTAAAATCAAGAACAGATCTAATCAATTATGCAAAAAAACATGGAATACCCATTCCAAAAGATAAAAAAGGTGCACCACCTTTCTCAGTTGATGATAATTTATTTCATACTTCAACAGAGGGAAAAGTTTTAGAAAATCCTAAAAATTCTGCACCTGAATTTATTTTTCAAAGAACAACTTCTCCTGAAAAGGCTCCAAATAAACCAAGCTTTATTACTATTAATTACAAAAATGGTGACCCTGTTGGTTTAAATGGAAAAAAATTATCTCCAGCAAAAGTTTTGGATAAATTAAATCTATTAGCTGGAAGAAATGGAATAGGAAGAGTGGATTTAGTCGAGAATAGATTTATTGGAATAAAGTCTAGAGGAGTTTATGAAACTCCTGGAGGAACATTATTGCTTGTGGCACACAGGGCAATAGAATCTGTAACTCTTGATAAAGATACAATGCATAAAAAAGACAAGGTTATGCCAAGGTATGCAGAACTTGTTTATAATGGTTATTGGTATTCTAAGGAAAGATTTAAACTTCAAAAAATAGTCGATCTAAAAAGAAACAAAGTGAATGGATCGGTTAAACTAAAACTTTATAAAGGTAATATTACAATTCAATCCAGACAAACTTCAAGTAATGCTTACTCAATGAAAAAAGTCTCTTTCGAGGAAAATAAAACTTTCAATAAATCAAACGTTGAAAGATTTATTAACTTTCATAAGAAAAAATTAAGATAAAAAAAAGAAATTATTTTCCAATGATAAAAGACTCCAGTTGGGTTTTTTTGAGCTCTTTACATTTTTCAAATTTAAATTATTAAAAATAAAATTTAAAATTATGAATTTAAAACCAACAAGACAAACAGCTATTGAAAATCTAAATATCTTCATTGAGAAAAATTTAGAGGATTATTCAAAACTAAGAAATTTTGACTTTGGTCCTGACAAAAGATCTAATACATCTTGCTTATCACCTTACATAGCACATGGGGTGATTAATGAAAAGGAGGTGATAAGAAAATCACTAGATAAATTTTCTTTTTCAAAAAATGAAAAATTTATTCAAGAAGTTCTATGGAGAACTTATTGGAAAGGATGGATGGAACTTCGATCTGGAGTATGGGATGACTATTTATTAGATTTAAAAATAATAAAAGAGGAATTTAAAGATAATGGAGATTATTTAAATGCAATTAAAGGTAAAACTAAAATTGAATGCTTTAATGAATGGGTAAATGAATTAAAGACCTTTAATTATTTGCATAACCATACAAGGATGTGGTTTGCAAGCATTTGGATATTTACACTAGAATTACCTTGGCAACTTGGTGCAGAATTTTTTATGCAACATTTGTATGATGGTGATACTGCATCAAATACTTTGGGTTGGCGTTGGGTAGCAGGTATTCAAACTCAAGGAAAACATTATCTTGCCAGTGAGTGGAATATTAAAAAATTTACAAATAATAGATTTGAAAATACAAAACTTAACGAAAATGCACCCCCAATAATAAGTGATAAAAATTATACTATACTTCATAAAACTTTTGAAAATCCGATAAATATTGAAGAGAAAAACTTGCTAGTTTTTGAAAATAACTTAGCATTTGAAATAACTGACTTTGCAATTCAAAAATTCAAAAAGATTTTTCTTATTGAAAATAAAAATGAAAATAGAAATATTAAGCTCAGTGAAAATGTAATGAATTTTAAGGCTAGTTTAATTGAGGAACAAAAGAAAAGGTTAGTGGAAAAATCAATTAATTGCGAAATTATCGATATAAACGAAATTAAAAACTTGGAAAATTGTTACTGTCTTTATCCAACTGTTGGAGAAAATTTAGATTACATAAATCAAAACTCACAAAAAAATATTGAGTTTCTTTATAGAAAATTAGATCAAAATTCATGGAAGTTTTGTAACAAAGGTTTTTTTAACTTTAAAAAATATATTCCTAAAATAGTTGAAAACCTTGAATAAATTATAATTGAAATTTTTTTAATTTATGAGAAAAAATGATATGCAAAACCTACAAATATTGAAAATTATCAATAATTTAAAAGGTAGAAAAAATTATGAGGAAAAAAAAGCCTCTAAGCTAGGGTTTAAATCTCTTTATGCATATTTTGAAAACAAACTTTTACAAGAAAAAATTACCCTAGAAGAAAGTGCAAAAGAGTTAGAAATAGCAAAGGGTGAAACAGAGTTATTAAAAGAAGAAAAGAGCAAGCCAAAAAAAACTTGTGGATGTTGTTAAATTCCTAAACTTTTTAAAGACTGAAATTCACCAATTTTAAAAATAATTGCATCTTCTTTTTTAAAACCATATTTTTCTGCATTATCTTTAAATCTAATCGGTGGTTCCATTATTGGTTCTAAAGATAGAACGAAGGTTCCCCAATGCATCCCTAAAACTTTTTTGCTTTTCAAATCTCTGGCGAGGCTTAGAGCCTCTTCAGGATTAGTATGGTAAGAAGATTTATCTTTATTTGGAGATAATGGATAAAAATTATAAGCACCAATATTAATAAAAGTTAGGTCAATAGGGCCATATTTTTCACCTAATTCTTTATAAATATTTCCTACACCAGTATCACATGCAAAAAGTATTTTTTTATTTTTATATTGGATTAAAAAATTTCCCCACAATGTTTTGTTAGTATCTGTCAAACTTCTTTTTGACCAATGCACCGCAGGAACTAATGTTACTTTTAGATCCTCATTAATCTTAATATCTTCATACCAATCCATTTCGTTCACATCTTTATATTTGTTTCTTGTAAAATATTTGCCAAGTCTTAAAGGAAGTAGAACCTTTGCATCTTTAAAAGGAAATTTTCTTATTGTTCTCATATCTTGGTGATCATAATGATTATGTGTCAGAAGAAATAAATCAGTTTTTGGAAGTTCATTTAAGTTTAAGGCAGTTTTGGTAAATCTTTTTGGACCAAAAATTAAGGGTCCTGCATTTTTTGAAAATACTGGATCAGTTATTATTGTTGTGTTTCCGAGCTTAATTAGGAAAGTTGCATGTCCTATCCAGCCAATATAATCGTCATTTTTTAAACTTTCTAAATCTGAAAGTACTTTTTGTTTTTCAATAATATGATCTTCGGGAATAGCCATATCAAGCTTTTTCTTTTCCTTATTAAATATTTTAAATGACCACTTAAAATTTGAGTTTCGTTCTGGAGATCCTTCAGGATTTCTAAAACTACCGTCAGGTAAATGATGATAAGGTGTTTTTTCCATAGCTAATGTAAAAGAATTATAAATAAAAAATATAACAATTAAAATTGTTAACTTTGGCAATAATCTTTAGTTGTTTAAGGTTCTTTTGAAACACTCAATTGTATTTTTTAACAAACAAGCAATTGTCATTGGTCCAACTCCTCCTGGAACTGGAGTTAAAGCTTTTGCAACTTTTGAAACCTCTTCAAAATCAACATCACCTACTAAACCATTTTCTGTTTTGTTTATTCCAACATCAATAACAATTGCATCTTTTTTCACCCAATTACCTTTTATAAGTTCAGGAATTCCAACAGCAGCAACAATGACATCTGCCTCTAAACATTCATGCTGAAGGTCTTTAGTTTTTGAGTGAGTAATTGTTACTGTGCAATCTTCTTGAAGTAATAGTTGTGCCATCGCTTTACCATTTAAGTTTGATCGCCCAATCATTACAGCTTTTTTTCCTGTTAAGTTAGGTTCTATTTTTTTTAATAAATAATAACACCCAAGAGGTGTACAAGGAATTGAACCTTGGTATCCAGATGAAAGATTGCCAACATTCATAGGGTGTAAACCATCAACATCTTTATGTGGTGAAATAGTTTCTATAACGTGTTGCTTGTTAATATGTTTTGGTAGCGGCAATTGAACCAAAATCCCTGAAACAGTTTCATCATTATTAAGTTCTTCAATTTTATCTAAGACTGTTTTTTCATCTACGGTATCTGGGTATTTAATAACTTCAGATTTTAAACCAACTTGCGTTGCTGATTTTTCTTTATTTCTTACATAAATCTGACTTGGAGCCAAATCTCCGATTAAGATTACTGTAAGACCTGGAACTTTATTATATTTTTCTCTCAGGCCATCTACTTCTCTTTTTAATTCTTCTCTAAGTTCAGCCGATTGTTTTTTTCCGTCTATTAAAATCATGATTATTAAAAAATAAGTGGTGCTATGTAGAGTTTCATACACATTTCTACAAACCAGATCAACAAAAGAAGAATGATAGGTGATATATCAAAAGCACCTAGACTTGGCAAAAAGCCCCTTATTTTATTAAGTATTGGATCAGTAAGCTTATAAGTAAACTCTAATATTGAATAAACAAATCTATTTGAAGTATTTAAGACATTAAAAGCTATTAGCCAGCTTATAACAACATTAGCGATTACTACATAAGAATATAATTTTAATAATTGTAAAGCTAAATAAAAAATAGCTATCATTTATTTCTTCTCTACATATACAGAGGTGCTTGGAAAAGCAAAAGATGCTTTATTACCCTCAACAATTTCTTTAATTTTAATTGCCAGTCTTTCTTTAACCAACAACATTTCACTCCAACTATTTGTTTTTGTATAACATCTTACATACATATCTATTGAGCTATCAGCAAATTTATCAACCCTAACAGAAACACCAACTTTAATATCATAATCTTCTGAACCATTTATAAAATCTTCTATCTCATTTCGTATAGTTTTTAATTGTTCAACGGTAGAGTCATACTGAAGTGTTATTGTCCAACTAATTCTCCAATTTGTTATTTGACTTTTATTAATTACAGCATTTTCTGCAAACTGAAAATTTGGAATAATTGCTAAAGACTTATCAAATTTTCTTATAACAGTTGATCTAAAACCTATTTTTTCAACTACACCCTCGATTATTCCTTCAACTTCAATCCAATCACCCATTTTAAATCTTTTTTCAACAAGTACTAAAATTCCTGATATTAAATTTTTGAATAAATCTTGTGCTCCTAAAGCAACTGCAACACCAAATAAACCAAGTCCTGCAATAATTGGACCAATTTTAATTCCCCATAATTCTAAAACAGCTGCTGCTCCTAAAATTAAAATTAAAATTTTTAATGATTTGATAATCCAGCCAATTAGTTCTCTAGTTAAAATCTTATCGAATCCACTTAGTATGTAAGAAATTGGTTCAATAATTTGATGAATAATCCAAAAGAGCAATATTGTTATCAAAGTTCTATTTACATTATCTAAAAATAATCTCGTATCCTCTGCAAAAGACATGTAATAGCTTGCAAAAAATACTCCTAGCACAATTGGAAGAAATCTAGCTGGCCCCTCCATCGCCTTAACGAAGGTGTCATCAAGTTTGTTGGTTGTTCTTTTTGATATTAATTCTAATTTTTTAATAACTAATTTACTTATTAACCCTCTGAAAACTAGGAATACAAAGAATATTCCAAGACCAATTAAGATCTCTACAAAGTTAACACCTAAAATTCCTTTTTGCCATACAGACAAAAAAAGTCCTGAAAAGTTCTCAAAAACACTCATGGCTAAATTTTATATAGCAAAAACTCTTCTTCACCAGAGTTAAATAGAAAAATTTTTTTCCACTTGATCTCATTTAAAATTGCAGATGCTTTTTCACCCATACACATCAAATTTGTTTCCATCCAACTGTCTAAAAGATCATATTTTTTAAGTAAATTTAGTAAACTCTTAGCGCTATTTTCTGAGTAAACATAAATTATATCAGGAATTGAGGCTTTTAATTGTGCTCTTAATTCCTCTTTTATTTCTTGAGTTGATAAAACCGTATAGTTAATCAATCTCTTTAAAGAATAACCTTCAGAAATTAGATCATTATCTAACCTACTAGAAACTATCTCACCACTTACATAAAGAAGTGATCCATTCTTTGAGTCGAAGTTTTGTAATATTAATTCTTTCAAATTATTTACGTTTCCTTCTGCAGAGATAATATTTTGAAAACCGTTTAGCTTTGCAACTTTTTCTGTTGCAGAGCCAACACAATAACATTCAATTTTTTTATCAATTCTATTTAAATCTAAATTCTTAATCGCATTTGAACTTGTAAATATTATTCCCTTAAATTGGCTATAGTCAGGTTCATCGTATTTAAGTGGTTCAACTTTTATTACAGGTAAATGAGAAACTTTATGTCCTAAAGAACTAAATTTAAATATTAATTCTTTGCTATCCTCTAATGGTCTTGTTAACAAAATATGCATTTACCTTTTATAAGATCCCTTTGACTCTGATTTTAATTTTTCTCCAATCTTAATACTTAAATCTTTAACCATTTTTTTATTTTCACTTTCTTCAACAAAAAATCTTTGTTTGCCATCTACTGAAAAAAGTTCAGCTTTTATATTTATAAGATCTTTATCAATCTTTGCATACACGCCAACTGCTGTATCGCAGTCACCCTCGAGTATTTTTAAGATTTTTCTTTCAGCATTTGCAATAATTCTGGACTGATCATCATTAATCTTTTCTAAGATATTAATTATTTCTTGATCGTTTTCTCTACATTGTATGGCAATAATACCTTGTCCAGCACACGGTATTAATTCTTCAGTATTAAATTCATGTGTAATTTTATTTGTCAAACCTAAAGCTTCAATGCCAGCTTTAGAAAGTAGAATTGCATCGTAATCTCCATTCTCTAATTTTTTTATCCTGGTATCCACATTTCCTCTTATTAATTTATATTTAAGATCTGATCTAATACTTTTTAATTGGTATTCTCTTCGGTAAGAAGAAGTACCAATTATTGAATTAGGTTTAAGGTCTTGAAAATTTATATTATAGTTGCTAATAAAAATTTCATTGGGCGAATTTCTTTTTAAATAAAAGTTTGTTATCAGTCCCTCTGTTTCAATCGATGGCATATCTTTTAAAGCATGAACAGCTATGTCAATATTATGATTAATTAATTCAATTTCAATTTTTTTCGAAAATAATCCCTTTCCTCCAATGTTTGACAATCTATCCGTTTGATTTTCATCTCCACTTGTGACTATTTTTTTTGTTTCTATGTGGGTCGATGAAACTTTTTTTAGATCGCTTATCACTTTTTTGGTATAAATTTGAGCTAACTGACTTCCTCGAGTACCAATAATTAATTTATCCCTTTTCATAATTCTTATTTTTATTACATTCTTATAGTTTAATTGTATTAATTATAAATATTTATGAGTGAAAAAAATATAATCCTCGGAATTGAGACAAGTTGTGATGAAACTGCAGTATCAATTATAGAAGAAGATAAAAAAGGTAAGATAAAAATATTATCTAACATAGTTTCAAGTCAATTTGATATTCACAAAGAATTTGGAGGTGTAGTTCCTGAGCTTGCAGCACGATCTCATGTTGAAAAAATTGATTTAATTGCAAAAAAAGCAATTAATGAAAGCGGTGTGAATTTAAAAGATGTTTCAGCAATTGCCTCAACATCTGGTCCAGGCTTAATTGTTTGCCTTACTGTTGGTTTAAATTTTGGCAAAGCATTATCTGCAAGCCTAAATATACCTTTTATTGGCGTAAACCATCTTGAAGGGCATGCATTAAGTCCAAAACTTAATGCAAGCTTAGATTTCCCATATTTATTATTGTTAATTTCAGGAGGGCATACACAATATCTTAGTGTGAATGGACTTGGAAAATATAAAAGATTAGGAACAACAATTGATGATGCTTTAGGAGAAGCATTTGACAAGACTGCAAAGCTTTTAGGTATTGAATTTCCAGGAGGACCGAAGTTAGAAAATTTTGCAAAGCAGGGTGATGCAAATAAATTTAAACTTCCTAAACCTATTATAAATAAAGGGGGATGTAATTTATCATTTGCAGGTCTTAAAACTGCGATTTTAAGGATTTCAAGCAATATAAAATCTAAACAAGAAAAGTATGATCTTGCAGCATCTTTTCAAAAAACAATTGAAGAAATTTTAGAAGTAAAAACACAAATAGCATTTGATGAATTCAAAAAGAATATTAATAAAGAAAATAAAACTTTTGTAATCGCTGGAGGAGTAGCTGCTAATAAAGGTATTAGAAAAAAATTAATAAAAGTATGTAAGAAGAATAATTTTAAACCAATTTTTCCTGAACCAAAATTATGTGGAGATAATGCAGCCATGATTGCACTTGTTGGTCTTGAAAAGTATAAAATCAAAAAATTTGATAATTTAGATCTTCCTGCAAGTCCAAGACTGCCACTTGACGAAAATGCAAAGTTTTTAAAAGGAGCTGGAGTTAGATTGTAAATGTCAAAAAGATATAGTGGTAAATCATTTAAAGATGCTAGTGTAATGAAACAAGCTAAACTTTCTTTAAAGGAAAAAAGAAAACTTAAAAAAGAAAAGAAAAAAATAAAACATAGAAAATAAAATGAAAATACAAAACAATACAGAGGTTATTATCAATAAGTTTAAAGAAAAAAATTATAACTTTGTAATAGAAAAAACAAATTTTTTATCAGAAAAAGAAAATAATAATGATTTATTATGGACACTCAGAGGCTTAAGCTATCTTAATAAAAATAATAAAATTGATTCATTAAAATGTTTAAATATGGCGGTAAAGATTAATCCAAAAAATATTGACGCCAAAAACTACTTAGGCATTTTATATAATAATTCAGGTAAACTAAGGCAGGCAGAAAAATGTTTTAAGGAGTGTATACAATCAAAACCAGATTATATTAGTTCAATATTCAATTTAGCAAATTTAAAAATAAAAACTAATAATTTTGAAGAAGCTATATCTCTTTATATTAAAGCATTAAAAATTAATGAAAACATTGAAAAAATTTATATTAATTTAGGTTTCGCATATCAAAGCACAAAACAATCTAAAAAAGCTAAATTAATTCTTGAAAAATGTTTAAATAAATTTCCATCATCAACTGAAGCCGATAAATTATTAAGTTCACAAACTAATTTTAAAAATGATGAAAATTATCTAATGGATATGGTGAAAAAACTAAATACAAAACAGCTCAATGATGAAAAGAAAATCAACTTATTATTTGCTATAGGTAAGGGTTTTGAAGATAAAGGTGATTATAAAAAATCCTTTAATTATTATTCTAAAGGAAACCTTCTAAAAAAAAACAATTTGAAATCTGATATAAATCAAAAAATAGAATTTTTTGAAAATATTGAGTCTTTTTTTTCAAATTTTATATTTAAAAATGAAATTATTGGTAATAAAAAAAAAATTATTTTCATATTTGGGCTGCCAAGATCAGGTACAACATTGGTTGAAAGTATACTATCAAGCCATGACGAAGTTTCGAGTGTTGGTGAAATAAATTTTCTAAGTAATTTCGTTAAATCAAATTTTTTTAAAGACAATAAAATTTTATTAGATGATCTTCATAAGTTTTCAGGTTCAAATTTAAAAGAGGAATATTTTAACTATTTAGAATCTTTCAATATTAAAAATGATGTAATCACAGATAAAAGCTTAGAGACTTATTTTTACCTTGGTTTTATAAAACATTTTTTTCCATGCTCTAAATTGATACACAGTCAAAGGAACGCTAAAGATAATTGCTTATCAATTTATAAAAATTTGTTTACTGATAATGAAGCCTGGAAGTATGATGAAAATGAATTAGTTGAATATTATTCTTTGTATAAAAGAATAATGAATTTTTGGAATAAAAAAATTGGCAAAGATATCCTAAACATAAATTATGAGGATTTAGTCAAAAACAATGAAACTACAGTAAAAAAAATTATTAGTCATTGTCAATTAAAGTGGGATGAAAAATGCTTAAATCACCATAATTATGTTGCTCCAATAAAAACATTAAGTTTAAATCAAGCAAATAAACCTGTGTATTCCTCATCAATAGGGTCTTCGAACAATTATGATATTTATTTGAGAAAAATGTTTGATAATTTAGATTTAAAAGTAAGCAAATAAAATCATGAACTACTGGTTAATGAAATCTGAACCGGATGTGTGGTCAATTGACCAACAAATCAAAGCTGGAGAAAAAGGAGCCGACTGGGATGGTGTTAGAAATTATCAAGCAGCAAACAATTTAAGAAAAATGAAAAAAGGAGATCTTTGTTATTTTTATCATTCCAATATTGGAAAAGAGATAGTTGGTATAGTCGAAGTTATTAAAACGGCATTCATTGATCCAACGGATAAGAAAAAAAGGTTTGTTGCAGTTAAAGTTAGATTTAAAAGTAAACTTCAAAATCCTGTAACACTCGAAAAAATCAAAAAAACTAAGGCTTTAGAGAACTTATCTCTAATTAGGCAAAGTAGACTATCTGTCATGCCTATTGACACTAAAAGCTGGAAAATAATTTTGAAGATGGGTAAAATTAATTAAAAAAAAATTCATGCCTAAGAAAAAAAAAGCAAAAAAAAAAATAATCCCCAAAAAACCTAAAGAGACAATTTATAAAACTAAGAAAGACTGGGTAAGTAAAGCTACAGTTAATAAATCCCAGTATATAAAAAAATATAACGAATCGATAAAAGATAACGATGGATTTTGGAAAAAAGAAGGAAAAAGAATTAATTGGATTAAACCTTATAAAAAAATTAAAGACGTTAAATATAGTAAAGATGATGTTCATATCAAATGGTTCTATGATGGTACTTTAAATGCCTCAGCGAATTGCATTGATAGACATCTTAAAAAAAATGCTAATAAGACTGCAATTATATGGGTAGGAGACGATCCTAAGGTTCAAAAAAAAATTACATATAAAGAACTTCATAAAGAAGTTTCAAAAGCAGCAAATGGATTAAAAAATCTGGGAGTTCAAAAGGGTGACAGAGTAACTATTTACCTTACTATGATACCAGAACTTGCCTACACAATGCTTGCGTGTGCAAGAATAGGTGCGGTTCACTCCATAATATTTGGAGGTTTTTCACCAGATAGTATTTCAGGCAGAATTAATGATTGCGAATCTGATTATGTAATCACTGCAGATGAAGGAGTAAGAGGTGGCAAAACAATCCCTTTAAAATCTATTACAGATGAAGCTTTAGAAAGCTGTCCCAACGTAAAGAAATGTATCGTTGTCAAGAGAACAGGTACTAAAAAGATTGATTGGTACAATGATCGTGATGTTTGGTATCACAAAATGACAAGTAAAGTTTCTACAAAATGTGAACCAGAAGAAATGAATGCTGAAGATCCATTATTCATTCTTTACACATCCGGTTCAACTGGAAAACCAAAAGGTGTTCTACATACAACTGGAGGATACATAGTTTATGCATCAATGACTCACCAGTATATTTTTAATTATAAACCTAAAGACATTTACTGGTGTACAGCTGATATAGGCTGGGTTACAGGACACAGTTATATTATTTATGGTCCACTTGCTAATGGTGCAACTACAATTATGTTTGAAGGAATACCTACTTATCCTGATACATCTAGGTGGTGGCAAATAGTTGATAAATATAAAGTAAATATTTTCTACACAGCTCCAACAGCAATCAGAGCTTTAATGAGGGAAGGTGATAAACCTGTAAAGAAAACATCTAGAAAAACTTTAAAACTTTTAGGTACTGTTGGTGAACCAATTAATCCAGAAGCGTGGGAATGGTATTATAAAACTGTTGGTGATAGTAGATGTCCAATTGTTGATACTTGGTGGCAAACAGAAACTGGTGGAATATTAATAAGTCCTCAAACTGGGGCGATAGATTTGAAACCTGGTTCTGCAACAAAACCATTTTATGGAATTAAACCAGAGATCCTAGATAAAGATGGCAAGGTTTTAAAAGGAGAAGCACAAGGTAGACTTTGTATTTCACAATCGTGGCCTGGACAAATGAGAAGCGTCTATGGTGATCATCAAAGATTTATAGAAACATATTTTTCACAATTTGATGGGAAATATTTTACGGGTGATGGCTGTAGAAGAGATAAGGATGGATACTATTGGATAACAGGAAGAGTAGATGATGTAATTATTGTTTCTGGACATAATTTAGGTACTGCAGAAATTGAAAGTGCTTTTGTAGCTCATCCAAAAGTTGCTGAAGCAGCAGTAGTTGGATATCCACATGACATCAAAGGAAACGGGCTTTACTGTTATGTAACTTTAAATGCTGGAGAAAAAAGCACTCTTGATTTAGAGAGAGACTTAAAACTTTGGGTTAGAAAACAAATTGGTCCAATAGCAACTCCTGACTTAATTCAGTTTGCTCCAGGACTACCAAAAACAAGATCGGGTAAAATAATGAGAAGAATTCTAAGAAAAATTGCTGCCAATGAACATGGCCAATTAGGAGATACAACCACTTTAGCTGATCCCTCTGTTGTTGAAAGCTTGGTCGATAATAGAAAAAATATTTAGATCTTTATTAGTTTAGAAAACTCTTCCTTAATATTGTCCCATTTTAAAATCATAGAATTAAGAACTATTTTTCTATCTATTGATTTTAACTCATTTGCTACTGGAGCCCAGTTATACAACGCAAGAGCACTTTCATTAAATGGCCAAGACTTATAATAGTCATCCCATTTAATTTGATCTAATCTTTTCTGAAAACTTGCCTTTGCTTCATCAACTATTTCCTTAGGCATACCATTCTCTAATTCTTTGTCCAAAATATTATTATAAATTTCAGAAACTTTATTAGTTTCTCGGAAATTATAAAAAACATTTAAATATGAAATTGTGTAAAAGGATAAATCCTGTAGCGAAATTGCATATATATTCCATTTGGCTGTGTTAATTGATTTTAAAAATTTTTCATCATCAAAATGGAGAACCCATTTAGTGCCCATTCTTGTTTTTAAATAATTATATAAAGTAACCTGTGATACCCATGCTGATTTTTGCTGAATAAATTCTTTCAAATCATCAACATTTTTTATTTTTTTCTTTGGCAAAATGCCTTTAAACATTGCAACTAAATAAACTTTGAAATCTTCAAGTTTTATATCTTTTAAGTTGAATCTGTATTTAAGGGCCATTTATCTACTTAATATGTTGATGTATAATGTAAAAATGACACAATATCGAGTGTTTTTAGGGCTTTAAATAAATTTGATTATCGGTATGGTTCCTTCTTTAACCTATAGGAGAGAGAAAAAATGTCAAAACAAGAACAACACTGGGAAAAAACCAGGAACTTGCTCTTTATTACATTAGCAATTTGGTTTGTTTTCTCAATTGGCATCTTTCTTTTCGGAGCCGAAATGCAAGAATCAAGCATTAGACCATTTGGATATCCTTTAACGTATTGGTTTACATGTCAGGGATCGCTTGCAATCTTCGTCATTCTAATTTTCTGGTTTGCCGGTCGACAAGAGAAAATAGATGATGAATTCGGATTTACTGAAAGAGAGGGTGATCAATGATAAAAGGTAAATTTATAGATAACTTACCTAAAGTCTATGGGATATATACTGGAGGCTTTTTAGTATTTATCATTATAATGGCTATAGCTGAGCAAGCTGGAATGACAGCAAAAATGATTGGTATCTTTTTTGTATCATTTACAGTTTTGATTTATGCTCTAATTGGTTGGTTATCTAGAACACTTCAAACAGATGCTTATTACGTAGCTGGAAGGCAAGTACCTACCGTATTTAATGGAATGGCAACTGCAGCAGACTGGATGTCTGGTGCATCGTTTGTAGCCATGGCAGGTGGTATTTACTTCAAGGGCTATGGTTATATGGCACTACTTGTTGGATGGACTGGTGGATACGTACTAGTTGCATCTTTGTTAGCACCATATCTTAGAAAATTTGGATGTTATACTGTACCAGATTTTATAGGAACTCGTTACGGTGGTAACTTAGCAAGATTTAGTGCTGTTATAGTCTTAACTGTTGCATCATTTACTTACGTGACTGCTCAAATTAACGCTACAGGAACAATTGCTTCTGTTGCTTTAGATATTCCATTTGAAATTGCAGTTTACGTTGGACTGGCGAGCATTTTGATGTGCTCAATGCTTGGTGGAATGAGAGCAGTAACTTGGACACAAGTTGCGCAATATATTGTATTAATTATTGCTTATTTACTTCCAGTATTCTGGATAAGTAACAATATTGGTGCAGGTTTCTTCCCACACTTCATGTTAGCTGACGAAGTAGCAAGAATTGCAGAACTTGAAGGTCAATTTGGATTTGTTAAAAACTCAGCTGCAGATTTAGCTACAGTTCCAAAAGGATTGTCTGCAATTACTAAAGCGCACTCATCAGTTAATGCAACGCCTTGGGCATTTATATCATTAGCAGTTTGTATGATGGCAGGAACAGCATCATTACCTCACGTTATGATGAGATACTTTACTACTCCAAGTGTAAGAACAGCTAGAAGATCAGTAGGTTGGTCGTTATTCTTTATATTCCTACTTTATTCTTCAGCTCCAATGTTAGCTACTCTATCAAAAATTTCATTGATGGATCCTAACTTGGCTACTGGTATTATTGGTAAATCGATAACGGAAGTTCAAGCTCTTGACTGGTATCAAAACTGGAACCAAGCGAAGTTGATGTTTGTAAGTGACTTTAATGGCAATGGAACTCTGGAACTTAATGAGTTCTTTATGAAAGGGAGTGCTGTTGTATTAGCAACACCTGAAATTGCTGGATTACCTTATGTAATATCTGGACTAGTTGCTGCTGGAGGTATGGCTGCTGCCATGTCAACTGCAGATGGATTAGTTTTAGCTATTTCAAATGCGTTATCACATGATGTTTACTACAAGATCATTAATCCAAAAGCTGAAACTGCAAAAAGATTAATTGTTGCAAGGGTATTACTTGTATTGATTGGTTTTGCAGGAGCTACAATTGCTGCACTAGAGATACAAGGTATTCTAGGTTCGGTAATTTGGGCTTTTGACTTTGCGATGTCTGGACTATTCTTCCCACTTGTACTTGGTGTATGGTGGAAGAGAGCTAACGCTCCAGGAGCTGTTGCGGGAATGCTATTAGGACTGATCTCAGGAACTGCGTATCTAGTTTGGGTACGAAGTGGTGGATCTGGTTTCTTAGGTATAACTCAACTAACTTTTGGAATAGTTGGAGCGGCTGTGAGTTTAGTTTCTATGATTGTTGTCAGTTTAATTACTGCAGCACCAGACGCAGCTACTCAGAAAATGGTTGATGATGTCCGTGTACCAAGTGGAAAAACCATACTTGGAAAACAACATTAATTAAAATATTTTATTTTAGGGGCGAAAATTTCGCCCCTAGATGAGATCAAAAATGTCAGCAAACTTCCATCCCTTAGTTTATATAATTGATTATATCCTTGGAGTTATAATGTGGACTCTAATTGGGCGAGTTGCGATGAATATATTTCAGAAGGAAGATTCACAGTTTTTCTTTATGAAAGTATTTGTCAAACTAACAAACCCACTTATAAAAATATTTAAACCAATTACTCCAAGCTTCATTATAGGACCTTTGGTTCCACTTTATGTAGCATGGTTCTTTTACATGGGCCGTTTCTATTTAATGCCTTATTTACTTGGTTATTCAGTTATGGGCATGCTTTCATTCCCTCTTGAAAGTGAAATTGCTAGAGAAATATATAGAATATTCAGTAAAAACTAATTCAAATAAAACAAAAAATTGATACTAATATTTTTAGTATCAAATGAAAAAAATTCAAATTTCTCCTTCTATATTATCTGCTGACTTCAGCCAGCTTGGTAATGAAATTAAGAAACTAGAACAAGGTGGGGCTGATTTAATTCACGTCGATGTAATGGATGGCCACTTTGTACCGAATCTAACAATAGGTCCACCAGTGATAAGAAATCTAAGAAAATATACCAAACTTCCATTTGATGTACACTTAATGATTTCTCCAGTACATGAATACATTGAAAATTATGCAAATGCTGGTGCTGATATAATAACTATTCATCCTGAAGCAACTAAAAACTTAAAAGAGTCCATAAGTTTGATAAAAAAGTTTGGCAAAAAAGTTGGTGTATCTTTAAATCCAAAAACTGAAATAAAAACTTTAATTGATGAAATACACAATATTGATTTAATTCTTGTTATGAGTGTTAACCCTGGTTTTGGTGGGCAAAAATTTATGCCTGAAGTATTAGATAAAATAAAAGAATTAAAAAAATTAAAAGATAAAAACCAATATCACTTTGATATTGAGGTTGATGGAGGAATTAATTTTAGTAATTCAAAAATAGTTTTAGAGGCTGGGGCTGATATTTTGGTATCTGGAACCACAGTTTTTAAAGAGAACGATGGGGATATTAAAACTAATATAGAAAAACTAAAATCAATGTAAAATGTTTTTAAAAAGTTCTTTTAATTATATCAATGAATTTTATTTTATTTTTAAAAACCAAATACGAAAGATTTATTTAAACTCATCTATTTATAATAAAAAAATTTCAAGAGTTGATGAAAATATTTTAGTTTATCAGCCAGGTCTTAATATACTTAGTTCATTAATAAAATATGAAAAACAAAAAAAGAAGATTGAAGATTTTAATGTTCAATCAATGTGGGAAAATAAACGTTTAAAATATAATGATTTTAAAAAACTTCATAGTTTTTATTGGTTGTTTTCAATAGATCTTAAATCTTCAAATGAAGTTACTCAGTCAATTATTGAAAAATGGATTAAAAAGAATCAAAACTACGAAACAAAAAGTTGGGAAATAGATATTCTTTCTAAAAGAGTAATAGCTTGGATTTCAAATTCAAAAATAACTTATAATGAGTCTACAAGTCGCTATAAAAATAGTTTTAACGAAATAATCAGTAAGCAAGTAAATCATTTAATGAATGAAATTGACAGATCATCTGATTTAAACGACAAGATGATAGGGTGTACAGCTATAACTCTCACTGGTATAGCATACAAAAACAATAGATTTTTGGAGTATGGGTTAGATTTACTTAAAAAGATTATTAACACATCTTTTGATAATAACTATTTTCCAAAATCAAGAAATATAAGACAGATGGTTTTTTATTTAAAATATTTTATTTTGATAAGAGAGCTGTTAAAAGACTCATTAAATGACATCCCAGAATACTTAAATGAGATAATTCATTATCTTGGTAAATCCTATGATTTTATTTGGGGGTCATTAAAGCAGAGTTTATTATTTAACGGAAATAATAATTCAAACAATAATGACTTTGACAAATATTTATCTCTTTTTAGATACAAGTTTAAGAATGATAAATTTGATGTATCTGGCTATACAATATTAAAAAATAAAAACATAGTCCTTGCTATGGACACAGGAAATAATCCAGCAAGAAATTACTCCGAAAATTATCAAAGTGGACCATTATCATTTGAATTTTTTTTTAAGGGTAAAAAACTAATTACTAACTCTGGTTATTTTCAAGATCATAACCATCAACTGAATTCAATTTCAAAATCGACTGCAACTCATTCGACATTAATTTTAGATAACTCTTCAACTTGTAATTTTAAAAAAAATAGTAAAGGTCCTAGTATAGTAAGCAAAGGATTTAAAACGTTTGATGGTGACGTAACATATGAAAAAAATTATTGGAGTATTAAATGCTCACATGATGGATATTTATCAAGATATGGAGTAATTCATCAAAGAAGTTTAGAGTTTGATATAAATAAGAATATTCTTTTTGGAAAAGAAAAACTTATTAAAAAAAAGAATTTTAAAGTTACTAACTTTGAAATAAGGTTTCATCTATTACCAAACATTAAAGTAACAAAGCTTCAGGACAATAAATCTATATTAATTGAATTGGAGAA